>DXBC01000046.1 GCA_019116745.1 Candidatus Lachnoclostridium stercorigallinarum
AACATAATGGAATACCCGGCATACTCCCATCCAAACATATATCCAAAAATGCAGAGCATACAGGAGTTAAATAAAAATACATACTGCCAAATGGCCTTGCCCGTCCTGTTGGATACGTAGAGGGCAATAAAATCCGTTCCCGCCGTGGACGCGTTTCCCTTCAAAGCCGTGACGATGGCGCCTCCGTAGATAAATCCGCCAAAGCAGATATTTAAAAGCACATCATCAAACAGCGGCTCAAAATGAAGAACCTGCAGAAATAAGCTGGCCAGGAATACCTGGACCATGGAAAAAATCACAAATTTCTTTCCAATGTGCTTAAAGCAGAAGATGGCCACCGGAATGTTCAATGCCACCATTCCCAGAGAAGTGGAAAAATGGATTCCATAAATAGAGGTAATCCGCTCTATAAGGACCGCCATTCCCGTAAAACCGCTGGAAAGGATCTGAGCCGGCGTCAGAAAGGTCTGCATGGCAAAGGCCTGCAGAAAGGCGGAGGCGATCACTGCGGCCGTGGTAACGGCATACCGTTTTGCTGTCTTTCCGTTCATCTCGTTTTTTCAACCAGCTTTCTTACCAGTTCTTCACTGACCACGTCGTAATCATCCTCATGGGGTGCCGGGGCAAAGCGGTAGTTTACGTACTCTCCCGAAGTCGTCACATCCCTTCTCCAGTCCTTGCAGGAGGAATGCACCTGGCAGAGCCCCGTCTTCTCCATCAGAGCCTTTGCGTTCCCCGCGTTCACTCCGCTGCCTGCCAGGATCTGGATCCGAGAACCGTACGTCTCCTGAAGCTCCTTTAAAAGTCCGGCTCCCTCCTCTGCTTTCTCTCTCAGACCGCTGGTCAGCACCCGGTCCACCCCCAGAGCAATGAGCGACTCCATGGCCGCCCGCGGATCGTGTACGCAGTCGTAAGCACGGTGGAACACTGCCTCTTTTTTGTAGCTGTGAATCAGCTCCACCATTCTGCCTGTCTTCTCCAGGTCCACTCTGTGATCCTCCGTGAGAAATCCAAAAGCCAGGCCATCGCTTCCCGCCTCCAGAAGCTCCCGGGCGTCGGCAAACATCTGCTCTGTCTCTGCCTCCGTGTAGCAGAATCCGGCTCCTCTCGGCCGCACCATGGACACTACTTTCAGACCGGTGTGTTCCTTTACCAGCTTCACACAGCCGGCTGAAGGGGTCAGACCGCCCAGTGCCAGAGCAGAATTCAGTTCGATCCGCGCGGCCCCGCCCCGCTCTGCCGCCAGAGCATCCTCATAACTTCCGCAGCATATCTCAATCATAGCATTCTCCTTCATTTTTCCTCTGCCTCCCCGTCCTTTGACAGATAGTAAAGGCTCAGAGCATAAATCTTCGCGTTGGTGATGATATCTTCCACTTTCATCCACTCATCCGGCTGATGGCCGATGCCTTTCTGTCCCGGGAAAGACGGCCCGAAAGGCACAATATTCGGCATCATTTTTGCATAGGTCCCTCCGGTAGTGGTAACGGGAGTTCCGTCCATACCGGTAACCTTCTCATACGTATATTTCAGGGTGTCTACCAGCCGGCAGTCCTTCTCGAACCGGACCGGATCCATATTGGAAACCAGGGAAACCTTTGCGTCCGGCAGTTCTTTCCTTATCGTCTCCACGATCTGGTCCGCCGTGCAGCCCGCCGGATAGCTGACAGCAAATTGCAGAGACGGGACGGAAGGCGCTGTTTCAGGAGCTGCAGGCAGAATTTTGAAATTTCTGACTTCCACCTGACCGAACTCTTCATCTTTAAAATCAATATGAAATCTCTCGCCGTTGTTTTTGGCATTAAGTACATAGTCATTCATCAGGGCATAGAACCGTTCTGCGGACACCGGAGAAATCTCCACCAAGGCTCTGCCACGTTCGGCATATACCACCGGATATTTGCAGTCTGGAGTAAATCCCATCACCGGCGGCTTCTCTTTTGAAAGATAGTACTTCAAATCCTCAAATCCCGTTTCCTCATCGCAGCCGAAGAGAATCCGTATCTGGCGGTCCGGCCGGATACCCAGCTCTTTTAAAGCATAGAGAGCGTAAAGGCAGGAAAAAATGGGCCCCTTGTTGTCCAGCACTCCCCGGCTGTAGATCACTCCGTCCTTCATATACCCGCTGAAAGGGGGCTGTTTCCAGCCCGTTCCCACGGGAACCACATCCAGATGTCCCACTGCGCAGACGTAATCCTCACTCTCCCCGTAAGAGGCGTAACCCATGTAATTATCCACATTTACAGCAGAAAATCCCATCTCTTCAGCCAGCTGAAGGGCGGCATCCAGCGCCTTTTTCACCCCTCTTCCAAAAGGTGCGTCCGGCTCTGCTTCCGCCTCTACACTGTCGATCTGCACCATGCGGATAATGGTGCGGATCATCTCCTGGGACAGTTCATCCACCTTCGCAAGAATTTTTTCTTCCATCACCGTCCGGCACCTCCCGTCACAGCTCTTTCAGGGGAGCCGTTCTGGTTCTCATATAGTCGTCCAGCCATTCTTTGCTGGCCACCTCGTGGATACATTTTCCATCCACGTTCTTTGTCAGGTATACCACCGGCGCCTCATTTTCCGTGGCGACAGCAAAGGAAAATCCTTCAATGTTGGTGGCTACTCCCCATTCCCCCTTATTGTTCATGGCGATAAGGGACATATCTCCGGCTTTTCCTCTCCTCTCCTTCAGTTCCCGGTCAAACATGGCAACTGCCTTCTCGCACGCTTCCTGGGGGTGAAGCCCTTCTTTCATCAGCCGCACAATCTCATAGGAGACGCAGCCCTTCATCACATCCTCTCCCAGACCGGTGGCGCTGGCGCCTCCCACCTTGCTGTCTACATAAAATCCGGAACCGGAGATGGGAGAATCCCCCACGCGGCCTTTTCTCTTCATAAACAATCCGCTGGTTGAGGTTGCAGAGGTCATCTTTCCGCTGGCGTCCAGACATACCATTCCCACAGTATCATGACCGGCATAGGGCTTGATCTCCGTCTGGGCTATCTCTTTTTTTCGATTACGGTAATGAATTTTCGCCCTGTCGGTGAGCATATTCTTTCTCTCAAAGCCTTCTTTGTGAGCGTATTTCTCCGCGCCCTCTCCCACCAGCAGATTATTTACCGGCTCTCTGGAAAGTCTTCTGGCAATGGAAACCGGGTTGGCAAAATCCTTAATAGCAGCCACCGCGCCGATGTCCAGGGTATCCCCGTCCATGTAGGCCGCATCCAGCTCCACTTCCATCTCCTCATTGGGCAGGCCGCCGTAACCTACGGATTTGTAATAGGGGAAATCCTCCACCTCTCTGACCGCCGTCTCAATGGCATCTCCTGCGTCTCCTCCGCTCCTTAACATCTCGCTGGCCTTCTCAATCCCCTCATAGGCCATTCTCCAGGTCGCAATAATTCCCCACATATTTCTTTCCTCTCTCTCTTATTTTTCCGTTCATAGAACGCAAGGGGAATATGGCAGATGCCACATTCCCCTCTCAGGCTTACTTAAAACAATACTTGGCTGCAACGTCTGCTTCTTTATCCTTATTTACCATCGCCGCCGCCAGAAGGCACATACCTTCCAGAGCCTCATTTAATCCGAAACCGCCCTTTTTGGGTGTCTCCACGATGTGAATTTTATCCTTGTAAGCAGAGATCGTCTCCTCGTTCTCCCTGGACATGGCCGCAAATGCCGGAATTCCCACCGTAGTGTTAATATCCAGAGCCACTCTCGCTGCCATTTTTCCGTATCCCAGGTAGTTGAACGCCGGCCCGCAGATCACCACATCCGGCTGGAGCTTCTTTACCATGGCACAGAGCTTGCGGCTCACCTCGTCGGCATTGGCTTCATAAAAGCCGTCTCCGCAGTATAAGCAGGCCACAACCCGGCCGTCCACTTTCTTTAAATACTGCTCCATCATCACAGCCGGTCCTACCGGATCCTTGGTGGCTCCCAGGGGAACCATATGGTCATCCTTGATCCCGGCCCCGGACTGAATCTGGTCATAAATCATGATAATCTTCATCGTTTTCCGTCTCCTCTCTTCTCTTTACAGATCATCAAAGGAAAGGTCATCCAGAGAAATATCGTCTTCCTCTTCTTTCTTCGCAGCAGCCTCTGCCTCGTCTTTTAAGTACTGCTTATCCATAATCTTGATAAACGGCATGTAGATCACCACACCCAGAATCAGCAGAGCAATCTGCAGCAGTCCGCCCACCCAGTTGGTGGCCAGCAGTCCGGAGATACCCAGCGGACAGGTCCAGGGAATGTTCACGCCGGAGCAGATAGGCACCAGTCCAAGGGACATGCAGAAGTAGGAAATCACAATGTTTACTGTCGGCACAATCATAAACGGAATGATCATGGTGGGGTTCAGCACGATGGGCAGACCAAAGATGATCGGCTCATTGATGTTGAAGATGCCGGCTACCAGAGACAGTTTTCCCAGAGAAGTAATCCGCTTGGATTTGCAGAACAGGATCATGGCAATTACCAGAGACAGAGTGGAACCCGCGCCTCCAAAGGTAGCGAACAGATCCTGGAACTGCTGGCAGATAATATGTCCCTCTCCCAGTCCCGTCCGGAAGTAATCCAGGTTTTCCAGAGACAGGGTCTGAAGAATGGGGTTGAATACCGCACCTACCACAGATCCTCCGTTTACGCCGAAGAACCAGAAGAAGTGCAGGAAAATGTACGCGATTACCATGGCTCCCAGGGTGTCTCCCAGATTTAACAGAGGAGTCTGCAGGAACTGGAAAATAATATCAAAGGCGTTGGTGCCGAACATTCCGAAGATCAGGTTGATCAGGAAGAATACAGTCATAACCACAACTGCCGGAATCAAAGCGGAGAAAGACTCCACAACTGTAGGAGGTACGCCCTCCGGCATCTTGATCACCCAGCCTTTGCGCTCCACCCACGCGTAAATGTGAACGGATACGAAAGCACAGATAATTCCCACGAAGATTCCCTTCGCGCCCAGCCATCCAAGACTTAAGCCGCTCATGGTAACCGCCTGGGTGGCCTCACCTACAGTTACATTTCCGGAAACCAGATAAGGCATCAGCAGAAACCAGGACATCAGGCCCACAGCCGCGCCGAACAGCGGGTTTGTGTTCATATGTTTCGCGAAAGAATAGGCAATTCCCATCACCGCGAATACTGCCATGATAGTAAATGTGGCATCGGACGGTTTTGACAGAAATGTTGCCAGAGTTTCGCCGGTATTCTGGTTCACGACCACAGCAGAAAGCCATTCCGTCCATGCCGGAATCGGGAAGTTGGCGATTACCAGGAAAATGGATCCGGCGATCAGAAGCGGTGTGGACACCAGGAAACCGTCGCGGACCGACATCAGATACTTATTTCTTCCGATGGCCTCTGCCAGAGGCATCAGAATTTTTTCCAATTTGCTCAGCATGCTTTTTTATCCCCCTTTTTGGCATTACTTATTATTCTTGATCAGCTTGATGGCAGTCTTCAGTACTTTCTCTCCATCCATCATTCCGTAATCTGCGGCATCAATCACGGCAATAGGAATATTCTCCTTGCCGTACTGAGCTACCGTCTCGTCGTACATATACTTGACCTGCGGTCCTAAAAGGATGCAGTCAGGACGATCTGTGGCAATGATTTCGCCAATCTTATTGTGGGGATGAGCCGCCACCTTCACCGGCACATTGTGGGCATCCGCCACACTCTGCATTTTGCTCGCCAGCATACTGGTGGACATTCCCGCGCTGCAGAACAGATAAATTTTTTTCATTGTTTATACCTTCCTTTCCTCTTTATGATCAGGCCGATTTATTTTCCAGAGCCTGAATTTTTTTGCTCATTTTGATATTTTCTTCTGCCATCAGACGGACTACCTCAGCAGCCATCATCTGGTCCTCCGCGTGCATTAAAATCACTCCATTGCCCAGATCCTCTCCGTTGGCCTCTTTTGACAAAAGCTCCAGATGGGCGTCATGTCCTTTGGAATAAAATTCATCTCCCTCTTTCATTTTCTCGCCGCTCAGCTGATAGTCCCCTTTCGCGGCTGCTCTCATGGCCTCCACATAGCTGGATTTTGCCATTCCCACGGAAGAGATAATGTTAAAGCAGATCAGTTCCAGACCTTCCATTTCCCGCATCTCCTTTTTTGTGTATTTTTTCTGATGGTTCTCAGTATAGCACGTTTATTTCCGTTGTTTTGTTACCAGTATTTCCTAAACATTAGGAAATTATTTGCAGGACACTACAACGGTTCCTCCAATCCAGTCGTGAACAGCCCGATGACGGCCCGCCAGAACCAGGATGGAAGACACCAGACTCACTGCCATTCCCGCATACATGAGTATGC
This sequence comes from Candidatus Lachnoclostridium stercorigallinarum, assembly GCA_019116745.1. Taxonomy (GTDB): domain Bacteria; phylum Bacillota; class Clostridia; order Lachnospirales; family Lachnospiraceae; genus Lachnoclostridium_A; species Lachnoclostridium_A stercorigallinarum. The sequence continues at coordinate 6,324 of DXBC01000046.1, forward strand.
TCACTACATTTACCCCTGTTATAATGGAAACCATCTGATGCCAGATGGTGCTTGCCGACACCAGAGATCCTTCCACAATAATAATTCCCAAAAGCTGACGGAGTATCAGTCTGCCTGTTCCGGCCTCACTTCCGTCCTCATTTACAATTTTTATCTTCAGCCAATGCTTTCCGGGGGTCTGTCCCCGCCATAACAGCACAGGGACGGCCACATAATAAATTACAGCCGCAAACAGGCCGAGACAGCCTGCAATCAGGCCATAGGGCGGGTAAAAGCTCATAATATTCTGATTCTGCACCGTTCCGTACAGCTTCATGGACACCACCGACACCGGAAGAGCCGTCGCCAGAGCTCCCAGATACCAGTCTGCCAGATAAGCCAGAAATCTCCTTCCCAGCCCGGCCCCATGAAACTCCTCTCTCTTTTCAGCAACAGCCGTCTTTTTGCGGTTTTCCGCCAGTTTCGCCATAGCGTTCTCCTTTCTACCGGATCACATGATTCATAAATTCCTCATAGCCGGAGGACTGAATCAGTTCCTGAAATTTATTATTATCGGTCACAATATTGCACAGCCAGTCAAAAAACACTTTCAGCAGGCTGTTATCCGTCTCCCGAATGGCCAGCAGTACCACCAGGCTCACATGAAAATCTCCCCATTTTACCGGTTCTTTTAAAATCATGATGGAAATACAGGATTCTCTCATGGACGGCTCTATGGCATGGGGTACGGCAAAGCCGTAGACGAAAGACGTATCGGAGAGCGCCTCTCGCCGAAAAACATTTTCCTTGAAATTTTCCCCGCTCAGGCCTTTCTCGTACAGAGAATCACAGAGGAAATTCAGGATTTCCTCCCTGCTCTCCATAGACTCCCGGATGTGAAACAAATCCTTTCGCATCAGCCGTTCCATCAGATTCACAAAATCCTTATGATATTTCCTCTTGTCCAGATAATTGAGCATCTGAAATACCCGGCTCTCATCCTCTCCGTTTATAAACAGGGAAATCTGAACCGTGGGAATTCCCAGATGATGCTTTAAGGGTACTGTAGTCAGAATCAGGTCCGGATTGTCCTGGACAATTTTTCTCTCCTCGAAAAAAGTGCATACCCGCACCACGGTCATCCGGTTGCCGAAACGAAGCATCAGCTTATCCACACAGGGCTTGGACATGATGTAGCTGTTAGGGATAATGGCCACCGCCCGGTACTGCTCCGCTGTATTCATCCGCTCGCAGGCGGCTCCCAGATGAAGGGCCAGAAAGGAGATCTCATTTTCATTCAGACGGGTGCCGCAGTAGCCCTCAATACACTGGGCTACGCGGACCGCCATCTCAAACACCAGGGGATATTTCCGCTTCAGCTCCTGAAGGTAAATGTCGTTGGCCGTCACCTGATTCTGCTGCCGCTTCATCAGCAGGCGGATATGGGCAATAATCCCGCTCCGAAAATCTTCATCCGCAGACAGGTCGATGTCAAATTCCTGCTTCAAAATCTCCAGGATATCCCCCATCAGGCGTTCCATTCCCTCGTCTCCGTCTTTTGCCGTCCCTTCCTCCGTCACCCGGTCCTTTCCCTTTAACAGGCCGGCAAACCGCAGTACTTCTTCTTTTACCAGCTTCACCTTGTAGATATCCGAAATCCGGGCAAACAGTTCGTCGGCGATCTGGTATTCCTTTCCGGTCCCCTGATTTCCCCCATCCGCAAGTTCCTCGCTGACATAATTGTGATTCAGCATCCGCTCGATGGAGACGCCGGCGTGAAGCATGATCAGCGGATACTCCATCTCAGAAATCCGGTAGTCGTACTTGTCGCAGATCTCGGCAAAATCATCCTCCAGCTTCAGAAGGTCAAAATCCTTCCATATCTCTGCGATGGCGTTCAAATTGACAAAGTTTCCTTTCGTCTCCTCCATGAGAAGCTCTTTGTACAGCTTCCTTTTATCCCCTTCGTCTCCTGAGAGACGGATATGATTCTTGGAACGGACCAGGCGCAGCCCCGGATATTTCAGGATCATCTCCCTGATCTTGCGCAAGTCATTGTCAATGGAATAACCGCTGACAAACACCCGCTCCTGCAGATCGATAAGGTTGATCTCCCGGTTCCGGAACAGCAGCTCCTTGATCAGCCAGACGCACCGCTGATGCGCTGTCTGCGGAATCACCTCCTGGCTGCTGATATTCTGTGCCTTCATCAGCTCATGATCCACAAAATATCCGCTTCTTCTGCTGGCTCGTATAAGCTCACAGCCATATTCCCCATTGATGGCCTCCACGTCGGAGCGTATGGTCCGGTCTGATACGCCCAGGGCTCTGCCCAGATCCTTTCCTGTAACAGGACGCATCTCGTTGCTGAGAATATCCACAATGTGGCTCTGCCGTTTGGACAGCATAATCCCGCTTCCCCCTTTGTATGTAATATTTTTATCTTATCACGTTTTCCCGCTCTCAGGACAGCCTTCGCCTTCCGTTCTGTTAGGAAATTCCGTTCTGTTAGGAAATGATTTTCTTCATCAGCTCCATAAAAACCTCCATCTGAGGCGTCACCAGCTTGTTCCTGTGATACACCAGCTGGCTCCACATCTCGATTTCCGGACAGACCGTGTCCAGAGCTGCCAGGCGGCCGTCCGCCAGATAATCCCGAACCACAAATTCCGGCAGAAAGGAGACGCCCATATTTTTCAGAAGCATCTGGGTGAGGACGTCGGTATTGCCCGTTTCCAGAACCGGACGGACAGCCATGCCGGCGGCAGCCAGCTCCTGCTCCATGGCATAGCGATAGCTCACCCCTTTTTCCGTGAGAAGAAGAGGTTCTCTCAGAAGCCGTTCTGTGGAAATATGCTTCTCCCTGGCCAGCGGATTGTCCGGAGAGGCCACAAACAGGGCGTACTCCCGCCGTTCCGCCACCTTGATCCATTCAGGGAAATTGGTCCGCCGGTCCAGAAAATACATCACGTCAATATCATTCTGTTTTACCATGTCAAACAGCTCCGTCACCATCCCGGTGCAGGTGGAAAACTCCACTTTGGGACAGCGGCGGCAGAATTCCATCATTACCGGCGGCAGAACACTGATCAGCAGAGATTCCGCCGTTCCCAGCCGCAGTTTTCCGGACGGCTCGTCTTCTTTTCCCAGATCTCTTACCGCCCGGACAGCGTTCATCACATCGATGGCTTTGGGAATCAGGTTTTCCCCTTCCTTTGTCAGCTTCACCCTTTTCCCGATGCGCTCAAAGAGCCGGACTCCAAGCTCCTGCTCAAGCTGACGGATCTGGATGGTCACCGCCGCCTGGGAATAACCCAGCTGAGCCGCCGCATGGGAAAAGCTGGCCAGCTCAGCGACCCTAAGAAACGTGGATAACGTTCGGATTTCCATAACACAGCTCCTTTCCTCAAAATGATAAAAAATTTTTAATTAGTTTATAAAATCTATAAATTTTACAAAATTACCGATTCATGATACAGTGGGTGACAGGAAATGTCAAGAAATTTTCAGATACAGAAATCTCAGGATGAATAGAAGGGAGCTGTTTTGCAATGGATCTGATTCGGAAGGAACAGAAGAGAGAGATGGGAGAATTAATGAAGGGGTTTGTGGATTCCACCCTGGATTTTTATGAGAATATGGGGACACAGAATGTGGCCCGGGAAGCGGACGATGAGACGATTCACCGGCTGAAAAGCCGCGGAATCCCCGCGAAAGGGCGGCCGGTAAAAGAAGTATTTGAGGAGATGGAGCGGGACGTGTACGCCAACCAGTCCCTGGTACAGCATCCCCGGTGCTTTGCCTGCGTTCCCAGCCCTGTTTCCCTGTTTTCCTGGATGGGTGATATTATGACCAACGCCTATGATCCCCATGCGGGAAGCTGGTTAAACGCCTCCGGAGCAGGCTGCATCGAGCAGGAAACCATTCGCTGGATGTGCGGCCTGGCGGGATATCCGGAGACGGCGGGCGGACTGTTTGTATCCGGCGGTTCCATGGCCAACCTGACGGCGCTCACCGCTGCCAGAGACGCAAAGCTGACCTACGCAGACCGGGAGCTGGGCGTGGCCTATGTCTCTGATCAGACCCACTCCTCCGTAGCAAAGGGACTGCACATTATCGGCTTCCGCCCGGATCAGGTGCGCTCTATCCCCTCCGACTCCGCTTTCCGCATGAAGATTCCGGAGCTGAGGGCAGCCATCGAAGCGGATCTGAGAGCAGGAAAAAAGCCCTTTGCCGTCATCGCCACCGCAGGCACCACCAACACGGGCAGCATTGATCCCCTGGAGGAAATCGCCGGCATCTGCGAAAACTTCAGCCTGTGGATGCATGTGGACGGTGCCTACGGTGCATCCGTTCTGGTGTCCAATACCCACCGCGGCCTGTTAAAAGGGGTGGAACGGTCCGACAGTCTAAGCTGGGACGCCCACAAATGGCTGATGCAGACCTACGGCTGCAGCGCCGTGCTGGTCCGCGATCCCAGATACCTGGCCAGGACCTTCGCCGTCCATCCGGAATATTTAAAGGATGCCTCCGCAGGTGAGGGAGAAGCAAACTTCTGGGATCTGGGACCGGAGCTGACCCGTCCCGCCAGAAGCCTGAAGCTGTGGATCACCCTGCAGATTATGGGAAGCGACGCCATGAGCGATATGATCGACCACGGCTATAAACTGGCTGAGACTGCGGAAAAAGCGCTCCGCCGCCTTCCGGACTGGGAAATCATCTCCCCCGCCGCTCAGGCTGTCATCAACTTCCGCTATGCCCCCGCCGGGCTGTCTGATCGGGCTCTGGATGAACTGAACCAGAAAATTTCCAGAGAACTCTGTGCCGGCGGTTTCGCCCAGGTGCTGACCACAGAGTTAAACGGCAAAAAGGTGCTGCGCATCTGCGCCTTAAATCCGGCTACCACCAGAGAAGATATGCTGGAAACCGTAAAGCTGCTGGATGACTGTGCCAGAGAGGCAGTGGGACGCATGAGCGCATGACAGAAAAACCAGGACAGCGCGGCTGTTTGCCATGCTGTCCTGGTTTTTTTTGAATTTTTTCCTGCCGCCTATCCCACCAGGGCCGTCACCCCAAAGTAGGCCAGCACAATGATTCCCAGCACGATCCGGTAGTATCCGAAAAACTTGAAATCGTTGTTTTTAATATAGCCCATAAGGAACTTAATAGAATACACTGAAACCACAAAAGCTACCAGCATGCCAAAAATCAGATAGAACACCTGAGGGCCGGTAAATGTGTTTCCATCCAGAAAATATTTCACAATTTTCAAGCCGCTGGCCCCAAACATGACGGGAATTCCCAGGAAGAAGGAGAATTCCGCCGCCGCACTTCTGGAACATCCCAGAACCATGGCGCCTAAAATCGTAGCACCGGACCGGGAGGTTCCGGGAATCATGGCCAGCACCTGGAACAGACCGATATAAAGGGCCAGCTGGAAGGAAATCTGTCCCACCTTCTGCACCTGGGCCGGACGCCCCATGTTCCTGTTCTCCACCACGATAAACAGTACGCCGTACAGGATCAGCATGGCCGACACCACGTAGGCATTGTCCATGAGCACAGTGTCAATCCAGTTGTCCAGCAGAAGCCCAAACACCGCCGCCGGGATACAGGCCACAATGATCTTCATCCACAGGCGGATGGTAGCCCGCTTCTGAGCCGGCTTTTTTCTGCGGCTGAACGGATTCAGCTTATGGAAATAAATCACCATCACCGCCAGAATCGCCCCCAGCTGAATAACCACTTTAAACATGTTTACAAATTCTTCCGGCTGCTTGAACTGGACGATCTTATCCACCAGGATCAGGTGTCCCGTGCTGCTGATGGGAAGCCATTCCGTAAACCCCTCCACAATGCCCAGCACCAACACCTTCAATGTCTCAATAAAACTCATATGCTATCCTCTCTTTTTCCTGCTTAAATGTTCTCTATCTGCCAGTCAATAGGTTCCACCCCGTTCTTTGCAAGAAATTTGTTAGTCTTGCTGAAGGGCCTGCTGCCGAAAAATCCCCGGTAAGCAGACAGCGGGCTGGGATGAGGAGCTTCCAGAATCAGGTGCCTGGGATTGGTGAGCATGGATTTTTTCGCCTGAGCCGGACGTCCCCACAGGATAAACACAATGGGCCGGTCCTGCTCGTTCAAAGCCCGGATGGCCGCATCCGTAAATTCCTCCCAGCCGATGCCGTGATGGGAATTAGCCTGATGGGCCCGCACAGTGAGAACCGTGTTCAACAGCAGTACTCCCTGATCTGCCCACTTCTTCAGATATCCGTTGTTGGGAATGTAGCAGCCCAGGTCATCGTGAAGCTCCTGATAAATATTCATCAGAGACGGCGGAATCTCCACATCCGGTTTTACAGAAAAGCAGAGTCCGTGAGCCTGCCCCACATTGTGATAGGGATCCTGTCCCAGGATCACTGCCTTTACCTTTGAGAGAGGCGTAAATTCAAACGCGTTGAAAATATCGTTGGCGTCAGGAAATATCTGTCTGGTCTCGTATTCATGCTTTATCGTCTCGTACAGCTTTCTGTAATAGGGTTTTTTAAACTCGGCGCTCATGGGCCCGAGCCAGTCATTGCTGATCGCTCCCATCTTATGTCCTCCTCATGTCTTTTGTGAAAATTATATTCTCGTCATTCTAAACATTTTATCACAGTTTTTCCACAAATTCCACGGAATTTTCTCTTACGGATCTGGCCTTATCCCCAATCTCGTCAGAAATCTGAGGAAATTCCCCATTTATCCGATACATATGCGCCTTATTGTTGAAAAATACGGTTTTTTCCAGAGGCCAGCGAATCACCTGAAGCTCCCGCATCTCCAGTCCGGCTCCCAGTTCCAGAACCTCCAGCCTGCGGTTTAAGGTTCTCCCCAGCCATTCCGTATAGTCTCTCCAGCTGATGAGATAGCCTTCTTCAATATAGTGGTCCGCCTCCACCGTGTTGGGAATGAGAGGCTCCCCGCAGTGGGGACAGATCCCATCAGGAACCTCCCCTTCCTCCCAGATGTCCGTTGTGCAGGCCGCCCGGCACTGAAGCCAGTGAATATTCCCGCAGGGGGCAGTGATTCTTTTCCCATCCAGAGAAGAGCGAAAAATCTCTCCGTCCACATTTACCGTCACAATAAAATAATCTTTCCCTTCCAGCAGCCTGGCCAGGGCCTCGTAAGCCTCTCCCACGCCGTCCCCGGCATCTTTGTTCCACTCCGCTCCCAGGCCCACCAGGACCTTCTCCGCGTCCTTTACGCGGGAGTGCAGCTCCTCTCCAATTTCAAGTTCCTTTGTCATTTTGACTCCTCCCAGTCTCTCGATTCTCTCTGCAGCCGGATGTTCTCCGGCCGGCTATCAGCACCGGATTTCCGCCCGGCTTCCGCCGGCCCGGTCTTTCGTCACCACGATCTGCCGCTCGATCCTCTCTTTCAGCTCCGCCACATGGGAGATGATTCCCACCAGGCGGTTCCCTTCCGTCAGCCCCGCCAGGGCCTGCACTGCCTGCTCCAGGGCGCTCTCATCCAAAGTGCCGAATCCCTCGTCCACAAACATGGTATCCAGCCGGATTCCCCCGGCCAGGGACTGGATCTCATCGGAGAGCCCCAGAGCCAGGGACAGAGACGCCTGGAAGGATTCTCCGCCGGAGAGGGTTTTTACGCTCCGCTCCGTGCCGTTGTAGTGATCGATCACATCCAGCTCCAGACCGCTCTGGCTCTGGTTGTTGGCCGCACGTTCCCGGCGCTTCAGCTCATACTGTCCGCCGGACATAACCATAAAACGGGTGTTTGCCCGGTGAATAATCCGGTCAAAGTATGTCATCTGAATGTAAGTCTCCAGCATAATCTTTTCCCGGCCGCTCACCGTGCCTCCTGCGGTATTGGCCAGAGCCCGCACCATGGACCACCGCTTTTCCAGCTCTTCCAGCCTTCCGGAACGGCTGCGGATATTTTCCAGAGCGCTGCCGTTGGCCTGGATTCTGGAGTACAGCCGCTTCTGCCTCTCATCCAGGACGGTACGTTCCTCTTCCATGGCCTGTTTGTCCGCTTCTGCCGCAGAGAGATCCACAGGTTCTGCCTCCTCCAGCTGCTTTTCCAGCTGACCGATCCGTCCGTCCAGGCCGGCCAGCTCTTTTTCGCAGCGGTCAGCCTCTGCCCTGGCCTGTTCCAGGGCTGCCTTTCCGGCGGCGCTGCGGCTTCTTAATTCCTCTAAGGCCTGGGCAGCCTGCTCCTTATTCTCAAACCGCAGCCCCTGCCCGGCGGCCAGAAGCTGCCTCTCCAGCTCCTGCTTTCTGGTTTCTGAGGCGGCCAGCGCCTTCCTGCAGTCCGCCAGTTCTTCCTCCGCTCTCCTGGCGGCTTCCTCCCGGTCAGCGATGAGGCCGGTCAGCTCTCCTCTGCGCTTCACCCGCGCCTCTTCCTCTTCTGTCTTTTCCTCCAGCCGCTTTATGGAACTCCCGGTCTTTTGAAGTTCCTGTCCGGCCGCCTCCATGAGACGGGCGGCTGTTTTCTTCTGTGAGAGGGCTGCCGGTCGGGAAGTTTCTTCGGACGACAGTTCTTCCGCCGATCGGGAGACTCCGGCCGACTGCCCCGGCCCGTCCAGCCCCAGGGCAAGGCTCTCGCCCCCGATCTTCTTCCACATCTGGGAGCTCTCGCCCTCCAGCTTTCCCATGGCGCTCATGAGTTTTGTCAGCTGCCCGGCCAGTTCCTCTCCCTGAATACGAAGCTGCTTCTGAAGCTGTTCCTGCTCCCGGCGCCGCTTCTCCTCCAGGGCGCGGCGTTCCAGGTCTCTGCGGGCAGCTTCAATTCCTGCTTCCAGCTCCTTCCGCCGTTTATCTGACCGCTCCAGCAGGCTCCGGATCCTTCCGTCCGCCTCACCGAAGCCAGCTTCTCCCGTCAGCTTTTCCAGGCGGCCGGAAACCTCCTGCTTTTTGGCAGCCGCGGCTCCCATCCGGTTTCCCGCCTCCTGGCTGGCTTCCTCCGCCTTTTTTCTGGCCGCTTCCCAATTCTCTCTGGCCTGATCCATCTCCGCCTCCGAGGGAGTCTCCCCCGGGCGGACAGCCGGCATGGGATGATCTGTAGAACCGCACACCGGGCAGGGACGGCCCGGTTCCAGAGACTGAGCCAGAATTCCCGCCTGACCGTCCAGAAAGGCCCGGCTGGCGGCCTGGTACTCGACTCCCAGCCGCTCTGCCTCTGCCGCTGCATTTACGTAAATCTTTCTGGCCCTGTCATAAGCCTCCCACAGTTTCCTGTATTCTTCCGTATCCCGGTAAAGCTCCGTCAGATCCTGCTGCCGCCTTTTCTCCTCTGCCAGCTGTCTTTCCAGTTCCGCCTTCCGAAGGTCTGCCCCCTTTAACTCCTCCAGAAGTCTTTCCCGCCGCTCCAGATCGGCCGCCAGATCCTCTTCCTTTGCTTTCAGGGCATTCCGCTCTTCTTCCCTGCCGGCCCGTTCCGCCTCCACGGTCTGCCGTTCCCGCTCTCCGGCCATCCAGCTGTCCAGATCACGTTTCAGCTCCTCCAGGCTGTCCTTTCTCCCTTTTTGCCGATCCAGCTCCCGGCGGAGAACCTCCAGCTGCTCTCCTGCATGTTCCAGCTCCTGCTGCTCCCGGCGAAGGACCTCTGCATCCTTTCTGGCCCCAATGGCTGCCTGAACCTGCTTCTTCTCCGTCTCCTGCTGCCGGAGCAGATCTGCCTCTGCCTTTTTCGCCTCATTTTCTGCCTGAATCAGCCGGTCATAGGCGGGAATCTCCGCTTCCAGGGAGGCCGCCTGCCTGTCCAGCTCCTCCCACTCTTTTTTCCGCTCTGTCTCCCTTTGAAGAGTTTCTTTTTTCCGGGTCAGATCTCCCAGTTTCTCCTCCCGCTTTTCTTTCTCCTGATTCAGGGT
>DXBC01000047.1 GCA_019116745.1 Candidatus Lachnoclostridium stercorigallinarum
GGTCCCTATCCGGCGTGGGCGCAGGATATTTGAGAGGAGCTGTCCTTAGTACGAGAGGACCGGGATGGACCGACCACTGGTGGATCTGTTAGGTATCAGGCCTATGGCAGAGTAGCCAAGTCGGGAAGGGATAAACGCTGAAGGCATCTAAGCGTGAAGCCCCCCTCAAGATGAGATATCCCATTCCGTAAGGAAGTAAGACCCCTTGAAGACGACGAGGTAGATAGGGCAGAGGTGGAAGTACGGTAACGTATGGAGCTGACTGTTACTAATCGGTCGAGGGCTTAACCAGAAGGTTGTGTTGGATGGAAGATGGTTGATTGAATGTGCGGTTTTGAGGGTGCGTTCCCTTTGAAAAGAGATTGATGGTTCAGTCTCTTTTTTGTTTCAAAGCATTTTGAGCAGTGAAGAAATTATGTTTTTCAGAGATAAAATCCTTGACAAGGGGTATGCTTTGTAATATAATATTCTCGTTGCTTAACGCAAACAAAATATTCCTCCTTAGCTCAGTCGGTAGAGCATGCGGCTGTTAACCGCAGTGTCGTTGGTTCGAGTCCAACAGGGGGAGCTTAAGAGCATGAGGCAAGTTTGGAGAGTGCTCGAATGAGGCCCCATGGTCAAGCGGTTAAGACATCGCCCTTTCACGGCGGTAACACGAGTTCGAATCTCGTTGGGGTCATTTATCCGCCGATGTGGCTCAATTGGCAGAGCAGCTGATTTGTAATCAGCAGGTTATCGGTTCGAGTCCGATCATCGGCTTTTGATTTCATTTATTTGGACCTTTAGCTCAGTTGGTTAGAGCAACCGGCTCATAACCGGTCGGTCCTGGGTTCGAGTCCCCGAAGGTCCACTAACCCTGAACTAAATACTTTATCTGTTATTTTGGCCCGGTGGCTCAGTTGGTTAGAGCGCCGCCCTGTCACGGCGGAGGTCGTGGGTTCGAGTCCCATCCGGGTCGTTTTTTATTGCTATTTTGGGGTCTTAGCTCAGCTGGGAGAGCATCTGCCTTACAAGCAGAGGGTCACAGGTTCGAGCCCTGTAGGCCCCATTTATTTTTGCCAATTTTCTTTTTTACATATTTATATTTGTCGGCGTGGCGGAACTGGCAGACGCACAGGACTTAAAATCCTGCGGGACTTACCTCCCGTACCGGTTCGATTCCGGTCGCCGGCATCCCGAAGAGAAACCTTCTGATTTTTATCAGGAGGTTTTTTGCTGTACGCGTTTTTTGGCAGCTGGCCGTTTTTCAGACTAACTAAAGGTTCGGGAGTTATAATCCTTTCTATCTTTGAGAAAAGAAAAAGGAGAGAGACTATGATGGAAAACAGCCTGAAAATGATGAGAAGAAAATCATGGAAAGTGATGGCCGCAGGCGGAATCATGGCGGCTTTTTTAGTGGGCGGATCGCTCACTGCCGGCGCCGCGGGAGGTCTTGATATGCACACGGATTATCCGGGAATGACGGCAAAGGCGGGGGAGGATCTGACCTTTAACCTGGGATTTGACAATTCGGGGGCAGGATGTGACGCATCCCTTTCCATTCAGTCCATGCCGGAGGGATGGAGCGGATACATATCCGGCGGAAGCAGCCGGATCAGCCGGATCCATGTGCCCACGGGGACGGATACGGCCAGCGCCACATTCCAGCTGGAGATCCCGGCAGATACGGCGGACGGAAGCTACGAGGTGGTGCTGGAGGCCAGAGCCGGCGGGGAAGTTTACGATACCCTGACTCTGAATCTGGACGTAAGCGAGCTGGAGGTATCCCAGGGAGACTTCTCCTCGGAATATCCGGAGCAGGAAGGATCGGCGGGAACTTCCTTCAGCTATAATGCTACCCTGATCAACAACAGCGCAGCGACTCAGTCCTACAGCCTGTCTGCAGAAGCCCCGGAAGGCTGGCAGGTATCCTTTACTCCCAGCGGAGAATCCAATAAGGTTGCCAGCATTCAGCTGGATCCGGCAGCCAGCCAGGGACTGACCATTCAGGTGGTTCCGCCGGAGAACGCAGCGGCGGGAGAGTACACCATTCACTGCAGCGCTATTTCCGGAAATGAGACTCTGAGCATGGATCTGTCCGTGACGGTGACAGAACAGTATGATATCAGCCTGAGCACTCCGGACGGAAGGCTCAGCTTTGACACCCATGCAAACGAGGAGTCTGCAGTGACTCTGAGCGTTACCAACAACAGCAATATGCCGGTGGAAAATGTAAACCTTACAGCCACGGCACCCACGAACTGGACAGTGAGCTTTGACACACCTACCATCGATGTGATTGAGGCGGGGGCGACGGTGGAGGTGACAGCACGGGTGACGCCGTCGGATCAGGCCCTCACGGGAGATTATGTGGTGACAATGAATGCGAGCTGCAGCGAAACTTCTGACAGCGCGGAGTTCCGCGTGACAGTGGAAACCAGTATGATCTGGGGATTTGTAGCAGTTGCAGTGATTGTGGCTCTGCTGGCCGGAATCGGCTATGTGTTCCGTAAATATGGAAGAAGATAAATGAGAACGGAGACGTGAGCTATGATAAAGGAAATTGCGTCAGTCCACCTTCAGTCTGGAGCGGGGAGAAAAGAGCATCCGCCTGGGCAAAAGAGAGTACGAGGTGCTGCGGATCCTTATGGGAGCCAGAGGCGCCGTGGTGTCGAAAGAAACGATGATTCTGAAAATCTGGGGAAATGACGGGGAGGCGGTGGACAACAATGTGGAGATCTACGTTTCATTCCTGCGGAAAAAGCTGGACTTTCTCAAGGCGGAGACGGGCATTGCCACAGCCAGGCATCTGGGGTATTATCTGGTGAAGGGAGGACGGTCATGAAAGAGCTGAAACGGCTGCGGATCAAATTTGTGGCGTCCAATATGGCTATGGTGACTCTGGTGATCGGACTGGCTTTTCTGGCGGTGGGATATTTTACCACATACCGGATGGACCGGGACAATGAAAGAATGCTGTGGGAAGCGGCCGCCGCGGGGCAGACGCCGGTGTTCTGGGGCGGTGACGAAGTGCGTATGCCTTATTTTATCCTGGTGACGGACGGAGATAATCAGATTGTGCACGTAGAAGGTCAGTACGGTCCCGGTCAGGACAGCGAGATGCTGCAGAGGCTGGCGGCCCAGAGCCTGTCCTCAGCGGAGGACGGCGGCTTTCTGGAGATGTATCAGTTAAGATATCTGCGCAGGCCTCTGGGAAGCGGATACCGGATCGCCTATATGGACACCAGTCTGGGAGATTCCTTTGCGGAAGGGATGTGGAGGAATCTGGGGATTATCGGCGTGGCTGTGTGGGTCATGCTGTTCGGCATCAGCTGTGTCCTGTCCAAATGGGCGGTTTACCCGGTGGGACAGTCCATGCGCCGCGAAAAACAGTTTGTGGCCGATGCCTCCCATGAGCTGAAAACGCCTTTGACCGTCATCATGGCCAATGCACAGCTTCTGACAGATCAGGAGCCTTCGGCAGACGGAGACGGGGCCAGGTGGCTGAAAAACATCGTACAGGAAGCGGAGGAGATGAAGAAGCTGGTGGAGGAGATGCTGGCCCTGGCCCGCAGCGAAGCGGATATGGGAAAACGGGTTCGGGAAAAGTGCAACTTCAGCGACGTGGTAATTGAGAGCGTCCTCTCGTTTGAAGCAGTATTTTATCAGGGGAACCGGGAGCTTCAGAGCGATGTGGAGGAGGACATCTGCATCCGGGGAGACGAGAAGGAGCTGCGGCAGATGATGAGGATTCTGCTGGACAACGCGGAAAAGTACTCTCCGGAAGGGGGAAGAACCAGGGTTTGTCTCAAGCGGATGCCGGGACGGAAGGTACAGCTGATTGTGGAAAATACGGGAGAAGAAATTCCCGGAGAGAGGCTGGAGGAAATTTTTGAACGGTTTTACCGGTCTGACGAATCCAGAAGCGACCGAAAGGGATACGGCCTGGGCCTGGCCATCGCAAAGAGTGTGGCAGAGCGCCACCGGGGCACCATCCGGGCGGAATCCTCAGACGGAGAAAACCGGTTTATTGTAGAGTTCCGCGCTGTGGACCGGGGACAGAAAGAACATTGCATTTGCCCGCGATTTTTTCGCCATATCAAAGATTTCCTGCTCTGAAAAGTTTTCAAACGGCTGAACAATCAGAGGAAAAGAAGGCGCCGCATTTGCGGCGCCTGGTATATAAGGCGAAAGACACCGGCTTCAGACCGGACAGTACGCTGTTTTGGTTTTGCGGCTTCAGTCGGGTGATCCGTCGATGAGTCGGACAAGAACGGACGCCAGTTCCTTAATGGATCTGCTGGAAGTATTGATACAGATATCGTAGTTTAAGCGGTCGCCCCATTTCTGACCGGTGTAGAACTCATAGTATTTTGCACGGCCTTTGTCCATTTTTTTGATCTGCTGCTTCAGCTCTTTGTCAGTCAGGGGAGGATCTTCTTTTCCCCGTTCCCGGCAGCGGGCTATTTTTGCATCCATGTCGGCATAGACAAAGATGCGGAACGGATTCAGATCACGGAGAATGTAATCTCCGCAGCGGCCTACGATCACGCAGTCGGATTTGTCAGCCAGTTCCCGAATGAGCTGATGCTGTTCCCGGTAGATAGCCTGGTTCTGTTCCATGAGAGGATCCGGCATGGGATAAAAGCTCCTTCCGATGCTGATAGGGAAGGACATCAACGGCCTTTGCTCTATGATCTGATGGACATATTCTTCGGATAGAGAGGTGCGTCTGGCGATCTCTGTCACAATTTCCTTGTCGTAGTAAGCGACCTGCAGCAGCTCGGAGAGCCGCCGTCCCAGCTCCCTTCCGCCGCTTCCGAATTCACGGCTGATGGTAATGATGCGTTTCATAAACCACTCCTCCTTTTATCCGCGCTTCCTGCTTTTCGCGGAGAAATATAAGCCGACTACCATGACTATGAGCTCTGTGACAGGAAAGGCCAGCCACACGCCGGTCATTCCCCAGAGAGCGGACAGGATGAACGCCATGGGGACGATGAGAATCAGTCCCCTCAGCAGGGAGACGACGTGCGCCGGCACGGCCTCCTCCACCGAGGTAAAGTACGTTGCTATAATTGTATTATAACCCACAAAGGCTACAGATGTAAAATACAATTTCAGTCCGGTGACGGCAATTTGCTGCAGCATCTCATTGTGCTCGCTGTTGAAGATGGCGGCGATGGGATCTGCGAACAGGAAAATCACCCCGTAGATGACGGCGGAGAGCACCAGCATGGTAATCATGGAAAAGCGCAGAAAGGTCTGCTGGGATTCCCGGTGGCCTCTGCCGTATTCCCGGCTGACCAGGGGCTGAACGCCCTGGGCGATACCGGTGTAAATGGAGGTGACCACAAGGGAGATATTGGCGATTACGCCGTATGCGGCCACGCCGGTATTGCCTTCCAGCTGCAGGATGATGCTGTTGAAGATGATCATCACGACACCGGAGGAGAGCTGGCCCAGCAGGGAGGGAAAGCCCAGGGAAAAATGGAAGCGGACGGACTCCCCGTGAAAACCGGTTTTTACTATATGAAAGCCCTTTGATTTTTTCACCCAGTGGGGGGCCATAATGACCACGCCGATGACGGGAGACATTCCGGTGGCCAGTACCGCGCCGAAAATACCCATACGGAACGGGAACATGAACACGTAGTCCAGAACCACATTGGAAAGACTGCTGCCCACGGTGGCCAGCATGGCCAGCTGGGGATTGCCGTCGTTTCTCACAAAGCAGAGCAGCACATCGTTTAAGATAAATGCCGGAGAAAATAAGAGCAGCACCTGCAGATATGTGGCCGTCATGTCGAAAACTGCCCCATCCGCTCCCAGCATAATGGCCAGGGGAGCAGAGAAAAAGAGTCCTGCAGCCAGAAAGACTGCTGAAAATATGGCGGTCAGATACAGGGTGTTGGTGAAAATAATATTGGCGATGTGGTCGTCACCCCGGCTTTTGCAGATGGAAAAGCGGGTGGCGCCCCCCATGCCCAGCATAAGGCCAGTGCCGTGAATAAAATTGTAGGCCGGAATGGCCAGGTTCAGGGCGGCCAGTCCGTTGGTTCCCAGGCTGCGGGAGACGAAAAAGGTGTCGGCCAGGATGTAGCAGGAGATGGCGATCATTCCCAGTACACTCAGGCTGGAATATCTGGCAAATTCCTGAAATGGTCTTGCATTCTCCATGGAAAGAGTCCTCCTTTGATTCTGACAAAATACCGGAAAACAAAAGAAAAGCGCTGATATTCTGTATCTTCAAACGGCCTATCGATACAAAATTCAACGCTTTATTACCCGGCGGCAAACAGTCAGTATTTCTTTATCGCTAGATAGGATACCAGAAGAAGGGCAAACTGTCAAGGATATTTGCCGGGAGAGAAGAATTTACAGGGAAAGCTGTTCTTTCACTTCGCCTTTGTCCACTACCAGGGCTGCGGCAGGGGTGTTCTCATCCAGGCGGATGTGGTAGCGGTCTGCCCAGGTTTTTTTCCGGGACACATCTACCTCAATAACACGGTAGGGAGAGGAGATGCTGCTGATGGCGTCGATGCTGCCGGCAAATTCCGGACTCCAGAAGCCCAGGATCACCGGTTCCGGACTCTCCAGCACCTGCTCTCTGAAGTAATCCAGATCTTCGATGTAGCGCTCCGCTGCGGTGGCGGCAACGGCTCCGTCGGAGATGGCGGTGGACACCTGGCGGAGATATTTGTCGCGGACGTCTCCGACGGCGTATACGCCGGGCACGTTGGTCTCCATTCTGTCGTTGACATGAAGCCAGCCGCGGGAGTCTTTTTCCAGTTCCTCCGGGAGCCATTTGGTCTCCGGGATCATGCCTACGAAGAAAAATACGCCGTCGCAGGGATAATCGGTGATTTCTTCGGTCTTAATGTTCTTGATCTTAACTCCGGTCACCTGAGTTTCCCCGCAGACCTCTGCCAGCACGCTGTTCCAGATAAAGTTCATTTTCGGATGGTGAAGGGCTTTCTCGGCAGATTCCTTGTTGCAGTCCAGGCTTCCCTCGTCGTGGAGAACGATGACGGTGACCTGGCTGGCAAATTTGGTGATGTACATGCCTTCTTCAATGGCCTGGTCGCCGCTTCCCACCACCACTACGTGCTGGTCCTGGAAGAATTCCGCGTCGCAGGTGGCGCAGTAGGCCACGCCCTGGCCGGTCAGCTCTCTCTCTCCCGGGATTCCCAGGATTCTGGCGGAGGTTCCCGTGGCGACGATCACCGCTTTGGCTCCGTATTGGTGGCGTCTGGTATTGACCAGTTTTACATCGCCGGTCACATCCATGGATTTCACCGGCTCCCGTTTGATCTCCACGCCGAAGCCCTTGGCGTGCTCTGCCATTTTTTCCGTCAGGTCAGGGCCTGAAGTGGTGGGGATACCGGGATAGTTGACAATTTCCCTGGTGGTATAGGCACGCCCGCCCACGGTGGATTTTTCCAGAATCAGGGTATGTAAGTGGGCCCGTCCGCCGTATATGCCGGCTGCCAGACCGGCGGGTCCGGCTCCGATTATGATCAGATCATACATTGCATCCATAATAGTTCCTCCTTTTACTGTTGTCAGGACAATCCTTAGACTTTCTTTATAATAGTTTAACATATTTTTTTGAAAATGCTATAACATAGATTATTGTCTGCCTATTTCCGGTGTGTTATAATATTATCAGACCGAAAAAAAGAAGGAGGAGACATGCGATGAAAAAACTCAATTCGGTGGCCTTTGAGGAGTATGTGGAGAACGACGGGGAGACCTGTCTGGTTATTTTCTCCAGAAAATCCTGCCATGTATGCCAGGCGGTTCACGCAGTTCTGGACGATCTGGAGCAGGATTACAAGGGGAAAATTCCGTTTTATGAGGTAGATGTGGAGGAAGAGCAGGGCCTGTTTGAGAAAATGATGATGAAGGGCGTTCCTCAGGTAGTAATCTTTGACAATGGTGAACCGGTGGAGAAGCTGGCCGGAAACCATGAGGAAGATGATTACATAGATGCAATTGAAAAACACATTTAAGGAGGTTTTTTGCAATGGGACTTTATAATGTATTCCCCATGGGAACCACGATCTATGATCCGGAGAAGGCATACAACGGCTATACACTGATGCAGTGCCAGGGTGTCGGAGCAGTTCTGGTGGATATGAACGGCAATGTGGTGAAGGTTTGGAAGGATGTTCAGGGATTCCCCAACAAGCTGCTTCCCGGCGGCTACGTAATGGGCAGCCTGGGACTGAGAGATCCGAAGTTCGGATATCAGGATCAGACTGATCTGGTACAGATTGACTGGGACGGCAATGTTGTGTGGAAGTTTGACCACAAGGAGCTGGTTGACGACGACGGCAACAAGAGATGGATCGCCAGACAGCACCATGACTATCAGAGAGAAGGCAATCCCGTTGGATACTATGTTCCCGGCATGGAGTGCAAGACCGACAGCGGAAACACCCTGATTCTCTGCCATGAGGATGTTTACAATAAGAAGATCAGCGAGCACCGTCTGCTGGACGATGTGTTCATTGAAGTAGACTGGGAGGGCAATATTGTCTGGGAGTGGCATGCCAACAAGCATTTCAACGAGCTTGGCTTTGACGAGATCGCAAAGAACGTGCTGGCCCGCAACCCCAACAACCATGAGAACGGCGGCGGCCAGGGCGACTGGCTCCACATCAATTCCATGAGCCTTCTGGGACCGAACAAGTGGTATGACGCCGGCGACGAAAGATTCAATCCGGAGAACATCATCTGGGATGCCAGAGAGGCCAACATTCTCGCGATTATCAGCAAGAAGACGGGCAAGATCGTATGGCAGATCGGACCGGACTTTACAAAGACCAAAGAGCTGCGCATCATGGGCCAGATCATCGGACAGCATCACTGCCACATGATCCCCAAGGGACTTCCGGGCGAGGGCAACATCCTGGTATTCGACAACGGCGGATGGGCCGGCTACGGAATGCCCAGCAGAACCAGCAAGGAAGGAACCAAGTCCGATATCAGAGATCACTCCAGAATTCTGGAATTCGATCCGGTTACTCTGGAAGTGGTTTGGGAGTTCAAGGGAAGAGCTTTCGGCGGAATGCTCGGACTGGTAGCAAACTCCAAGTTCTACAGCCCGCTGATCAGCTCCGCTCAGAGACTGCCCAACGGCAACACTCTGATTACCGAGGGCTGCTACATGAGAATGTTCGAGGTGACTCCGGAGAACGAGGTAGTCTGGGAATTCATCGCTCCTTTCAAGAACATGAGAGAGATGGTATACCGCGCTTACCGTTATCCCTACGAGTATGTGCCGCAGGTTGAGAAGCCGGTTGAGACCCCTGTGGTGAGACTGGACAACCATGACTTCCGTGTACCGGGAGCTTCCGACAGCGCTATCAAAGAAGTGACTCCTGTTGCCGGAACCGAGGGCTACAACTTCAAGATAGATGCCTGCGTAACCGACGGACAGGTATAATCGAATATTATGTATTCGGCCGTGGAGCCAGAACGGCCCGGCCGCTGGGCGGACTGCTTTTTGAGAAATCAGAAATGATTTCCGGGAAGCGGTCCGCTTTCTGTTTTTTGGGAATTGCGCGGAAGGGACGGGCGTGCTAGAATGGGAGAGGCAGTTTCTGCCGGAGAATACAGAACAGAAAAGAGGCAGTAAAAATGAATGGATATAAGGAAATTACTCAGGAGAAAGCCTGGGATATTATGGAACATGGAAAGGGATTTGTGATCGTGGATGTGCGCACTCCGGAGGAATATGGAGGCGGACACATCAGAGGGGCTGTAAACGTGCCTCTGGAGACCATTGACGGCAGGGAAATTCCGGAGCTTCCGGACAAATCTCAGGAGCTTCTGGTATACTGCCGCAGCGGCGTGAGGAGCAAGATGGCGTCGGAAAAACTGGCTGCTCAGGGCTACACGGGGATCGAGGAGTTCGGCGGCGTGCTCACCTGGACCCATGGGCTGGTGAAATAAGACTGTCTGCCGGGAGGTCAGGCAGGCCGCGGCAGCGGGAGGCCAAAACAGAAACAGATAAAGCAGGCAGAAAAAACGGGATGGTTCGGTGGAGCCATCCCGTTTTTCGTATTGGCGGCAGTTTTTTTCCTGCCGCGGTCTATTTTACTGCCCGCAGCCTCCGCAGGCGAAAGCACAGCCTGTGGGAGTGGCGGCGCAGCCGCCCAGAGCCGTTTCCCGAAGCTCGGAGGGCAGTTTTTTTCCCACGGCGTACATAGCGGCCAGCATCTCATCGAAAGGAATGATCTGGCGGATGCCGCTTAGAGCCATCTCTGCTGCAGTGATGGCGATAGCGGCGCCGGCGGCGTTGCGTCCCTGACAGGGACATTCCACCAGACCGCCGATGGGATCGCATACCAGCCCCAGCATATTCATGAGGACGGAAGAGGCGGCGGAAAGACACTGCTCAGGATCGCCTCCCATGAGCTCTGTGGCGGCGGAGGCCGCCATGGCGGCTGCTACGCCTACCTCTGCCTGGCAGCCGCCCACGGCGCCTGCTACGGTGGCGTTGCGCATGGCCAGATAGCCGATGGCTCCCGCGTTGAACAGGGCGTCTATCAGGCGGCTGTCGGAGATGTGGTATTCATCCCGCAGCGCCAGGATCACTCCCGGCACAATGCCGGAGGAGCCGGCTGTGGGAGCGGCTACGATCAGTCCCATGGAAGTGTTTACCTCCAGAACGGCGCAGGCATAGGTAATGGCCCTGGAGATCACATTTCCGCAGATGGACTTCCCGGAAGTCCGGTGCTCGTTTAACATACGGGCTTCACCGCCGATCAGTCCCCCGATGGACTTCCTGGGAGATTTGATGGGGGCGGTGGAAGATTCCCGCATGATTTCCAGAATGCGCTCCATCTTTGTCTGAAGGGTGTCCAGACTGGTCTCCCCCAGCTCGCATTCCCTCTGCTTCATGACGTCAGAAATGGAGCAGCGATGTTTCCGGCAGAGCTCCAAAAGCTCTGCTCCATTTTTAAAATCCATGATGTTCCTCCCGAATTTACTTATTGCCGGATGAGGCTCTGGCATTCTGGGTGACGTTTTTCTGGCCTTTTCCAGGCTTTAAGGACATTTTGATGACGCCGGTCTTAAATAGGACGTAAGCGCAGATCACATTTAAGATCATACAGCCAATCACGGCAAAACCCTCTTTTCCGGTAAGAGGATAGAAAAGGTTTACGATCAGCACCATGGCCATGGGGAGGATAAGGGTCAGAGATTTGTTCTTCGCCACGTATTCTCCACAGTCATCGTTGATATAGCTCAGGAAAAGACCGCCGAACAGTGCGGGCAGCATGTAGGTGGTAGCTGTCTGTACGGCAGGAGTGGTGAGGATGGGCTGCAGGGGAACTAACAGGATTACTCCCGCAATAATGACAAGGGTGGTTACGAAGGAAGATACGGCAACGCCGATGGTGGCCACCGTATCGCCCTCGTCCGTACCCTGAGCCGTCTCCGTCAGAGTCTGAGCGTTTACCACTACGGGAATTTTTAAGTTTGTCACGTTTCCGGTGAGGAAGGTGATGTAGGCAGAAGAGCCTAACATGGGGGTATAGCCGAATACCTCCGCCACGTTGGTGGGGATAAATACGGCCAGAAGTCCGGCGGCCACCGCAAATACATGGCCGATGCTCTCCGGAGCCACATCAAAAACCACGCTGATGACAGCGGGGATCCCCAGCATGAATGCCAGTCCGATCAGAATACCGATCCGTCCGATCCGGTGTATGCTTTTCTCATATTTCTCATCCATTTTTTTGATCTCCTTTCCGTTTTATCCCAGTACCTGCACCCAGATCAGGGAGGAGGCCATACCGATGATCAGGGTGACGGCCATGATAAAGTTCCGGTACCAGTTTATTTTCAGCTTTTTAACCAGCATCATCTGCAGCACGGTCGCAAGGCAGGAAGTGACGGCCACGGCGCAGTACACCGGTCCCTTGATCAGCTGCAGAGGAAGAAAAGCTTCAATGATAGCCAGAGAGAGCACGCCGGTGAGCAGAGCGCCGATCATGCCGTTTTTGCTTCTTGCTTTCAGAACGCCCATCTGAATTCTTTTGCCAAATATCAGAACTCCCAGCATACCGCCCAGAATACCGATACTCATGACAAACATCAGTGTTCCGGCCACGGAGGGATCTCCAATGGCATTTAAGGCGGCTACGGATTCGTAGCCGGCTCCGGTGGCGGCCATGTCGGCGGCCATCAGCTCATAGGTTACAGCGCCGACTACGGAGAGGCGGAACCAGGACCACGGCACACCGATGACCATAGAAAGGCTGAACAGGCCGATGACGATGGAGATGGAAGGCACAATGGTGTAGATGGCTGAGGAAATAATGACGGTTCGCAGCTTCTCTTTGGACATGCCGATATCCAGGGCGTGGCGGTAGGCCTTGCGGAAGGTGATCGCGCAGAAAATCAAAATGTAGAGAATACCCGCGCTTACCAGGATATACAGCAGCGGGCTGTTCATAACATCCATAAAACTCATAATTTTATCCCCCTTATTTCAGATTATAGAGACCGTTACATTCCCTCGCCGGGCTTCATGCCGTCCGGAATCGGAGAAATGTATTTGCCGTGAGTTTCATCCAGCAACTCTTTCTTTGCCTGCTCCGTGAGAGACGGATTTTCATATACCATGGTGCTGGCGTAGGCGATGGCCCTTGCGATGGCCACGCTGGCTTTGTCGCCAATGGAGGTTCCCACCTGAGCGGCAAACTGCCAGGTATGAGCTCCGGTACCGGGAACGCCTACTGTCGCTGTAAACTGAGCGGTGGGGGTAATGTAGCTTACATCTCCCACATCGGTGGAGCCGGTAGAGAGCATTTCCCGGAATTTCTCACTGTAGGGAATCACTGTGGTGTTTAAGGGCCGCTTGGCAAATTCTTCCTCGGTGATGCCGTTGATCTTTGCACCGGCAGCCAGAGCCTTTGCCCGGTCTTCCTCAGACATGGCGTCCAGGAATTTTCTGGCGATGGCAAATTCCTCCTCGCCGAAGTCAGGTCCGCCTTCTGCGATAAAGGCGTCAGAGAGCAGGGTGCAGGCGGTGGGGTTGGGGATGTTGTCGCTTAAACCGCCCAGCACAGTGATTTTCACGTCCGTCTCCGTCATGAGAGCGGCGCCCTGAGCGATCTTTTTGATTCTGGACAGGATCTCGTCGCAGAGGGCCAGTCTGGGAGCCCGCACAAAATAGAGCAGAGAAGCATGTCCCTGTACAATGTTGGGAGCTTCGCCGCCGCAGTCCAGATAAGCATAATGCACTCTGGCGGTGGAGATGATGTGCTCCCGCAGATAGTTGACGCCCACATTCATCAGCTCGCAGGCATCCAGGGCGCTTCGGCCCAGCTCCGGAGCTCCGCCGGCGTGAGAGGTGCGTCCGGTGAAATCAAAGCGGACTTTGTAGTAGGCCACACTTCTGGGGAAGCAGGCGTTGCCGTCCATAGGATGCCAGGAGAAACACATATCCAGGTCATCGAAACAGTGTTCTCTCACCATAAAGCCTTTTCCGAAGCCGGTTTCCTCTGCCGGACAGCCGAAAATCTTCACGGTTCCCGGAAGGCCGCTTTCCTGGAGAAACTGTTTTACAATGAGAGCCGCGCCTACGGCTCCGGCGCCCAGAGCGCTGTGGCCGCAGCCGTGGCCGTAGTTCTGTCCTTCAATAGGGCAGCGCTCCGCCACTCCTGCTTTCTGACTTAAATTGGGGAGGGCGTCATATTCCCCAAGGATGCCGATGACAGGTTTTCCGCTCCCGTATGTACCTACGAACGCAGTTTCAATGCCGGCGATGCCCCGCTCTACCTGAAAACCCTCGTCTTCCAGAACCTGAGTGAGTTTTGCCGCGCTCTTGAACTCTTTGTAGCCGTACTCGGCATAGCTCCAGACAGACTGGTTCATGTCGGCGATAATTCCTGCCTTCTCCTCCGCGATTTCATGAATTCTTGTCCTGCTGTCCATATAGAACCTCCTTGAAAATAAAATTATAAATATTTTTTACAGGATTTCCTGCGTATTATCGTATAAAAATGAAAAGATTTTCTGCTGATTTACATCTGGACCAGCATCACATCCCTGACATAGGGATTTTCCCGGATGCGGTCAGAAATATCCTCAGGAAGCTGACCGTCGGATTCTACAATGCTGTAGGCGGTCTGACCTTTGGCTTCCCGGAACAGCTTCATAAAAGCAATATTGACGTTTTTGTCGCTGAGACATCTGGTGATGTGGGCGACCACTCCCGGTTTGTCGTAGTGGATGGCAATGAGAGTGCTGTACTCTCCGGAGAAATCCACGTCCACCTGATTGATACGGGTAATCCTCACCTTGCCTCCGCCCAGAGATTCCCCCCGCACAGTGAGAACCTGGCCGTCCCTGCCGGTCATGCGGATGTCTACGGTGTTGGGGTGGACCTCTGTCTCGGACTCATTTACAGAGAAATGGTAGGAGAGCCCTCTCTCCTTTGCGATGGCAAAGGAGTCGGGAATCCTCTTGTCATCGGTGGAAAAGCCCATGATTCCTCCCAGGAGAGCCCGGTCTGTGCCGTGGCCCCGGTAGGTCCTGGCAAAGGATCCGTACAGGGTGAACTGCACGTCGGTGATGGGGCCGGGGATCATTTTCTGTGCCAGCAGGGCGATAGAGCAGGCCCCGGCGGTGTGAGAGCTGGACGGACCGATCATATTCGGACCCAGCACGTCAAAAACACTGATAAATGCCATAATATATCCTTTCCCGTTTTCGCTGATTCCGGCAGGGGAAAATTGCTTCTCTGCCGGTTGACGTTTTATATGATTGTAGTATATCATAAACATATACATGAATCAAATTCATTAAATATATAACTATATTGAAAAAAATTTATATTATAAAAGGAACTGTGAGATATGGAATTCCGGCAGCTGCAGACATTTGTCATAATTGCACAGGAAGAAAGCTTCTCCAGAGCGGCGGAGCTTTTGGGGTATTCTCAGTCAGCAGTGACGGTGCAGATCCGCCTGCTGGAGGAGGAGCTTCAGGTGCGGCTGTTTGACCGGATGGGAAAAAGAACGGTTCTGACAGCCCAGGGCAGGCAGATGCTGGAATACGCCAACCGCATTCTGCAGGAGGTCAATCAGGCCAGGTCGGCCATGATCCGGGAGGCGGAGCTTCTGGAACCGCTTCACGTGGGAACTCTGGAGTCCCTGTGCTTTTCCAAACTGCCGCCGGTGCTGGGATATTTCCGCACCAATTATCCCAAAGTGGCCATTAAGGTCACCACCGCATCCCCGAAAGAGCTTATCACCATGATGGAGAAAAATCAGCTGGACCTGATTTATTTTCTGGACCGGCCCCGATACAGCAACAACTGGAACAAGGAGCTGGAGGTGCGGGAACCTATTGTATTTGTGGCGTCTTCCGACTCGCCTTTTGCCGGAAGAAAGGGGCTGGAACTGGAAGAGATTCTGGATGAGCCCTTTTTCCTCACGGAAAAAAATGAAAATTACCGCCGGGAGCTGGATCAGTACCTGGAGACGAAAAACAGGACCCTGACGCCTTTTCTGGAAATTACCAACACGGAATTTACCATTCAGATGATCTGCAGAAACAGGGGGATTTCCTATCTCCCGTATTTTGCGGTTCATGAGAGAGTGAGGGAAGGCAGGCTGGCAGTACTGGATGTTGCAGATTTTCAGATTGCAATGTACCGCCAGATCTTTTATCATAAAAATAAGTGGAAGACCAGGGAAA
>DXBC01000048.1 GCA_019116745.1 Candidatus Lachnoclostridium stercorigallinarum
TGGGTGAATCAATATGCTGAAAAATATGTTTAAAAAAACATATACGCTGCTGGATACGAAATACAAAAAATCCGATGAACCCAGCATTCCCCAGGGACTCTGGAGAAGATGCAACAAGTGCGGACAGCCCATCTATGTGGATGATGTAAAAGCGAATTACTATATCTGCCCCAAATGCCATGGATATTTCCGTGTCCATGCGTACCGCCGTATTGAAATGGTTGTGGACGAGGGAACCTTTGAGGAGTGGAATAAGGAAATGCCCTTTGAAAATCCCTTAAACTTCCCGGGATATGAGAAAAAGGTGAAGGCCGCCAGGGAGAAGACCAATCTGAACGAGGCAGTCGTCACCGGAAAGGGAAAGATTGGCGGAAACGACGCTGTGGTGGCGGTCTGCGACGCCCGGTTCATCATGAGCAGCATGGGCCATGTGGTGGGAGAGAAGATCACCCAGGCAGTGGAGCGGGCTACGGCGGAGAAGCTTCCGGTGATTATCTTTGCCTGTTCCGGCGGCGCCAGAATGCAGGAGGGAATTATTTCTCTGATGCAGATGGCAAAAACTGCGGCCGCATTGAAACGGCATCACGAGGCGGGACAGCTTTTCATCAGTGTGCTCACTGACCCCACTACGGGAGGCGTGACTGCCAGCTTTGCCATGTTGGGGGATATTATTCTGGCGGAGCCTGGCGCTCTCATCGGCTTTGCAGGCCCGAGAGTGATCGAGCAGACCATCGGTCAGAAGCTGCCGGAAGGCTTCCAGCGGGCAGAATTTCTGCTGGAGCACGGTTTTGTGGACAAGATCGTAGGAAGAGAGCATCTGAAGGAGACTCTGGCCCAGATTCTCTCCATGCACAAAAAGCCGGAGAACGCGGCGAAGCGGCTGGCTCCGGAGGACAGCTCTGTGGAGAGCTTCCGCAGGAGAATGACGGAGAGAGATCCATGGGAGACGGTGCAGCTGTCCAGAAACGCAGACCGTCCCACGGCTCTGGACTATATCAACGAGCTGTTTGACGATTTCATGGAGTTCCACGGAGACCGCTATTTTAGGGATGACGGGGCTATTGTGGGCGGAATTGCCACATTTAAGGGAGTCCCGGTGACGGTAATCGGCCAGCAGAAGGGCAAAAACACGAAGGACAATCTGAAGAGAAACTTTGGAATGCCCTCTCCCGACGGATACAGAAAGGCCCTGCGCCTGATGAAGCAGGCGGAGACTTTTGGCCGGCCGGTGATCTGCTTTGTGGATACGCCTGGAGCTTTCTGCGGAATTGAGGCGGAGGAGAGAGGCCAGGGAGAGGCCATCGCCAGAAACCTGTTTGAGATGGCTGATCTGAAGGTTCCGGTGGTGTCCATTGTGATCGGCGAAGGCGGAAGCGGCGGAGCGCTGGCCATGGCTGTGGCCAATGAGGTGTGGATGATGGAGAACGCCATTTATTCCGTACTCTCTCCAGAAGGCTTTGCATCCATTCTGTGGAAGGACAGCAAGAAAGCGCCGGAGGCATCCAGGGTAATGAAAGTTACCGCCAGAGATCTTTACAAATTAAAAATAATTGAGCGGGTGATCGTTGAGAAAGAACCGGCATCATCTAAAAATATCGCTGTTATCGCCGCAGAGATGCGGCGGGGGCTGGAGGAGTTTCTGTCCAGCCACGTGGATATGACCGGCGAAGAGCTGGCTGCGGAGCGGTATGAGCGATTCAGGAGAATGTGATGGATAATTTGAAGCCGTTAGTGATAGGTGATTTGACAGCAAAAGTACCGATTATTCAGGGAGGAATGGGCGTGGGGATCAGCCTGCACTCCCTGGCGGGAGCAGTGGCAAAGGCGGGCGGAATCGGCCTGATTTCCACTGCGCAGATCGGATTTAAGGAGCCGGATTTTCGGCAGAAGCCTCTGGAGGCCAATCTGAGAGCTATTGGGAAAGAGCTGAAAATGGCCAGGGAGATCGCTCCCGGCGGAATTCTGGGCTTTAACATTATGGTGGCGACCCATGATTACGGCCTGTATGTGAAGGAAGCGGTGAAAGCCGGGGCGGACATTATTGTGTCCGGCGCCGGACTCCCTGTGGATCTCCCCGGGATGGTAGAGGGATTTAAGACAAAAATTGCCCCCATTGTATCTACGGCGAAATCTGCCAGTGTGATCTGCAAGCTGTGGGATCGAAAATATAAAAGAGTGCCGGATCTGGTGGTGGTCGAGGGACCTCTGGCCGGCGGACATCTGGGTTTTTCCAGAGAAGACCTTCACCGGCTGGGAGCGGACACGGAAGATGTGCCCTCCACTTACCGCAGAGAAGAATATGAGGGAGAAATCCGGAAGATTCTGGATGTGGTGAAAGGATTTGGGGAAAAATATGGGCTGAAGATTCCCGTGGCTCTGGCCGGCGGAATTTACGACCACAGCGATGTGGTTCACGCTATGGAGCTGGGAGTGGATGCCGTTCAGGTAGCGACCCGGTTTGTGACCACAGAAGAGTGCGATGCTCCGCTGGCGTATAAGCAGGCCTATATCAACGCGAAAAAGGAAGACATCGTGATTACCAAGAGCCCGGTGGGGATGCCGGGGCGGGCGATCAAGAATCCTTTCCTGGAGAACGTGGGAAAGAGGCCCTTTAAGCTGGAGTGGTGCTATCAGTGTCTGGAGCACTGCGACAGGAAGACCATTCCCTACTGCATCACAAAAGCCCTTATCGACGCGGCGGAAGGGGACACGGAAAATGCTCTCCTGTTCTGCGGCAGCAATGCCTGTCGGGCGGAGAAAATTGAGACGGTGCCTCAGGTGATGAGAGAGCTTTGCGGAGCGTAAAAGGGAAAGAAAAGTCCGGCACAGGCGCACAGTGACCGGGATTATGGTGATTATTACAAGAAACATCGAAATTCATATGTTCCTATTTGGGGGATTTTCAAAAGAACCGACATTTGTCGGTTCTTTTGTTTTTTCGGAATGTTATAATTTTTTTACAAAACTACAATGAGGGCGGCTGTAAAAAAGCAGCAGACACAAGGAGGAGAAGCATATGAAGAAAAGAAGCGAAATGAAACTGGCGGCCTGTCTGACGGCGGTGGCTCTGGCTGGAGCACTGGCCGGCTGCGGCGGCGGTTCATCAACCGCGCAGACGGGAGGAGAAGACAGCTCTGCGGCAGACGACGGAACTGTCAAGGTGACGTTTATTACCACGGAGACGGGACTGGGAGACCGTTCCTTCAATGACAGCACCTGGGAAGGCCTTCAGAGAGCGGAAGAGGAACTGGGGGTAGAAATTGCCCTTATTGAGCCGGATTCCGTGGCAGACACAGGCACTTCCATTATCTCCGCAGTCAACAGCGGTTCCGATCTGATCCTGGGCTTCGGCGCATCCTGGACGGACGCTTTTGAGGAGTACTGCCAGAGATTCCCGGATGTGTATTTCGGCGGCCTCAACTGCAACGTTCAGGCGGACAATCTCCAGGTGGCAAAGACGGCGGACCATGAAGGCAGCTTTCTGGCGGGAGCTCTGGCAGCCATGAAGTCCCAGACAGGAGTGGTCGGATTTATCGGCGGCCAGGACGCGGACAACATCAACCGGTTCTATGTGGGATATGAGGAAGGCGCAAAATATGTCAATCCGGATATCTCCGTTCTGAAGTCCTATGTAGGTTCCTATACGGATCCGGCAAAGGGAAAAGAGTATTCTCTTCAGCTGATGAACTCCGGCGCCGATATTATTTTCCATGCGGCAGGCGGCACGGGAGAAGGCCTGTTTGAGGCGGTGAGAGAGAATGAAAACCTGTATGCCATTGGAGTGGACTCCGATCAGGACTATATCGCAGAAGGCAAGATTCTCACCAGTGTAGTGAAAAACTGCGGAAATATTGCTTACGATATGGTAAAGAGCGTGCAGGACGGCACCTTTGAGAGCGGAGACAAGATTTACAACCTGGAAAACGGCGGCGTGGGTCTGACGGAAATGCAGTACACGAAGGACTACATCGGTGAGGAAACGATCCAGGCGCTGGAAGACCTGAAGGGAAAGATCATTTCCGGAGAGATCCAGGTAACCGACATTTTTGAAGAACAGTAAATGGGGGAGACAGATTGAAGTTAGCGCTGGAGATGGAACACATAACCAAGATATACGGCGAAGTGCGGGCCAACGATGACGTGAGCATCCAGGCGGCCCAGGGCGAAGTGCTGTGTATCATTGGAGAAAACGGGGCGGGAAAGTCAACGCTGATGAACGTGCTCTACGGCATGACCCGCCCGGATGAGGGAAGAATCCTGCTGAATGGGGAGGAAGTCAGCTTCCGGTCCAGCAGGGACGCCATGAAGCACCGGATCGGCATGGTGTTTCAGCATTTTATGCTGGTGAAGGAGCTGTCCTGCCTGGAAAATATTATTATCGGCATGGAGCCTGCAAAGTACTTTGTCATCAACAAAAAGGCGGCGGAAGGGAAAATCCTTCAGCTCATGGACCAGTACGGCATGAAGGTGCCGTTGGAGAAGCCGGCGGGAAGCCTGAGCGTGGGAGAGCAGCAGAAGCTGGAGATCATCAAGGTTCTCTACCGGGGAGCGGACATTATCATTCTGGACGAGCCCACAGCTGTGCTCACGCCCCAGGAGACGGAGGAGCTGTTTGTAAATATCCGCAGCCTGGCGGCATCAGGAAAGACTGTGATCATGATTACCCACAAGCTGGATGAGGTGATGCGGGTATCAGACCGGATTGTGGTCATGCGTGCCGGAAAGGTAGTGGGAGAGACGAAACCGGCGGACACGGACGTCCACGGCCTGTCCGTAGCCATGGTGGGCGCGGAGATTCCTCCCATGCGGGAGCGGATGGAGACCAGGAAGGAGAAAGCCCTGGAGGTCCGGAACGTCAGCTGGAAAAATGAGGACGGCATCGCCGTTCTGGATCATCTGTCCATGGTGATCAACAAGGGAGAGATCCTGGGAGTGGCCGGAATCTCCGGAAACGGACAGCCGGAGATGGCGAGAGTGGTCACGGGACTGCTGCGTCCGGACGAGGGAGAGGTGCTGCTGTTTGAAAACGACATCACAGCTCACGACAGAAAAGCCAGAATTGAAGACGGAATCAGTTTTATTCCCGAGGACCGGAATTCTACGGGAGCCTGCTTAAGCTGGAGCATTGAGGATAACTGCATCGCCGGCTATCAGCAGCGTTTTACGGGAAAAATGAACGTGATCGACCGGGGCAGGACCCAGAAGTTTGCGGACGAGCTGATTGAACGGTTCCACATCAAGACGCCAAACGGAAAGCTGCCCATCAGTTCCCTGTCGGGAGGCAACTGCCAGAAGGTGATTGTGGCCAGGGAAACGGCCTTTGCACCAGAGGTGGTGGTGGCGGCAGAACCCAGCCGCGGTGTGGATATCGGAGCCATCAGTTCCATCCACAACCATATGATCGAGCTGAGAAACAGCGGTACCGCCATTCTGCTCATCTCCTCCTCCCTGGATGAGATTTTTGAGCTGAGCGACCGCATTGCGGTGATTTTTGAAGGAAAAATAACGGCCCTCTTTGATCCGAAACAGGTGACAAGAGAGGAAATCGGACTTTACATGTCCGGGGCGAAACGGGAGGAGGCAGTGCAGTGGGAAAGATCGTAAAAGCGGCGGTTAGGCCGGTGGTCACCATCCTGATTACACTGGCGATCGGCGCCGTAATGATAATAAACGCGGGAGAGTCTCCCTTTAAGGCTTACGGAATCCTGTTTTACGGGGCATTCGGCACATTGACCGGCCTTCTGAATACTCTGGCGAAGGCAACGCCTCTGATTTTTACTGGCCTTGCGGCGGCTCTTGCAGACATCGTCGGCGTGTTCAATATCGGAGTGGAGGGACAGCTTTATCTGGGCGCTCTTGCGGCGGCTGTGGTGGGCGTATATGCCGGCGGACTTCCGGCGGCCATTCTCATTCCCTTATGTCTGCTGGCGGCCATGGCGGCCTCCGTGCTCTGGGCGATGATCCCCGGGTGGCTGAATCATAAACTGAAAATCAATATTTTCATCATGTTCTTTATGATGAACAATATGGCGGCTCTTTTTACGGAGTATCTGGCCAACGGACCCTTTAAGGGAAATATCACGGAAGCGGCTACAGACCGCGTGTCCAACAGCGCCAGACTGTATCGGTTTTCCGTGTATTCTGACTTAAACGCAGGCTTTGTGATCGCCGTGCTCCTCGTGGTTGTGCTCTGGTTTGTGCTGAAAAAGACCAGAATCGGCTATGAGTGGTATGCCCTGGGCAAGAACAGAACCTTCAGCGAATATATCGGTCTTCACGCCGGAAAGCGGGCCCTTCTGGTGCTGGCTGTGTCCGCCATGATCTCCGGACTGGCAGGAGCGGAGCAGGTGCTGGGAACCATGGGCCGGTTTTATGCCAACTTTTCCAATGACCTGGGATTTACGGGAATTTCCATCGGCCTTCTGGCATCCAACAATCCGGTGGGCGTGCTCATATTCGCCATATTTTTCGGGGCTCTGAACAGCGGCGGAATCCTTATGGCGGCGGGAACCTCCGTGCCGGGAGATCTGATCGAAGTGCTTCAGTCCCTGATGATTTTAATGGTTTCCGCAGACTTTGTGATCCGCATGCGAAAGCCTCGTAAGGCAAAGAAGGAGGGGAATTAAATGGAAAATATTTTAAATACAGCGTTCCGCTCCCTTCCGCCTCTTCTCCTGGCCGGCCTGGGGGGAATGATAACCGCGAAAGTAGGGCTTCTGAACCTGGGTCTGGAAGGTATGATGCTGGTGGGGGCCTTTACGGCGGTGATTGTCAACTATTTTACAGGATCTGCTTTTGCAGGCCTTCTGGCGGCTATTCTGGTATGCTCGTTCATGGGCCTGGTGTTCGCCGTATTTTACCTGAAATTTAAGGTTGACAATATCATTATCAGTGTGGCCTTCAATATGTTTGCTCTGGCCATCACCCAGTACCTTCTGGGAGTGCTGTTTGGAACCAGCGGGGCCTTTGCCTCTGACAAGATCCGCAAGCTGCCGGAGATCCCGATTCCGTTCCTGGAGAATATCCCGGTTCTGCGGGCTTTCAACTCCCTGTCGGTGATATTCTGGCTGGCGCTTCTTATCACGGCGGTTCTGTCCTTTGTGATCAACCGGACCACCTGGGGGCTTCACATAAGGGCTACGGGCCTGAATGACAATGCCGTAAACACCGCCGGCGTAAACGCCACAAGAGTCCGCTACATCTGCGTGATTTTAAGCGGAAGCCTGTGCGGAATGGGAGGAGCCTACCTTTCCACGGGATACCTGGCCATGTTTACCAACAACATGACGGCAGGCCGGGGATATCTGGGGAATATTGCCTCCATCATCGGAAACCGGACTGCGGGAGGAGCCCTGGCAGGTTCTCTGCTGTTCAGTTTTACA
This sequence comes from Candidatus Lachnoclostridium stercorigallinarum, assembly GCA_019116745.1. Taxonomy (GTDB): domain Bacteria; phylum Bacillota; class Clostridia; order Lachnospirales; family Lachnospiraceae; genus Lachnoclostridium_A; species Lachnoclostridium_A stercorigallinarum. Next base: position 7,383 of record DXBC01000048.1, read on the forward strand.
GAGGGAATTACCATGAAGATACAGGCATTCGGATTTCCGTCTCAGCTGATTCAGCTGATTCCCTATCTGGCCGCGTTTGCGGTGGTAATCGCCAGTGCCTGCTTAAAGAGAAGAAAGGGGAGGACGGCCTGAGGTTTTACAGGCCGTAGGTAGACAGCCTCCGCGCCTGGTCTGCGTCGATGTAGAGCTTTCCCCGGCTGACGCTGACCAGGCCTTCTTTTTTAAAGGAACTGATCATGCGGTCCACGGAGCGGACGTTTTTGACGATAGCGGTGCCGATTTCCTGATGAGTCTCCCAGATGCGCACCGGCCCTGTATAGTCTGGTCTGTGGCAGGCCTTTTTATAGATCTGGTAGAGATAGGAGAGATACTGGGCGCCGGCGGCGTCCGAAGAAGAGGACGAAAAATGGGTCAGCATATCCCGGTTCATGTAGTGTTTCTGGATGATCTGGGAGATGATGGCATTGTAAAGCTTCGGCCTGGCGGTCTGCCATCGCAGCAGTTCCTGCCCGTCGATGGAGAGAAGAGTCACCGGGGTCTTGGCGGTGATGGACGCCTGACGCTTCATGGGGGTGGGCGAGATCAGCTCAATAAGGCCGAAAAATTCTCCGGGCATGACATAGTAGGGCGTAGAACACCACAGATCCGAACTCAAGCCCACGCTGGTCACCACGCACAGTCCCTCCAGCAGCAGGAAAAGATTCATATCGGATAAACTGTATACAGACACAATGGTGCCTTTTGGTTTATAATGACGTATGGAAAGATGTTTCAGCGATTCCTGGTCCAGATCGCTCAGTATGGACACGTAGGGAGAATCGGGAAGAGACCGCATGAGTATCAGACCTCCTGTGGAAGTAAACTTTTGTAAAATTATAACATAATTAAATTATGAAAAAAAGAGGTAGAAAATGAAACAGGACAGACCCAATATTCTGCTGATCACCTGCGATCAGCTGCGCAGTGACTTTGTGGGATGCTGCGGCGGCAGCTTTATGCAGACCCCCAATATAGACAGGCTGGCCAGAGAAGGCTGTGTATTTGAGAACGCCTATTCTCCCAACCCGGTCTGCATACCGGCCCGCCACAATCTGCTCACCGGGCTTCCGGCCAGGTACCACGGCTTCGACGATAATTACTTCGGAGCTTCGGCAAAGGCCTGCCCCTATTATCTGCCCACGTTCCCCCAGGTGCTGAATGACGGGGGATATGAAACCATAGCCATCGGAAAGATGCATTTCCAGCCGGAACGGCGGGCTGTGGGCTTTGACTATTTTCTGAATATGGATGAACTTCCCAGAATACGGGAGGAGGATGACTACGCCATGTACCTGAAAGAACAGGGATATGGCCATCTGCAGAGCGTCCATGGGGTGCGGACGTGCCTTTACATGCAGCCTCAGCGCTCTCTGATACCGCCGGAGCACCACGGCTCTGCCTGGGTGGCGGACCGGTCCATTGAGTATCTGGAGTCCACTAAGGGCAGAACGCCGTTCCTTCTCTGGGCTGGCTTCATTCATCCTCACCCGCCCTTTGATATTCCGGAAGGATGGCAGGATCTGTACACCGGAAAGATTCCGGCGCCGGCGGAGACTAAAACACCGCTGTCGGCTCTGGCGGAAGAAAACAAGCAGCTGGGCTGTGCCTTTGACGATCAGGTAAAGACCAGAATCCGGGAGCTGTACGCTTCCGCGGTGAGCTTTGCCGACTACCAGATCGGAAGAATTCTGGATACCCTGGACAGACTGGGACTGACAGAGAATACGCTGGTGATATTCACCAGTGACCACGGAGAGATGCTGGGAGATCTGGGAACCTATCAGAAGTTCCTGCCCTACGACGCCTCTGCCAAGATTCCCATGGTGGTACGCTATCCCGGACATATTAAACCGGGCGAGAGAAGAAGCTACTTTGTGGATCTGAACGATCTGCTTCCCACTTTCCTGGACGAGGCGGGGCTGGAGTATCCGGCGGACTACGACCTGCCGGGAGAATCCATTTTCGCGGCGGACGGCAGGAAAAACAGGAAGTATCAGTACATGGAGCACCAGAGAGACAACAAGAGATGGTGCTGTCTGCGGGATGAGCGGTACAAATATGTATATTATTACGGCGACGGCGAGCAGCTGTTTGACATGAAAGAAGATCCGGCGGAGACGGTAAACCTTCTGTGGGGAGATTCTGTTCCAGCGGATGTGACGGCGGTGAGAGACCGGCTGAAGGCAGCTCTGCTGTCCTATGAGCGGCGGTACGGCCTGAAAGGCTATGCGGGGCCGAAGGGATTTAAACAGATGGAGCGGTATGAGGCTCAGCCCTATTATGAGACCAACTTCCCTATTTTCCCGTCCATGGCCCTGGAAGAGGAGCGGGCTGGCTTTGACGATTACAGCGACGAGATTCTGGCGGCGGTGAAGGGAGAGCCTTCTGTACGCCTGTCAAAGAATCACACGGAGGAGATCCTGAGAGAGTTCGGAAATTATTCGGAGGAAAAGTTCCAGGAGCTGAAGGAAAAGGCGAAAGAGGAAGGCTGCTGGTAAAAAACGGCGGCAAAAAGCCCCTGGTCTGCCTGTCCGGCGTGAGAGAAGCGATTCTCTCCCGGGACGGCGGACCGGGGGCTTTTGATTTAACAGGATTCTTTCTTATAGCGTCCGATGCCGTTATGCCTGGTATACGATTTCTCCGCCCAGTACGGTCATCCGGCAGTTCATCACTGTCTCCAGATTCTGGGTGGGATCCTCGGCGAATACGGCCAGGTTGGCTCTCTTGCCGGCTTCGATGGAGCCGTGGGTCTTGTCCACTCCGCACATCTCGGCTGCCACGATGGTTCCCGCTCTCAAAGCATCCCATACGTCCATGCCTGCGTTGGTCATGAGAATCATCTCGTAAGCGGTCTTGTCATGGGGGTTGAAGGGAGTTCCCGCGTCGGTTCCCAGGACGATTTTCACGCCGGCCTTATAGGCGTTGCGGAACGTGCTTAAATGGTCCTCAAAGGTGGCGTTCACCTTGCGGACTGCGTACTCCGGAATGCCGGCAGCAGTGCCGTTTACCTTGATCCAGTACATAGCGGCCAGGGTGGGAACGTAGAATACGTTGTGCTCTTTCATCCAGTCAAAGCACCAGTCGTCCATGTAGAAGCCGTGCTCGATGGAGTCCACACCTGCGCGAAGGGCATTTTTAATGCCTGTCATGCCCTGGGAGTGGGTACAGGATTTGGCGCCTACCTTGTGGCCCTCGGCGATGGCTGCTCTCAGTTCGTCCTCGTCCAGCTGAGGAGATCCCGGCTCTACACCTTCGGTCATCACGCCGCCGGTTCCCATAACCTTGATCCAGTCAGCGCCGGCTCTGAGCTGCTCTCTGGCTGCTTTTTTGCAGTCATCCACGCCGTCGGCCTCCCGGCCCATCTGCCAGCCGTGTCCGCCGGTCATGCAGATGCATTTTCCTGAAACCTGCATATCGGGGGCCACGATCTCCCCTTTTTTCGCCGCGTTGCGGATGTCGATGTCAATATAGTTCATTCCGCCCACGTCCCGGATAAAGGTGACGCCGGTGTTTAAGTGCTGACGCAGATGCTTTAAGGCCAGCATGGTGATCTGGGCGTCGCTGCGGCCGTACTGTACGGCGGGATCCGGCGGCATGCACATATGGGTGTGGCAGTTGAACAGACCGGGCATCACATATTTTCCTTCCAGGTCGATGACCTGGGCGTCTCCGGCTACCGCGGAGTCTCCGGCTGCGGTGATCACGCCGTCTTCCACCAGGATGGAGCCTTCCGCTACGGTTTTGTTTACCACATCTACAATATGGCAGTTGGTGAATAATTTCTTGCTCATGATGACATTCCTCCTCTTTTCTGATTATTCGTACAGAATCACTGCGGAAATCAACATATCCTCGCTGCCGGTATTCTCAATGCTGTGCCAGTCTCCCGGATTCATGGAGCCGGCCTGACCTGCGCGGATGGGCTCTGACTTGCCGTTTACCGTGAAAATTCCCTCGCCCTTCAGCACATAGTAGATTTCCATGTTGCCCACATGCTGGTGAGAGCCGATGGAGCTGCCGGGATGAAGGGTGACGGACATAATGGATTTGGCACGCCCTTCAAGCTGCTCGTCCTCCATGGCGATGCGAAGAATGCCTGTCCCCTTTCCGCCGGCGCGGTTCTCGAAGGGAATGACCTTTTCGGTATAGATCATCATTTTAACCTCCTCATGTTGATTTGTACTAATCATACAAAAATGTGAAAGAAAAATCAACATATTGACGGTTTTAAATTAAAAACAGACAGAAAATTTTTGTATTGACAGTTTCTGATTGACATCAGTGGAGCTTCCTGTATAATTCAGATAAAGAGAAGAACTGTATGTCTGAATAGGGAGTGAACAGGGAAAAATGAGAAGAAAAGACAGATAAATTACAGAATTTAATGAAATTATAAAGATTATTGACAAATGCGACGCCTGCCGTCTGGCTCTGTTTGACGAAGATTTTCCGTATATTGTCCCCCTGAATTTTGGGACGGATATCTGCGATGGACAGTTATATCTGTATTTTCACTGCGCAAACGCAGGCAGAAAGCTGGATTTGATCAGGAAAAACAACAAAGCTACTTTTGAAATGGACTGTGAGCACAATATTATTCTCTATGAAGAAAGAATGTCGTGCACAATGGGATATGCAAGCGTGATCGGACATGGGACTATCGAGTTTATAGACGATGAAAATAAATTTGAGGCATTGAAAGTCATCATGCGTCACTATCACCATGAAGAATTTAAGTTTAACACCGATATGATGAAGGCAACAACGGTATTCCGGCTGAAAGTACTGGATATGACAGGGAAAAGAAGAGATAACATTCACCCTGAAGAAAAAACAAAGATACATGTTTCACTGGAATGACTCTGTGAGGCAGCGGGAATATTTTCTGCATATTCATACATAGAATGAACCAAAACGGCAGGAGAGTGAGAGCCTGTGCTCAACTACCTGTGGGCAGGAATGATGGCAGTGGGAGTGGTCTGGGCCGCTTTTCACGGAACGCTTCCGGAAGTGACGGAAGCGGTGATCAGCTCTTCGAAGGAAGCGGTGACCCTGAGCATCACCATGCTGGGAATTATGGCTTTCTGGAGCGGGATTATGGAAATTGGAAACGGCGCCGGGCTTATGGACGCTCTGACGGGAAAGCTGGGGCCGGTGCTGAATTTTCTTTTTCCGTCCCTGGACAGGGACCATCCGGCCAGACGGCAGATTTCCACTAACCTGATTGCCAATATGCTGGGGCTTTCCTGGGCCGCCACTCCGGCGGGACTTAAGGCCATGAAGGAGCTGGAGACGCTGGAGGACGACAGGCGGGCCGGCCGGTCCCGGGGAACAGCGCGGCCAAAGGGGACGGCGGGCAATGAGATGTGCACCTTTCTGATTATCAATATTTCCTCCCTTCAGCTGATTCCCGTCAGTATTATCGCCTACCGCAGCCAGTACGGAAGCATCAATCCCACAGCCGTGGTGGGCCCCGGGATTCTGGCTACGGCTGTGAGCACAGCGGCGGCGGTGATATTCTGCAAAATCATGGACAGGGGAAAGTGAAAGGACGGCCGGAAAGATGTGAGGTTATGAACAGGGAAACAGCTTGACAGTCACCGGAACGGTATGCTATAATATCCCCGCTAAAATTTCGTGTGGATTTTTCAGTTTTACGGCTTTTTCGCCACACAATCATTGGAATGATGATTGTGTGGCGTTTTTTTTTCGCGATACGCCCGGCAAGCGGCCGCCAGCTTGCATGGGCGGACATTTGCCAGGCGGACCGCAGTGCCGCCAGCCGTCCGCGCTGCCGCGGTGAACGGGAAAGGACTGAAATCTGCCGGAAAACAAAAAGAGAAAGGCAGAAGACAGAAAGAGGAGGATGAAGATGAACGAGACGTTTATGAAAGAAAAACCGGTATTTCCGCTGATTTTGTCCATGGCGCTTCCCATGATCATTTCCATGCTGGTAAACTCCCTGTACAATATTGTGGACAGTTTTTTTGTGGCGCAGATCAGCGAGGATGCCATGACGGCCCTGTCCCTGGTATATCCGGTGCAGAATCTGATCAATGCCGTGGCCATCGGCTTCGGAGTGGGAATCAACGCGGTGATCGCCCTGCATCTGGGTGCGGGAGACAAAAAGGGGGCGGAGAGCGCTGCTGCTCACGGCTTTGTTTTGTCGGCTCTGCATGGAGTGATCGCCATGGCGGTGAGCATTCTGATTATGCCCTCGTTTCTGAGAATGTTTACCGCAGACGAGACGGTGGTGGATCTGGGAGTACGCTATTCCAACATTGCCTTTTCTTTTTCCCTCTTTATCATGCTGGGGCTGTTTTTTGAAAAGCTCTATCAGTCTGTGGGAATGATGAAGGAGACTATGATCAGCCTGCTGTGCGGCTGCTTTACCAACATTGTGCTGGATCCTCTGCTGATCTTTGGAATCGGATTTTTCCCGGAAATGGGAATTGAAGGGGCAGCTCTGGCCACGGGAATCGGCCAGGTGGTGACTATGGCCTTTTATCTGGCTGTCTACAGGCTGAGACATGTGACAGTTCGGGTGAATATCAGAAATTTTGTGTGGAATAAAAAAATGGCATTCCGGCTCTATGCCGTCGGAATCCCGGCGGCACTCAATCTGGCTCTGGCATCCCTGCTGGTTTCCTGCCTGAACGCCCTGCTGGCGGCCTACTCACAGGTCTATGTGGTAGTTCTGGGAATTTACTACAAGCTGCAGACCTTCCTTTATCTGCCGGCCAGCGGCATCGTGCAGGGCATCCGTCCTATTATCGGGTACAATTACGGCGCAAAGGAGTACGGACGGGTAAAGAGCATCTACCGCATCACCCTGGGACTCAGCGGTCTGATCATGGCATTGGGAACGGTGATCTGCATGGTGGCTGCGGAGCCGATCATGGGGCTGTTTACGGGGAATCCGGAGACAATCCAGGCAGGCGGTACGGCCCTGCGGATCATCAGCGCCGGATTTATCGTTTCCGCCGTGTCTGTGACCACGTCGGGGGCCCTGGAGGGACTGGGAAAGGGAACCCAGTCTCTGATCATTTCTCTCTGCCGTTATGTGGTGGTGATTCTGCCGGCGGCATTTCTCCTCAGCCGCGTTATGGGAGCAAACGGAGTTTTCCACGCATTCTGGCTCACAGAGGCGGTGACGGCTGCTGCGGCCCTTGCAGTATATCGGAAATCAGTGAAGCTGACGGCGTAAAACCGTCAGCTTCTGCTGTCTCTCTATATTTGCTGTCTCTCCATTTCTGCTGTCTCTTTATTCGCTGAGATAATCCAGAGCATACTGGGCGTAAAACGCCGCGGCATTCTGCAGGCAGTCCTCATCCAGCTGGAAGCGTCCGGAGTGATGGGGTTCGTCCGTTCCCTTTTCCGGATCTCCGATGCCTACGAAGGCCAGAAGGGAATCGGGAACCTGCTGCATCATGTAGGAGAAATCTTCTCCGCCGGTCATGGGAGCGATGCTGCCTACTCCGGCTTCGCCCAGCAGCTTCTTCACGGTGGCGGTGGCTCTGGCGGAGGCTTTTTCCGGGTTGCTGCAGGGGAGCATGGCGTCGTACACATACTTTTCCGTCACCTGGCAGCGGTAGGCTGCTGCTGTCTGTTCCACCACCCGGTGCATGGCCTGGGGGATATCCCTTAAAAACTGGTCCACGTCGTAGCAGCGCATAGTGCCTTCAAACATGGCTTCCGACGCGATGACATTGAAGCGGGTTCCGCACTGGATATGTCCCACGGTGATGACAATTGGGTCGGAGGCGGGAAATTCCCGGCTGGCTATGGACTGCAGGTTTACCACGGCGGCAGCGGCGGCCAGGCCCGCGTCCACAGCTTCATGAGGGCGGGCTCCGTGTCCCGGCTTTCCGCTGAGGCGGTAGCGGAACCAGTTTGCGGCAGCCATGCGGGGACCCGCTTCCACGGAGATGGTGCCGCTCTTCACTCCGCTCCAGAGATGGATGGCCATAGCTGCGTCCACTCCTTCCACGCAGCCTGCTTTCACGGAGTCGTTGGCCCCGGAACCCAGCTCTTCCGCCGGCTGGAAGATCAGGCGGACCGTTCCGCGGATCTGGTCCCGGCATTCCATGAGAATTTTGGCTGCTCCCAGGAGAGAGGCGGTGTGGCCGTCGTGGACGCAGGCGATGGCCTTTCC
>DXBC01000049.1 GCA_019116745.1 Candidatus Lachnoclostridium stercorigallinarum
ATACCGAAAAGAGATGGAGGCGGCGAAGCCGAAGATTGCCATAGATTTTTCCGGGCTGGAGCAGATTCGCCGGGACGCCGCCTTCACCAGGGACAGCCTTCTGACGGAGGAAGAGGAGGACCGGGCGGAGAAAAAGCCGGCGGGACCGAAAGGAGAGCCGGAGAAGCCCGCGGGAGAGCCGGAGGGGACGGCGAGAGAACCGGACAGGATGGTGAGAGAATCGAACGGGATGGTGAGAGAACCGGAGGAGCCGGCAGGAGAACCGGACGGGCCCGCGGAGAAGCCGGCAGAAGAGCTTCCGGGTCTGGACGGGCCGCACACCAGGATCCTTCTGGATCTCCTGGAGGGAAAGTCTCCGGAGGCGGAGATGAAAGCCGGCCGTCTGATGCCCTCTGTGGCGGCGGACAGGATCAACGAGGCTCTGTTCGATGAGATCGGCGACAATGTCCTGGAGTGCGACGGGGACGCCATCACCCTTGTAGAAGATTACAGAGAAGATATCCTGCAGATGCTTGGAGGTAATGCCAGATGAATCAGGACAATAAAAAAGTGCCGAGACGAATTGCTCAGGCCATACTAAATTCCTTAAAGGGCGGCGTGGTCCCCAGAATCGGTCTGCCCTATATTGCCGTCGGGAGAAAAAACGAGATTGAGGCTCTGCTTCACGATGTGGATATTATCGCCGAGGGCGGCGCGTCTTTCCGCTTTATCGTTGGAAGGTACGGGTCGGGAAAAAGTTTTCTGATCCAGACGATCCGCAACTACGTGATGGACAGGGGGTTTATTGTGGCCGACGCGGATCTCTCGCCGGAGCGGCGGCTCCAGGGGACCAGAGGACAGGGCCTGGCGACTTACCGGGAGCTGATTCGCAATCTTTCCACCAAGACCAGGCCGGAAGGCGGCGCCCTGACCCTGGTGCTGGACCGGTGGATCAGCAGCGTGCAGACGGAGGCCATAGAGGAGACCGGCCTTGCGCCGGGAGATCCGGGACTTACAAAGGCGGTGGACCAGAAGATCTATCAGGTCACCTCCGCCGTCAGCGAGCTGGTCCACGGCTTTGAATTTGCCAGACTTCTGTCCCTGTATTATCACGCCTATGTGGACGGGGACGATGAAACGAAGGGGAAAGTGGTGCGGTGGTTCCGGGGAGAGTATGTCCTGAAGCGGGAGGCGAAGGAGGAGCTGGGAGTCAATATCATCATCACCGACGACGACTGGTATGATTATCTGAAGATCTTTGCCGTATTTTCCGGCTGGCCGGATATACGGGGATGATGATCATGATCGACGAGCTGGTGAATCTCTACAAAATCCCCAACGCCGTCACCCGCCAGTACAATTACGAGAAGCTGCTGACCATGTATAACGATACGCTCCAGGGAAAGGCCAGGTATCTGGGAATTATTATGGGGGCCACGCCCCAGGCCATCGAGGATAAGAGACGGGGCGTGTACAGCTATGAGGCGCTCCGCTCCCGCCTGTCCGAGGGAAAATTTTCCAGGCCGGGGGCCAGGGACCTGCTGGCCCCGGTCATCCGGCTGGAGCCGTTGACGCCGGAAGAGATGCTGGTGCTCTGCGAGAAACTGTCCGCCATGCACGCCTGTCTCTACGGCTATGAAGGAAAAATCGGGACGGAGGAGCTGGCTCAGTTTATCAAAATGGAATACGGGCGGATCGGCGCCGATCAGAATATTACGCCCCGTGAGGTGATCCGGGACTTTATTGAGCTTTTAGACCTGCTGTACCAGAATCCGTCCATGAAATTTGAAGAGCTTCTCCAGTCCGACGATTTCACTTACGCCAAATCGGAGGCGGTTTCCGATCAGACGGATAAAAATTATATGGAGTTTATCTTATGAATGTGTTTGAGCGATATGCCCCTTTTATTCAGGACTATATATACCGGTCCGGGTGGCAGGCCCTGAGAGGGGTGCAGAATGCCGCCGGCGAAGCTATTTTCGGCACAGAGGACAATGTGCTTCTGGCCGCTTCCACGGCGTCGGGAAAAACGGAGGCGGCGTTTTTCCCCATTCTGACCCTGATGGAAGAGGAACCCCCTGCCAGTGTGGGAGCGCTCTATATCGCCCCCCTGAAGGCGCTGATCAACGATCAGTTCGGAAGGCTGGATGAGCTGTGCGAAGAGGCGGGGATCGCCGTGACCCGGTGGCACGGCGACGCGCCTCAGTCCCGGAAGCGGAAGCTTCTGCGCAGTCCCTCCGGCATTCTTCAGATCACGCCGGAGTCCCTGGAGGCTCTTATGATCAACAAACATATGGAGATTCCGTCCCTGTTCGGTGATCTGCGGTTCATTGTCATTGACGAGATCCACTCCCTGCTGCGGGGAGACCGGGGAATGCAGACCTTCTGCCTCATAGAGAGGCTCTGCAGAACGGCGGGCTGCAGCCCCAGGAGGATCGGCCTCTCCGCTACCATCGGAAATCCGGAGGCGGCGGGCCGGTTTCTGGCGGCGGGAAGCGGCCGGGGGACGGTGATTCCCAGGTTTGAAGGGGAGAGGGAAGTGTGGCGTCTGTCCATGGAACATTTTTTTAACACAGAGCCCCAGGCGGACGAGGGAAAGGAGGATCTGCCGGAGACACTGACGCCTGAGCCGCCCACGGACAGGGCGCCGAAGGCGGCCGATCCGGGGATGGGGTATATTTTTGAACATACCCGGGGAAAAAAGTGCCTGATTTTCACCAACTCCAGGGAGGAATGCGAGGCGGTCTGCCAGAGCCTGCGACAGTACTGCGAAGCGAATCATGAGCCGGACCGGTTTCTCATTCACCACGGAAACCTCTCCGCCTCCTACCGGGAGAGCGCGGAGGAGGAGATGAAGGATGACGACTCCCTCAAGTCCGTCTGCGCCACCGCCACTCTGGAGCTGGGAATTGATATCGGCAGGCTGGAGCGGGCCTTTCAGATAGACGCGCCCTTTACCGTGTCCGGATTTCTGCAGCGGATGGGGAGAACCGGCAGGCGGGGGAATCCCTCGGAGATGTGGTTTGTGATGCGGGAAAATCACCCGGAGCCCCGGGCCATGCTTCCGGATATGATTCCCTGGTATCTGATTCAGGGCATTGCCCTGGTACAGCTTTATATGGAGGAGCGCTTTGTAGAGCCGCCGGGAACGGGCCGTCTCCCCTACAGCCTTCTCTACCACCAGACCATGAGCACTCTGGCTTCCTGCGGGGAAATGACGCCCGGGGAGCTGGCCTCCCGGGTGCTGACCCTCTCCTGCTTTCAGCGGATATCCCAGGAAGATTACAGGACTTTGCTGCTGCATCTGCTGGAGATCGATCATATTGCCAGGACGGAAAACGGCGGTCTGATCGTCGGCCTTACCGGGGAACGGATCGTAAACAATTACAAATTTTACGCCGTGTTTCAGGAGAATATCGAGTATTCCGTGCGCTCCGGCCCGGAGGAGTTAGGCACCATAGTGAAGCCGCCGCCGGCGGGGGACAAGATTGCCATTGCCGGGAGAGTCTGGCTGGTGGAGGAAGTGGACCACAAAAAGCGGGAGGTGCTCTGTACCCTGGTGAAGGGAAATATCCCGGCCTACTTCGGGGACGTGGCGGGGGATATTCACACCCGCATCCTGGAGAGGATGTACGGCGTCCTGAAAGAAGAGAAAATCTATCCCTATCTGATGCGTCATGGGGCCTGCCGGCTTCTGGACGCCAGGGAGAGCTTCCGGAAATCCGGAATGGAGGATCATCCTCTGGTTCATCTGGGGGGAAATATGTGGGCCCTGTTTCCCTGGCTTGGCAGCTATGCCTTTCTGGCCATGGAGCGGTTTTTAAAGATCCGCTGCGGGAGGAGGCTGGGGTTAAAGGGACTGAGCCCTTCCAGGCCCTATTATATGCAGTTTACCATGAAGGCGGGGGAGGAAGAGTTTTACCGGATTACGGCGGAGGAAGCTGAGAAGGATTTTGATCCGCTGGAGCTGGTATACCCGAAAGAGGTTCCGGTCTTTGAAAAATATGACGAGTACGTGCCGGAGGAGCTGGTGCGGAAAGGCTTTGCTTTGGGCGTGCTGGATGTGGATGGGATGAAGCGGAGGGTCCTGGAATGGGCGTGCCGGGAAATGTCTGATCGTCAGCCGGTCCGCTGAGAATTGGAATAGGGTCGGGGACATGGCCTTTGCGGAGCTGCCGGCAGAAAAAGCCTGCCGGCAGAGGGCGGACGGTCATTCGCCCATGGATATTTCAATATAGGCTCCGTCGCCGTAGGGATCGGCCAGGACCAGGGTTTTGCCGTCGGAAACAAAGAAATAGGAATCTTCATAGGTTTCCGCCGGCTCTCCGAACAGCTGAGTCAGACTCCTGGCGTAGTCGTCCAGGCTGGATTGTCCCAGATTGACGGTAGCCTGCTCCAGCAGATCGGCGCCTTCCTGATACAGATTAAAAGAGAGAGAAACACTGGCGTCTTCGCCGAGAAGCGGGAGAGTGTAGCTGCGTTCCAGGATCAGCCCCTCTCCGTTTTTCATTTCTTCTCCCTGGCCCAGAACCGCCGTAACTTCGGAATCGGTTTTCCCCACCAGATCGGTCAGCCTTTTCAGATCCACGGCGGTTTCAGAATCGCTTTCCTGTTCATTTTGGGCGGATTCTGCGCCTGCACCGCTGTCGGTCTGCGCCGCCGTGGCCTCAGAGACAACGGAAGATGGGGCAGAAGTTTCCTGCGGGCTGCTCTGACATCCGGTCAGGGCCAGAAGGCACAGAGATACCATGAGACTATAACGTAATTTCATATCGATCCTCCTAGTCGATTCAATTAATAAATGGATTCCATATATCTGCAGATATGTCTGGGGTGTCAGTATAGCACAAAGAATCCGGAAAAGAAAGGCAGTATGCCAAAGCTTCAGATTTCTTAAGAAAATGCGGCCCGGGAAAGCTGACCCGTAATGAGGTCCGCAATATTCCGATGAAATGCCGGTAAGCGCAGAAGTTTTAAAAATGTTTAAAAAATTTCATATAAAATGTTAAGATAGACGGTTAGTCTATAGGTGTTCCAAAAATATCAACTTCTTAATTGCACGGAACGAATGCACTCTTATCTTTTTCGGAAACGGGACGCCGGCCGCAGGGCTGGCGTCCCGTTTCGTCGTGTGCCGTAAGCCGGTATGCTTTGCCGCTGTCAAAGTTTAAGTTCTGTTTAACAATTTTTATAAAAATCTTTTTCTTTACCATCTATGATACAGATATTCCGCAAGGAAACAATGAAGAAAGGAGTGCTTTGACATGCGGACAAAAACAAAAATTACAATTTTGTGTTCAGCGGTCGCTCTGCTGGCTATGGGATCGTCTATGAATGCCATGGCGGCGCAGGCAGGCTGGGTACAGGAAGGAGGAACATGGACTTATGTGGATTCTCAGGGGAACCGGCTGACGGATTCCTGGAGAAAGTCCGGAAACTATTGGTTTTACCTGGATTCCAACGGAGAGATGGCGGTAGACCAGTGGGTGGACGACACCTCCTATGTGGATATTAACGGAGTCAGGGTGACAAACCAGTGGATTTATGTGGAGCCGGGGACTGACAGCGCACCCAACCCGGACGGAGGCTGGTACTACTTTGACGCCAGCGGAAATGCGGCCGCGGACGGCTGGAGAACCATCAACGGAAGACGGTACTATTTTGATTCCGACGGTACCATGAAGTACGGCTGGTTCACGGACAACGAAGATCTCTATTATCTGGGAGATGAGAATCAGGGCTGGGCCGCTACCGGCTGGCTGTGCCTGGACTATGATCCGGACAATCCTCCGGAAGACGGAGATGTATCCTATGTGGAGACTGCCGGAAGCGAGACGGCAAAATGGTTCTACTTCCAGGCCAACGGCAAGGCGGTCCGGGCAGTAAACGAGACCTACCGCAACCGCACTATCAACGGAAACCGCTACTACTTTGACGAGAACGGCGTTATGCTCACCGGATGGGTGTCTGTGGCATCGGACAGCGACGCGTCGGATCCTACGGGAATTTCCACCTTTAAGTACTTCGGCGACGCCAATGACGGAAGCATGAGCCGCGGCTGGAAGTATCTGACGGATCATCCGGAAGATTCCAATGATTCCGGAAACATCGGAACGGCAACCTCCAGTGAGATCAGCAGTTATGAAAATGTGGACGGAAGCTGGTACTATTTCGACAGCAACGGCACGCCGAAGTATCTGGATGCGACGGCGACCAACATGTCGGAGGCCACTTCTCAGATCAACGGCCGGAGATATTTCTTTGACGAGTACGGCCGGATGCAGTACGGCCTTATCGGAGTAGACTTTGGAGACGGAACCATTCAGAGCGCTTACTTTGGAAACAGTGATTCCGACGGACAGATGAAGACTGACCGCACCACAAACGTGACGGAGGACAGCGGAGACCGCTCCACCTTCTATTTCCAGGCGTCAGGAAGCAGCCGGGGAGCCGGATACACGGGAGAGCGTCAGCATTATCTGTACTGGAACGGAAAACTGGTAAGAGCGGAACAGGGAACGGGAGTTCAGGTGTTTGAAGTGAACGGAACTCTTTACCTGGTCAATGAAGCCGGAAGGATCCAGGACAACAACCGCTGCTATCGGTCAGAGGGAGATTACCGCTATGAGTACGCGGATGGGACCATCTACTATGTGGATGCAGACCGTCAGAGAATCGGAGAGGTGACATCCGGAGAGAATCTGCCTGATGTTTCCTACAAAACCGTTTACACATTAAACTAAACGGGATGAATACATAGCATGCTTCAGGCTGCGGGGGGCCTTTCCGGACCTCCGCAGCTATTTGGCGCCATAAGCCCGGCATGGGGCTGAAGGAGGAAAATCATATGTCCAACTGGCAGATTATAAAGAAAAACGTATTTACCCTGTTCAATTTTCTGAACGCACTCATTGCCCTGCTCCTGTTTCTGGCGGGAGCTTACTTCAATATGCTGTTTATCACCATCGTGATCTTAAATACGGTGATCGGAACGGCTCAGGAGCTGAAAGCGAAAGCCATGGTGGAACGGCTTTCCCTGTTAAACAGCCCCAGATGCGTGCTCTGGAAGAACGGCAGGGAACGGGAAGTCTCTCCGGAAGAGGTAAAGGAGGGGGACGTGCTGGTCTTTCAGAGCGGAAGCCAGGCATCCCACGATGTGAGGATCCTGCGGGGCAGCCTGGAGGCAGATGAATCCATGCTCACCGGTGAGAGCGAGGGCGTCCGGAAAAAAGAAGGAGATGAGCTTCTGGCCGGCAGCCTGATTCTGTCCGGAAAGGGATGGGGGCAGGTGCTTCATCCCGCGGGAGAAAATTATGTGGATCATCTGGCGGAACAGGTGAAGACGGTAAAGGAAAGAGATTCCCAGCTTTTAAAGTCCATGAAAACCGTCACCGGATTTACCAGCTTTTTTATCATTCCCCTGGGAATCCTGCTGTTTCTGGAGGCTGTGGGGCTGCGGGGAGAGACCGCGGATACGGCCGTCATTTCCTCGGCGGCGGCTCTGTTAGGCATGCTTCCCAAAGGGCTGGTGCTGCTGATCTCTGTCTCCCTGGCGGCGGGAGTGGTGCGTCTGGGAAAGAAAAATATTCTGGTGAAAGACATCTATTCCCTGGAGACTCTGGCCCATGCGGATGTGCTCTGTCTGGACAAAACCGGCACCATTATCACGGGAAACATGAGAGTGAGGGAGCAGTTCCCTCTCTGGAAGGACGGACCAGTGGGAAAAGAGCGGGCCGAAGAACTGGCGAAAGCTTATCTGGCCCGGTGTCAGGATACAAACGCCACGTTCCGGGCCTTAAGGGAGGCTGTGGATCCCGGACCGGCAGCGGAGGAAAAATGCGTCCGGATTCCCTTTTCCTCTGAGAGAAAATGGGGAGCCGTGGGACTTTAGGGAGCGGGAACGGTATATGCAGGCGCGCCGGAGCATCTGCTTAAAGAACTGCCTTCCGGTCTGGAAATGCGGCTGCAGGAAGGTTACCGTCTGGTGGCCATGGTCTGGAGTCCCGGCATGTGCAGCCCGGATGATCCAGTACTGCCTCAGGAACGGTTTCCCCTGTTTGTCTTTGTGCTGGAGGATAAGATCCGCAGTCATGCCAGGGAGACTATGGATTATTTTCAGAAAGAAGGCGTGGAACTGAAGATTCTCTCCGGAGATCATGTAAAGACAGCTTCCATGGCCGCGAAAGCAGCGGGACTGGCATCCTGGGATGCGGCGGTGGATCTTTCGGAGAAAGGGCCGGATCCGGACTACGCCGCTCTCTGCCGGAACTATTCCGTGTTTGCCAGGGTCACTCCCGAACAAAAGCAGCGTCTGGTCCGGGAACTGAAGGCCCAGGGCCACCAGGTGGCCATGACGGGAGACGGGGTCAACGACCTTCTGGCTCTCCGGGAGGCGGACTGTTCCATCGCCCTGGGAGAGGGGAGTGACGCCAGCCGGCAGATTTCCCAGATCGTCATGCTGGACTCTGACTTCACCTACATTCCCCAGGTAGTGCTGGAGGGACGCAGGGGGATCAATCATGTGACCAGGACGGGAGGCGTATTCTTTATCAAGACCATATACCCCTTTCTCACCTCCCTGATCTGTCTGGTTCTCAACCTGCCGTTCCCCTTTATCCCCATCCAGATCACCCTGGTGGACGCCTTTGTGGAGGCCTATCCGTCCTTTTTCACGATCCTGGAGGCGGATACCGGAAAGCCAGGCGCCAGTTTTCTGAGAGAGGCTCTGAAAAACGCCCTGCCCTTTGGACTGCTGGTTACCCTGGAAATCGCGTACTTCAGCGTGGCTGTTTCTATCCCGACGGCGGAAAGGCAGACGGTGATGTATCTGATCCTGGCCCTGCTCTCCATGGGGGCGGTGGCAAAAAGCTGCATTCCCTTTACCTGGTACCGGGCGGTTCTGTGTCTGACCATGGCAGCAGGATTTTTCGCGGCTCTGGCCATCCTTCCCGGCCTGTTTCATGTGACGGCGGCAAGCCGGGAGACGGCGCTGGCTGCGGCCGGCTTTCTGGCCGTGTCCGCCCTGCTGTACGGGATCTGGAAATTTGCGGAAAAAAATATGGAAAATAAAAGGAGAAACGCCTATGAGCAGTGAGTTAATCATTCTGGACTGGATCCAGAACCATTTAAGAAGCGGGTGGATGGATCAGGTGATGGTGTGGATCACCTCCCTGGGGGATCACGGAATGATCTGGATCTTTGCAGGACTCCTTCTCTGCCTCAGCAGAAAATACCGGAAAGCCGGAATCTGGCTGCTGATTTCCCTGGAGCTGAGTTCCTTTGCCAGCAATTATGTGTTAAAGCCGCTGTTTATGAGACCCCGGCCTTACGAGGGACTGATGATGAATCTGCTGATTCCGGCTCCCGGAGGATATTCCTTCCCGTCGGGACACACCACCTCGTCCTTTGCTGCCGCTTCCGCCCTGGTCATGGCGGGAAATCCGGCGGGGATTCCCGCGCTGATTCTGGCCGCTCTGATCGCGTTTTCCAGAATGTATCTGTATGTGCACTACCCCGCGGACATCCTGGGAGGAGTGGTGGTGGGAACGGTCTGCAGCGCCGCTGTGGGCTGGGTGATTGACAAAATAGGAAAGTGGTATAAACTGAAAAAAGAGAGAAGATAGAAAGCGGGGAGAGATTATATCCTTAAGGAAGCGGATGTTTCGCTCCATCATGATCTTTTCTCTCTGCGCCCTGTCGGGGCTGGCGGCCGCCGCGGTTCTGGCGGCTGCCGTCTTCAGGGGACAGTTTTCCAGGGAATTTGAGTCTCTGGAAAATGCCAGGCTGAATGCCGGCGTAGTGGACGCAGCGGGAATAATGGAAAAAGACTATCATGGGGATTGGGAACAGCTGGCCAGGGATCTGCAGGCCCTGAATTATAATTATGACCTCCTGGTGACCAGAGACGGCCGTGTCGTCTACGGAGACCATCAGGAAGAGGGGGAGGAATTGCTCCGGAATTTCCCTCTGGAAGAACATCAGTCCGGGAAAACGGAGGTGTATTATCTCCAGCGGATGACGATCCTGGGAAAATACGACGAGACCACGGGAAGCTATCTGCTGGCTATAAATGGAAAAGAGGAAGACTGGTGGCTGACGCCCCTGCGCCAGACGGCGTCCACGATCTTTTATATGGCTGTGACGGTGATCTATCTGGGAACCCTGCTCCTGATTCTTCTGGCCGGGCATTTTGCCAGACGGCTGGTGAGAAAGATCACGGAGCCTCTGGAGGAGCTGGAGCGGGGAGCCAGGCGGATCAGGGAGGGCAATCTTTCGGAGCCGGTGGTCTACCAGGGTGATGAGGAGTTTGAACAGCTCTGTCAGACCTTTAACGACATGCAGCAGTCGGTTCTGGACGCCCAGGTACAGAAGAAAAAGGACGAGCAGGCCAGGACTGACATGATCACCGGCATTTCTCATGATCTGCGCACCCCTCTGACTTCCATTCAGGGCTATGTGAAGGGCGTGCTGGACGGGGTGGCGGATACGGAGGAGAAGCGGAGAGCCTACCTGAGCACCGCCTACGAGTCCACGAAGGAGATGAACGCTCTGCTTCAGAAACTGTTTGATTTCTCCAGAATCGAGAGCGGACAGCTGCCCTTTCACATGATCAGGGGAAATCTGACCGAGTTGATTGCCGCGTGGGTGGCGGAAAAGGAAAATCTTCCGGAGCAGGAGCACGCGCGGTTTTCTTTTGCGAGAGAAGGAACCCTTTTTGCGGAAATTTACATGGATGTGGATCAGATCCGGCGGATCCTGGAAAATCTTCTGGAAAACAGCAGGAAGTATGCCGGGACGGATCCGGTGGAAGTGGAGATCCATGTCCGTACCAGAAAGACAAGGGTGATTCTGGAGTGGAAAGACAACGGAGCCGGCGTGCCGGAGGAAAAGCTGGGCCGGATTTTCGAGCGGTTCTACCGCTGTGACGAATCCAGAAGCACGAAGGGGAGCGGAGTGGGACTGTACGTGGTGGACTGGATCGTCAGGCAGCACGGAGGACGGACGGAGGCAGAAAACAGGGACGGTCTGCTGATCCGCATGTATTTTCCAAAAGGAGGTCAGTAAGATATGGAGAGAATTCTGATTGCGGAAGACGATAAAAAAATAGCTCAGCTGGAGCAGGACTATCTGGAGATCAGCGGGTTTGAGACGATGATCGTGGGGGACGGAGCTCAGGTGATCCCCGCGTTAAAGGAGCAGTCCTTTCAGCTGGTGCTGCTGGATGTAATGCTGCCAAATATGAGCGGCTACGACATCTGCCGCCGGATCCGGGATGAGATCGACATTCCCATCCTCATGGTGACGGCCAGAACAGAGAGCGTGGATGTGATCCGCGGCCTGGGGCTGGGCGCGGACGACTATATCACAAAGCCCTTTGACCCGTCTCAGCTGGTGGCCAGAGTGCGATCCCATCTGAAACGGTATCAGCGTCTGACGGCCCACAGGGAGCAGGACGGAGAAATTGACCGAATCCAGATTCAGGATCTGGTGGTGGAGCCGAAAACATGAAAGGTTTACAAAAAAGGCCAGGAAATCCGCCTCCCCAACCGGGAATTTGAGCTTCTGGTATTTCTGGCCCAGAACCCCGGCCGCGTCTATTCCAGAGAGCAGCTGTTCGAGGCGGTGTGGGGATACGATTATGTATCGGACGCGGCCACGGTTTCCGTTCACATCAATCGCCTGAGAGAAAAAATAGAGGATGACGCCAGAAATCCAAAAATCCTGGAGACGATCTGGGGAGCGGGATACCGGCTGAATCTGTAGGAGGGATAAACTATGTGGATGCTTTATGCAGCGGGCTCCGCTTTTTTTGCGGGAGTCACGTCAATTCTGGCAAAATGCGGAGTTCGGGAGACAGACTCTCATGTGGCCACGGCCATCCGCACCGTGGTGGTAGTGATCTTTTCCTGGCTGATGGTGTTTGTGGTGGGATCTCAGGATGAGATCAGCCAGATCAGCTGGCGGACCATGCTGTTTCTGGTTTTGTCCGGCCTGGCCACGGGGGCTTCCTGGCTGTGCTACTACCGTGCCCTTCAGCTGGGGGACATAAATAAAGTGACGCCGGTGGACAAATCCAGCACGGTCATCACCATCCTTCTGTCTTTTCTGATCCTGGGAGAGGGGATCAGCTGGGGAAAAGCAGGGGCAACGGCTCTGGTGGCCGCCGGCACTTTTCTGATGATCGGGAAAAATAAACAGGACAGCTTCAGGGAGAGCGGGGGAAAAGGGTGGCTGTTTTACGCCGCCCTTTCCGCCGTTTTTGCCAGCCTGACTGCCATCCTGGGAAAAATCGGAATCTCCGGTGTGGAATCCAACCTGGGAACGGCCATCCGCACGGTGGTGGTGCTGATCATGGCCTGGGGAATGGTCCTCGTCACGGGGAAAGCCGGCCAGGTAAAACGCGTCAGAGGTCGGGAACTGCTGTTTCTCTGCATATCCGGCGCTGCCACGGGGATTTCCTGGCTGTGCTATTACCGGGCTTTAAAAGACGGGGCCGCCAGCGTGGTGGTATCCATCGACAAGCTGAGCATTCTGGTGACCATCGCTTTCTCCCGTCTGGTGTTTGGGGAGAGACTGTCCCCCGCTGCCCGGGCGGGTCTTCTGTGCCTGGTGGCAGGAACCCTTTTGCTGGCCTTTCTGGCGTAGGCCGGCAGTTGATCCGGCCGGATCTGCGGAAAGGTTCCGGTCGGATCGGCAGAGTCTTCCCCGGTCGGAATGGCGGAAGCGTTCTCTTCGGTCAGCTGAAGATTTCCAGTCCGGCCAGAACCAGGGAGCAGACGAGAAAGACCCAGGGCACCGGCCACAGATAGCCGGAAAAATTCATATAGGGATTGTACCAGTCCAGAATCTGCACTGCAATGGTCACCGCTCCGGCGATCACGCAGATGTTGGCAAAGCATTTCTTTATAAATCCAATTCGTTTCATTTCAGAGCCTCCGTGATAAATATTCCGTCGGAAACCTGGTGTTCCGGCCGATAGGGATGATTTACCGTCTGACCTTCCATGGTCATAAAGGAGCAGTGGCCCCCGTCCAGGCTGTAGGCGGCGCTGCATCCCAGGTCCTCAAAAATCTGAGCCATTTCCTCCAGAAACAGCCCCCTGGAATAGCCGGTCTGCCGTCCGTTCGCTACCAGAAGACAGTAGTGGCCCGGTCCATAGTAGCCGATGGCTGTTCTCGGATGGGACTGACGGATATAGTCCCAGGTGCGGAAAGAGGTTTTTGCCTTTCCCGATGCATCCAGAAGGCTGGGGCCAAAAACCCAGCTCTGATAGGCCCCGCCCCGGATCAGCTGGCTGGCTTTGATTTCATCCGGCTGGTAAATGTGCATGGTTCCGTCCCAGTTCAGCACGCAGGTCTCCACATCCGTTTTTTTGCTGCGGTAAATAATGCCGTTGCGGATGATGGTGCCGTTGTCACGGTGACGGTTGTTGCTGTAGGAATCGCCGTTCACCGCCAGGACGGCTCCCAGACGGCCAGCCATATCGGACAGCATTTCCGAATAGCCCACGCCGTAGGTGTTCTGGGCAAAAGCTGTCTGAAGACAGGTGATGTCACCCACGTAGATATCGGCCAGGACGTAGGCCACGCTGGTGCCGTATCGCTTATGGCTCCCGTCCCCCGTCTGGTCCAGTCTGGATGTGTCGTAAGAATGGCGGGAGATCTGAATGGCCAGGTCGGGACTGGTGTAGGAGGTGTCTGTGGAGACTATCTGATCGGTAAAATGGTCAGCGAACTTCTCATGCCAGTCCTGGGGGTCCAGGCTGACTCTGGTGCGGATCAGAGAGCTGGAATCGGCCCCGGAATTCCGGTCCAGAATGGGAGCCGTTTTCTCATCCAGAGCCTGGATTGTTTCAGACAGAACAGGAGCGGAGACGCCGCTTTGGGGACGGAGGTAAAAAAACCCCCATACGGAAGCCAGAAGAGAAGCGGCCAGCAGCGCATCCAGAAACAGCATGCAGAATCCTCTGCGGAGAAAGATTATCATGATGTTTCACCCCCGGAAATGGCAGTGCCTGCCGGAATTCTATGGTGAAAAATCACATGCCTCTGCACGGTCCAGCTGATGAGAAACAGGGTAAGCTCCGTGGCCAGCTTTGCCGGATATACGGGCAGAACCCTGAGAAACAGAGTCAGGAGAAACTGATTCATTATCAGGATGAGCAGAGCCAGGGCGGCGTAGTCCGTGGCCGTCCGGAATTCCTGCTTTTCCCGGAAAACAAACCGGCAGTTGACTTCATAGTTATAAAAGGCGCTGATAAGGCGTGCCGCCACATTGGCCCCCAGGATGGAGAGGGTTTCATGGGGGAGCAGGAGAGTAAAGCCTGCAAACAGCCCGTAGTCCAGAAAGAAGCTGGACAGAGAGGAGAGGGCGAATTTAAAAAGACCGCCGTAGATTCTGGCGGAATCCCGGATTTTCCGGAAGTGGGAGCAGCTGTTGCTCCGGTCGTGGTAGATGGTTGCAATGGGAATTTCCAGAATGGGAATATTCCGGCGCACGCATGCCAGAAGCACATTGGTCTCGTATTCATAGCGGGAGCCGGACACCTGATACATCATATCCAGAAGATCGGAGCTGAAAGCCCGAAGTCCGGTCTGGGTGTCGGAAACGTCGGCACCTGTAACAGTCCGGAAAACGGTCCGGATGGCCTCTCCCTTTCCTCTGTTTTCAGGGTGGTGAAGGACGACGCAGGTCTCGCTGATGGTCTCAAACAGCTCCTGACAGGATGGATCACTTCCATCGTCCATAACGATGACAAAGTTTTTGTGTTTCCAGACTTCTCTGGCGATCTGGAGTAAAACAGGGTCCGGATTCAGCGCCGGAATAATAACTGTCCGTTTCATAACTGCCTCCTTACATAACTGGTGTATGTTTTCTTTCAGACACAGTGTAGCGGACAGAGCTTACAATTTTTATGAAATGAGATAAATATTTTTTAAACGGCGTCCGTTTCTCCGCCGGTGGGAATCAGATTGCTCACATAGGGGATTCGGGAGACGGAGTCTGGCTCAGCTACCTGGTAAAGAAGAGATAGGTTGATTGTTTTTCCGCCTTATGCTACCATAGACCGTAGAAAACGCCCGGCAGGGCGGAGATGGAGGCGGAAAAAATATGGCAGGAACAAAAGAGCAGCTGCTGGATCTGCTGGAGCAGAACCGCGGACAGTACATTTCCGGAGAAGAGGCGGCAAAGCGGCTGAATATATCCAGAGCGGCCGTCTGGAAAGGGATTCAGGGTCTGAGAAATGAGGGGTACCAGGTGAACGCAGTTCAAAACCGGGGCTACAGTCTTTCAGAGGAGACGGATATCCTGTCGGCTCAGGGGATCGGCAGATACCTGCAGCCGTCCTGTTCTTCCCTGAAGCTGGAAGTGTTCCGGGAGACGGGTTCCACAAACAACCTGCTCCGGGAAAAAGCGGCTGCGGGAGCTCCGGAGGGCACTGTGGTGGCGGCTGTTTCCCAGACGGAGGGAAAGGGAAGGCTGGGCCGCCGCTTCTTCTCTCCGGCAGATACAGGAGTCTATTTAAGCCTGCTGCTCCGGCCGGACACCTGGCTTCCGGAACAGGCTGTACATATCACCACCATGGCGGCGGTGGCCGCCTGTGAGGCCATTGAAGCCCTGGGGGAGAGAACAGCCCGGATCAAATGGGTCAACGACATTTTCATGGACGGCCGGAAGGTGAGCGGA
Source organism: Candidatus Lachnoclostridium stercorigallinarum (assembly GCA_019116745.1). Classification (GTDB taxonomy): domain Bacteria; phylum Bacillota; class Clostridia; order Lachnospirales; family Lachnospiraceae; genus Lachnoclostridium_A; species Lachnoclostridium_A stercorigallinarum. Next base: position 15,667 of record DXBC01000049.1, read on the forward strand.
ATCCTGACGGAGGCATCCATGGGTCTGGAAAGCGGCCGCCTGGATTATGTGGTGCTGGGCATCGGCTTTAACGCCTATGCTCCGGAAGGAGGATTTCCTCCGGAGATCGGGGAGATTGCCGGAGCGGTATTTCCGGAACGCCAAAATGACGGGAAGAATCGTTTGGCTGCGGAATTCCTGAATCGGTTTATGGTATACTACCGCGCCGGCGCAGAGGGAAGCTACGTGGAGAAATACCGAAAGCGGAGCCTGGTGATCGGAAAGGAAGTCCTGGTATTAAAGCAGGGGAGAAAGAGAAAGGCGAAAGCCCTGGATGTGGACAGAGACTGCCACCTGCTGGTGGAGTATGAGGACGGAGAGAGGGAAGAACTTTCATCGGGAGAGATTAGTGTCCGTTTAACACGGACAGAGCAGTGACGGCGGCACGGAGAGGGACGCTGAGAAATGAGTGAGGATCTGGAAATGAAATACGTGATGAGAGCCTGTGCCTGCATCGTCCTGTTTCTGACGGCCAATCTGCCTGCCCTGGTGCACCTGGGGCTGCCCGGAACAGCGGCCGCAGGCGCGGTTTTGCTGTTTCTGATAATCCAGGCGGTTCCGTCCCTGGAAAACCGGAAGCTGCCCGGCCGGCGGTTACGGATCCTGGGGGACGGCTGTGAGCTTCTGGGTCTGTTTCTGACGTCAGGGACGGCATCGATAGTTTTTGAGATTGTTCTGTTTGTGAAGCTGGTTCCGGGGGAGCGGGGGATCTGTCTGTGGAATCTGGCGGTTCTGGTGCTGGCGGAGGCTGCGGTATTCTGGAACGGCATCATCCGGGTTTATCTCACCTCCTTTCAGCTGGGGCTGAAATGGAGGATTCTGGGGATTGCCTGCGGCTGGATCCCCGGGGCAAATCTGGCGGCCCTGTGGAAGATCATTTCCGTGACTTCCGGTGAGGTTCGGTTTGAGAGCATGCGGGCAGAGAGGAACCGGAAGCGGAAAGAAGAGCAGATCTGCAGGACAAAATATCCTCTCCTTCTGGTGCACGGTGTGTTTTTCCGGGATTTCCAATACTTCAATTACTGGGGGAGGATTCCAAAGGAGCTGGAGGAAAACGGGGCGGTGATCCACTATGGAAATCATCAGTCCGCAGCTTCTGTGGCAGACAGTGCCGGGGAGCTGGCGGAGCGGATCCGAAAGATCACGGAGGAGACGGGATGCGGGAAAGTGAACGTGATCGCACACTCCAAAGGAGGACTGGATACCCGGTTTGCCGTAAGCTGTCTGGGAATGGACCGGTATGTGGCGTCCCTGACTACCATCAACACTCCTCATCGGGGCTGTGTGTTTGCGGACTATCTGCTGGAGGTGATTCCGGACAGAGTTCAGAAAAAGGTTGCGGCAGGCTATAACCGGACGCTGAAGCGTCTGGGGGATGAAAATCCTGATTTTCTGGCGGCAGTGGGAGATTTGACGGCCTCTTCCTGTGAAAAATTTAACGAAAAAGTAAAAAACTGCCCGGAAGTGTTCTACCAGAGCGTCGGATCCAGGCTGAACCGGGCGGGAGGCGGCCGCTTCCCCTTAAATTTCTCTCACCATCTGGTAAAGTATTTTGACGGGCCCAATGACGGTCTGGTGGCGGAGAGTTCGTTTCCATGGGGGGAGAAATTTACCTTTCTCACCGTCCATGGAAAGCGGGGGATCTCCCACGGAGATATGATCGACTTAAACCGGGAGGATATCCGGGATTTTGATGTGCGTGAATTTTATGTGAAACTGGTAGAGGATCTGAGAAAACGGGGATTTTAAAGGGAGGCCGGACTGTCGTGGCCAATTCTGCCGGAGACAGTCCGTTTTTCCTGAATCCGTTCCCAGAGGCGCTTTTCGTCTGTGATGACCAGGCTTCCGTCCGCACGGCTGATGAGCCCCTGACGCTTCAGCTTTCCGGCGATCCGGCTGACAGTAACCGGATGCATATCCAGATATCGGGCCGCTTCCGTGAAAGTGAAGGCCTTTGGAATCACACTTCTGCCGTCCCGGATCACCCGGCAGCTCAGCAGCCATTCGCAGAACATGGTCTCGTTGTCCACATCCTGAATATGCTGAAATTTGTTGATGATTTCCAGGTAGTTGAGACAGATGCTTTTCAGGATAGCGTCCATAAAGCGGGAGTCCTCGTTCATCAGCCTGGAAAAGACCGGCTCCGTCATGGCATAGTAAGTGCAGGCGGTTTTGGCCATGATCCAGAAGGGGACGGGAGCGCAGAACTGGTTCATCATGGTTCCGCAGCGATATTTCCGCGCCAGAATATCGGCAAACCCGATGATCCGCTGCTCCCCGAAGTAGAGGAATACTTTCTCTTCCCCTTCCTGGCTTATGGAAGTCAGGGCAGCGACGCCCTCGTCCAGATAATAAGCCTCGCTCACCGCTCTGGAGACAGACGGATCATAAATGTACTGGCCTTTCTTTATTTCTTTTCGATTTCCCCAGCGGACAAACAGGTCCCGGATCTCTTTTTCTTCCA
>DXBC01000050.1 GCA_019116745.1 Candidatus Lachnoclostridium stercorigallinarum
GCGATACGCCCGGCAAGCGGCCGCCAGCTTGGGGCGGACATTTGCCGGGCAACGGACAGCGAACAGCTCTGCTGTGAGCTGCCTGTGGTATCGCGAATCGGATAGGGGAAGGAACTTTCCCTATCCGATCGTGGCAGGATCGCGGGCTCCGTCACTCTACTGTGACGGATTTTGCCAGGTTCCTGGGCTGATCCACATCCAGCCCTTTGAGGAGAGAAGCGTAGTAGGCAATAAGCTGGAGAACCACTGCGATGGGAAATACCGTAAACCGGTCATGAAGATCTGGAATCCGGATGCGGACGTCTGCCAGATCTGCGGCTGCCTCTGCGCCGTTTTTTGTGATCAGAATCACATAAGCCCCTCTTGCTTTTACCTCACGCACATTGGAAATCATTTTAGAAAATACCCGGTCCTGGGTGGCCAGTGCGATCACCGGAACCTGGTCGGCGATCAGGGCGATGGTTCCGTGCTTCAGCTCACCGGCAGCATAGGCATCGGCGTGAATGTAGGAAATTTCCTTCAGTTTCAATGCGCCTTCCAGGGAAAAGGCGTAGTCCAGGTTGCGGCCGATAAAGAAAGCATCCGGTTTGTCCACCAGGGGCCGCACAATATTTTTGATCTCCTCCGACTGACGCAGCATTTCCTCCATAGCCGGAATTACATCCAGAAGGTCCTTCATAAACGCGGCTCCTTCTTCCTCCGTCATCTTCCCCCTCACAAGGGCCATGCGGCAGGCAATCATATAAAGGGCCGCCAGCTGTACGGAGTAGGCCTTCGTGCTGGCCACGGCGATTTCCGGTCCCGCATGGGTATAAAGCACAAAATCACTTTCTCTGGCAATGGTAGAGCCCTTTACATTGACTACGGACAAAACTCTGGATCCCAGCTCTTTTGCCAGCCGAAGAGCCGCCAGCGTATCGATGGTTTCCCCGGACTGGGAGATCACAATGGTCAGGGTTTCCTCACTGACCAGCGGATCCTCGTAACGGAATTCCGAAGCGACGGAAACCAGAACCGGAATCCGAAGAAGGGGCTCCATGACAGCTCTGGCCACCATTCCGGCGTGCATGGCCGTGCCGCAGGCCACAATCCGGATCTGACTGCACCGGGCAAACAGAGCATCCGGGATTTTGTCCTCCCCAAAATCCGGAAGTCCTCTGGAAAGCCGGGGAAGAATGGTATTTTTCAGTGCCTCCGGCTGTTCGTGGATCTCTTTCAGCATAAAATGGGGAAAACCGTTCTTCATGGCCGCATCCGTATCCCAGTTCACTTCCAGAAATTCCGGTCTGGCCGGCTGACCGTCCATCTCATAAAATTCCATACGGTAGGGCGTCAGCCTGACAATCTTGTTTTCCGGTACAACAGCATATTTTTTCGTATAAGGAATCAGCGCCGTGAGATCTGATGCGATAATGGACCCGGAATGGGTGTATGCGGCCACCAGTGGACTTACATTGCGCACGGCATAGATTTCTCCGGGATGATCAGAAAACAGGATACAGAAGCCGTAAGAGCCCTCCAGAAGGGGAATCAGGCGGCGGATGGATGCCAGCGGATCCCCGTCGTAAATGGCATCCAGCACCCTGGCCGCTACCTCGCTGTCCGTCTGAGAGATCAGCTTGCCTTCCAGTTGAAAATCTACAGTCAGCTGATGATAGTTTTCAATGATGCCGTTGTGGATAAGGGTCACCTTTCCGGCCTGATGGGGATGGGCGTTTTCCACCGTTACCCCGCCGTGGGTAGCCCATCTGGTGTGGCCGATTCCGCAGTGGCTTTCCTCCCGGACGCTTTTGCACAGTTCTCTCAGCTGCGCCACCTTACCGGTGGTCTTCACCACATGAACATCCGTTTCCGGTCCAAAATAAGCAATTCCCGCACTGTCATAACCCCGGTATTCCAGCTGGGAAAGTCCGTTCAAAAGTACATCTTTGGCCTGCAGTGGGCCTGTGTAGCCAATAATTCCGCACATAAATCGTTCACTCCAATCATTTTCTAGTCTGTTTCAGCAGGTTCCGGCAGACAGCCGTTTCCGCATTCCGGAAAATCCCCGCGGCACGCCGTACACTTTTTCATTAATAGCCTACATTATAGCGATTTCCGAAAAAAGCGTCAATATAAAGACTGGTGGGGATTGGTTTCTGCACTCCGAATTAAATAAATTTTAAGGGTTTGGGACTGTTTTTCCCTTCCATTGTATGTTATAGTTTTTATTTGGATAACCGGATTAAAAGGATACGACAATAGATGAATAAAAAAATCACTGCATGCAAAGCAGGGGTGCTCTGGATGCTGGCCGGCGGACTGCTTACTGTGGGAATCGGCAGACAGATCCCGGTCTGGACCGGGGCAGCCGACACGGGAATTCCTGATTCTCCAGTCCGGTCCGCCGCAGCTTTGCCCGCGGAACCGGAAACCACTGAAGACCAGGAAGATGAGAGCGAACTCCTTCCCAATGTTCTGAACCTGGTCTATGAGTTTCCAGAGGGCGCAGACACCTCCGATGTACTGAACAGCCAGATGGGAATGATTTACCGCGAGCTGGAAATTATGGATCAGAACTGGCTGGAAGATATTTACAATCTGTCCGGAATGACTCCGGAGCAAATGGCCGGCAGGCTCGGACGTCCTGCAGATTCCATCATGGGAAATTACAATAAAAAAGATGAAAACCAGCTTCCGGACGACCCTTCCACCTGGAAAATCGGCTCCTGGAGCCGGATCAATCTATCTGTTCTGAACGGAGACGGGGAGGCAGCAGACAGAACCTCAAATGTAAAAGAAATTCTGTCCATGGCCAATGTATACACATTTTACCACGACTACCGGGATACGGAGCTGTTTCTGGAATACGTGACAGAGCTGTGGAACCTTTCCCACAGCTATGACATCTCCATGAGCGACGTGTATTACTGTGACGGGTGCATGGATCTGTCGGAAGAGGAGGAGATGACTCAGGATATTGCGGAGATCCTGGCGGAAGAGAGCAAAGAAACCGGCGATGCGGCCTCCCAGCCGTCTTCTGTGAATCCTGACAGCCGTTCAGAGACGGCTGATACTCAAAGTGCAGGAGCTCAGACAGCCGGTTTTCAGGCGGAAGAGTCACAGGCGGACGAGCCGCAGGAATCCGATTCTCAGACGGCTGACCCCGGTTCGATTAGTTCAGGCTCGTCTGCTGGGGCGGCTGCCTCAGGTCCGGGAGTACAGATGCATTCTGCCATAGAGGAGAGTATTGCCAGGCTGGACGGGCAGACCCCGGATGCGCTACAGCTCGCAGAAATTCAGGAGACCTCAGAGGGATCCGCAGACCAGTCACAAAACGTCTCTGCTTACCAGGAAACGCCTGCTGCGGTGGCCACCCCGTCTGAACTTCAGGGGCCCGGCGACTATGTGCAGATGCTGGTAAATGCGGCACAGGCAGCGGCCGACCAGGAAGCCTCCGCAGCGGATCTTCAGCCGGAGACAGAAGCTGCCGCGGTGCAGAACCCTGTCTGTCCGGGACATATCGATCTGAATATTACGGTACATATCACGGGAACAGAAGAAGGCAGCAGTCTCTATGGACTGGACAGCCGAGGAAACACCGCTTCCGGGTCCTGGCCGGGCTGGACAGCGGAAACCATATCTCTGGCAGAGGATCTGGCTCATCAGGACTGGTATGAAAATTATGGACTGAGCATTTCCGATATTTCCCTTCAGACACCCATGTCAGAAGAGGAGATTGCGGACTACATGGACGATCTTCCCCAGAATCTCTCTCAGGAGAGAAGAGAACTGATCCGGTTTGCCCTGGAATCTGTAGGCCGGGTTCCCTACTACTGGGGAGGAAAAGCGTCAGCTCCCGGATATTCAGGAAACTCTTTTGGAAGTCTGGTGAGCTCTGACTATAAAGGGCGAATCCGGAAAGGGCTGGACTGTTCCGGCTGGATTGCCTGGGTTTACTGGTCTGTGACTGGAGAACGGCTTCCGGCGGAGGGAACCAGCGGACTGATTCAGTGCGGAACCGCTGTCAGCAGAAGCCAGCTGCAGCCGGGAGATATTATCGTACGTACGGGAACAAACGCCCATGTCGTCATGTTTCTGGGATGGGGCAGCAACGGCAAGCTCCTCTGCATCCATGAGAGCAGCGGCCCTGCCAACAATGTGACCATCAGCGAGCTGGATGCCAACTGGAAATATTACAGAAAGCTGATAGAATAAAAAACTGGAGGAAAACTATGAGTTACGAATATGAAGACGAACTGGAACGGATGAAAAACAGAAAGCGGACATCCAGAAAAAGAGAATCCGATTTTATTAACCGGCACCAGGAAGAATTTGAAGAGCGCAAGATCCGTCGTGCCAGGGCTTTGAGGAAAAAACGTAGGAAGAAAAAAATCATACGCCTTACGGTTTTGCTGGCACTGGTAGTGGTTCTTTTTGCGGGCTTTACCATTTTCCGCAGGCTCAACGACGACGGCTACTGGACCGTCGCTGTCTTTGGCGTGGACTCCAGAGACGGAAACGTGGAAGCAAACGCCCTTTCGGATGTGATAATGCTCTGTAATATTGAACGGTCTACCGGTGAAATCACTCTGGTTTCCGTATATCGGGATACATACCTGAAAATTGATTCCGACGGCACGTATCACAAAATTAATGAAGCCTATTTTAAAGGAGGCCATACGCAGGCAGTAGCTGCCCTGGAGGAAAACCTGGATCTCCAGATTGACAATTACGCCACCTTTAACTGGAAAGCCGTGGCAGAAGCCATCAATATCCTGGGAGGAATTGACCTGGAAATCAGTGATGCGGAATTTGCCTACATCAATTCTTTCATTACAGAAACTGTAAATTCCACAGGAATCGGATCCCATCAGCTGGAGCATTCCGGCATGAACCATCTGGACGGAGTTCAGGCGGTAGCCTATGCAAGACTGCGACTGATGGATACCGACTTTAACCGTACTGCAAGGCAGAGAAAAGTGATCGGTCTGGCACTGGATAAAGCCAAAAATGCCAGCTTTTCAGAGCTGAACAATATTCTGGTGACTGTACTTCCTCAGATTGCCACTGACCTTGGCATCGATGACCTGCTTCCGCTGGCCAGAAATGTAAGCAACTACCAGATCGCAGAGACAACCGGATTCCCGTTCTCCAGAGAAACCGCCAGAATCGGAAGAATGGACTGTGTAATCCCAACCACACTGGAGAGCAATGTGGAACAGCTTCATCAGCTTCTTTTCGGCGATGAATCCTATCAGGCACCAGCCTCCGTCAGAACCATCAGCCAGAAGATCGGAGAGGACAGCGGCCTGACGGAAGTGGGAGAGAATGCTCCGGAAGCCAATACCGGCGGCGGCCGTGTTCCCGCAACCACTCCTGAAACAGTACCTCCGGAGACAGAGACCGAATCTGCAGAGGAAACCTCTGGAGCAGAAGAGACCACGGAGGAAGAGACCATTGAGCCCAATGACGAGTCCACAGAGGAAGAGACGTCTGCCAGTGAAACCGAAGAGGACGAAACAGTCGGTCCCGGCAGTCAGCTGCCTGTCCCCGGTGAGGAAAACAAACCATCTCCGGGAAATAAAAATCCGTCCGAATCTTCAGGATCTGCCTCTGAGAACAGACCGGGAACAGATGTTCCGGATGAAAGGCCGTCATCCCTTGACAGCCAAAATGACCGGAACGAAGAAGCCGTTTCTGATGGTCCGTCCGCGCCGCCTGCAGAGACTTCAGCCGGCGGTTCCGGCAGCGATGAAAGCGAGGAAATCGGCCCCGGAATATAGCAATCTAGAGCAATAATATAGATATATACGGTATATTAAAGCGAATAAACTATATCAGAAAAATTCTGAAAAAATCCCGAAAATGTGATTCAGACCGCAAATACACAGCGGCTGTGGTTTTCGGGATTTTCCCGTCAAACCAGGAAACCTCAATGACCGCTGCAGGAATAAGAGAAGCTGAAATATCTGATCAGAAATTCCCTTAATAATTTGCAGTGGAAAAAACCGGGAGAAACTGATAAAATATGAATGTTGCGGGCGGTTGGGGATAGTGCTATATTTATTCGCGAAACAATACTTTAACGAATAGTTACTGCAATTTCTGCCAGCATACCCATTTAATACGGTTTGCATCTGTCCCTCGCGCCGTAACGCACAAACTATTTACTATTTCAACATTTTAAATAATAAATGAATTACGAAAGGCGGTTTTCGATCCATGGATCTGCAGCGTTTAATGAGCCTGA
>DXBC01000001.1 GCA_019116745.1 Candidatus Lachnoclostridium stercorigallinarum
CCAGCGTTCATCCTGAGCCAGGATCAAACTCTCATGTTAAAAGTTTTGATCGGTTCAAAATTCGCTTGGCTAATTTTCAACCATATCCATTTACTTGGTTTCGTTCTGAATTCTTCTCGAACTCAAGGTCCAAACCGAACCTTCTGTTCTTAGAATTTTCAGGGTTTTACATACTGTTTAATCTTCAATTTTCAAGGTTCTTTGCTTTGTTGTTGTCTCAGCAGCAACTCTCTTATGTTATCACAAGTCGTTCGCTTTGTCAACAACTTTTTTTATTTTTTTGAAGATCTTTTTGATCTTCAGCGCAGAAGGAGGGATTTGAACCCTCGCGCCGCTACTAACGACCTACTCCCTTTCCAGGGGAGCCCCTTCAGCCACTTGGGTACTTCTGCTGAATCAAATCTTCTATATAATCGGACGGCTGTCGCTCGTCCAAACGGAGAGAGTGGGATTCGAACCCACGCGCCCTTTCGGACAAACGGTTTTCAAGACCGCCTCGTTATGACCACTTCGATATCTCTCCATGTGCGTTCTCCGGTGCTTTCGCATCGCTCGACTTAGGAGCTCTCGCCGAAGTGCTCATTTATTCTATCTAATCAGACCGTTTTTGTCAACCCTTTTTTTGAAGTTTTTTCAGTTTTTTTTCTGATTTTCCATTTCTCGCCATTTTTCCTGTTTTTCAGGCATTTACCCCCTGCCCGGCAGCGCCCAAAAACGCCTCCGCCAGGATCATGTCCTCCGGTGTAGTCACTTTTATATTCCGATAATCCCCGGGAATCAGGCGTACCGGAACTTCCGTCATGGTCTCCACCACCATGGCGTCATCCGTCACCCCATTCTGGTACTCTTCCCTGGAAAACAGTTTTTCATACGCATTCATAATCAGAGGATAGGAAAATGCCTGGGGAGTCTGAATCTGCCAGAGCCGGTCTCTCCTGGGAGTTTCCACAGCAAACTGATTCTCGTCCCCAATCTTTATGGTATCTTTCACCGGGACGGCGATCACACAGGCGGAATAGGCCCTGGCGCCTTCCAGGGCGTCGCGGATGATCTGATCCGTGAGAAGGGGTCTGGCTCCGTCATGGATGAGCACATGGGAAATTCCCTGTCCCGCCAGAGCCTTCAGCCCCTCATAAACCGAATGATACCGTTCTTTTCCTCCTGCCACCACGGCTGTGACCTTGCGGAAGCCAAAGGCCTTTACAATGTGCTCCCGGCAGTACTCCACATCGGCTTTTCCTGTCACCAGGACAATCTGGTTCACCCCGCTCTCCTCAAACCGCTGAAGGGCATAGGTGATGAGCGGCCTGCCTCCCAGTTCCAGAAACTGTTTCTGCACGCTGCTTTTCATCCGTTTTCCCTGACCTGCCGCCAGCACAATGGCCGCCGTCTTCTGTGTATTCTCCGTCCCTGACATCTTCCTGCCTCCCCGCGTTTTTTCCTATCTCTCTCCCAGTTTCAGGTTGGGCACCGCGTTTAAGTCCCAGCCGGCCCGGACCCCTTTCTGATATTCATAGTAAGCGGCAACTCCGATCATGGCCGCATTGTCCGTACAGAATATGGGTGAAGGGTGGTAAAAGCTCAGATGTGCCTTCCGGCAGGCCTTTTTCATCTCCGCCCGGAGCGCTGAATTGGATGCGACGCCTCCGGCGATGGCCACCTTATCATAGCCATACTCCTTCGCCGCTGCCACGGTGCGGCTCACCAGGGAATCCACCACCGCATTCTGGAAGGACGCCACCAGATCGGGCACGCAGATTTCCTGGCCCGTCATTCTGGCATGGTTAATATAATTGAGCACGGCAGATTTCAGGCCGCTGAAGCTGAAATCATAGGGAGCCCCCTCTATTTTGGCCCGGGGAAACTCCACCGCGTGCTTATTGCCCTCTTTGGCCGCTTTGTCAACTTTCGGACCGCCGGGATATCCCAGCCCCACGGCACGGGCCACCTTGTCAAAGGCCTCTCCCGCCGCGTCGTCCCTGGTCCGGCCGATGATCTCAAATTCTCCGTAATCCTTTACCACCACCAGATGGGTGTGGCCGCCGGAGACAATCAGGCAGATAAACGGCGGCTCCAGATCGGGATGTTCAATAAAATTGGCGGACACATGGCCTTCAATGTGGTGGACGCCCACCAGGGGCTTTTTGGCCGCGTAGGCGATGGCCTTCGCCTCCGCCACTCCCACCAGCAGAGCTCCCACCAGGCCCGGGCCGTAGGTGACGCCGATGGCGGTGATCTCCTCCAGAGTCACTCCCGCCTGGGAAAGGGCTTCCTCGATCACCTGATTGATCTTTTCTATATGTTTTCTGGAGGCGATTTCCGGCACCACTCCTCCGTACAGGGTGTGAAGGTCGATCTGGGAGGAAATCACATTGGAGAGCACCTCACGGCCGTTTTTCACCACGGCCGCCGCCGTCTCGTCACAGGAGCTCTCAATCGCCAGTATCAGTACATCTTCATTCATTTTCATTCTCCTTCATCAAATGAAAGCTCCAGGGTGTAACCGTCCTTCGCCGCTTTCGCGCGGGGAAACAGTTTTCTGACCGCTTCCATATATTCCTCCGGCCGGTTCAGAGACGGGCTGTAATGGGTGAGCCACATTTCTCTGGGCTGAGCTTTCTGGGCCAGACGGGCCGCTTCATACATGGTCATATGCTTATATTCCCTGGCCTTCGTCTCTTTTCCTTCCTCGCCGTACATTCCCTCGCAGATAAACAGATCCGCGTCCTTTGCGTACTCGGCGATCACCGGAACCGGCCGGGTATCGGTACAGTAGGTCACCTTCAGTCCGCGGCGCTCCGGCCCCAGCACCATATCCGGAGTAAACACCTTTCCGTCCGCTTCCAGGGTCTCCCCTTTCTGCAGCCGGTTCCAGAAGCGCTGGGGAATTTCTGCCGCCAACGCCCTCTCCACGTCAAACTTTCCCTTTCTCGGAATGGAGATGGAGTAGCCATAGCAGACCACATTGTGATTGACCCGGTACGCGTCGATGACGTACGGCCCGATTTTCATCTGCTCTCTGGTCTCTGAGAGCTCCACAAACTTTAACTGGAACGGAAGTTCCGGAGCAATGGTCCGCAGTGCGCCCACCACTCTCTCCAGACCTTTCGGCCCAACCAAAGTCAACGGCTCCGTCCGCTCCGCATTTCCCATGGTAAGGAGCAGTCCCGGCAGTCCGCTGATATGGTCCGCATGATAATGGGTAAAGCAGATCACATCAATAGGCTTCGGGCTCCAGCCTTTTTCTTTTAACGCCACCTGGGTCCCCTCGCCGCAATCGATGAGCAGGCTGCTGCCGTCGCAGCGGGCCATCATAGAAGTGAGCCACCGGTAAGGGAGGGGCATCATTCCGCCGGTTCCCAGCAAACAGATATCTAACATAACATTCCTCATTTCTTCTATCATCGGCGGCTTTCTGCCGTCCGCCGCCGGAAACGCCAATCCCCTGCCGCAGCAGCCGGATTTTGGCCCTATGTGGAATCATAGCACAGGAAGCGGCGGAGAATCAAGCCTTTTCGCCTGACGGGCAGAAGAAAAGAGGGCCTCCCGTCGCCGGTATATGGCCCTCTTCTCCGTCTCTTACAGAAGCTCTGTCTGTTCCTCGATCTCCACCGGTATTTTAAGCTCTCCGGCGATTCGGTCGCAGCAGGCCTCACACAAATCCAGATGATGAACTTCCCCGTCTTTTTCGGAGAAAAAATCCCACGCGTGATCAATGCTGAGCACTCCCTCGCGCACAATTCCGCCTTCCACCACCAGTCTCTTCCCGCAGCCGTTGCAGATCACCGTCTCCAGCCGGCCGCTGTGTCCGTACTTTCGCATGTTATCCTCACCTTTCTGTACTCCGGCCGCCCTGTCCGGATACCCCTCTATGATACCATACGATTTTCCCGTGTTAAGTGGTAATTCTTTCAAACCGGGCGCAGCTCCATGAGCAGAGCGTCCTCCGTGGGATTGCGGTAATAGGCCTTTCGCCTCCCCGTCTCCCGGAAACCGGCGGTTCTGTACAGGTTTACAGCCTTTTCATTGCCGGCCCTCACTTCCAGAAAGATCACCTCTGTTCCATGTTTCCCGGCAGTCTCTGTCACCGCTTCCAGCAGTTTCCGGCCTGTTCCCCTGCCACGGGCAGGCGGATCCACCGCAATCCGGAGAAGTTCTCCCTCACCGGCGATCTCCCGCAGGACGGCATAGCCGAGGAAACGATCCGTCTCCCTCTCCCACGCCCCCAGACAGGTGTCCATACGGCTCTCTGCAAATTCCCGAAACACCTCCTCCTTCCAGGGATCTGAAAAGCTGAGGGTTTCCACTGCGGCCGCCTGTCCGGCATCATCCTCTGTCATAAGGCGGATTTCCGTGGCCGCTGCCATACTCACAGACTTTCTCCCAGGCGCTCCCGCTCCGCCTGAGATTTTCTCATATAATCCGGTCCGTGCTCCGCCGCCGTCTCCGTCCGTCCCTGTCGGTAGTAAACAGCTCCCAGGGCCGCCACAGCCGCCGCCCTCTGGCGGTTCATATGGGCCGGAGCGAAGGAAAACGGCACCTTTGCCGTCTCACGGATCACAGGCTCGTAAACCGGCACTCCGTCTCCCAGAAAGATCACAGGCTCCCCCAGCCCGTTCAGCTTTTCCATCAGCCCTCTCATATCCATGGGGCACTGCTCTTTTACGATGCTCAATCCTTCCCGCATCCGGTAAATTCCGGTATAAACCTGGTTTCTCTTGGCATCCATAATGGGACACACCAGATCCGCCGCCCCCCACAGGTTGTAGGCCAGCGCGTCCACCGTGGGAACGTGGATCAGCGGCTTTTTCAGAGCCAGGCCCAGCCCCTTTGCGGTGGCGGAGCCGATCCGCAGGCCGGTGAAAGAGCCGGGACCGCCGGACACGGCGATGGCGTCGATTTCCTCCAGATCGGTGTCTGTCATGGACACAATCTCGTCGATCATGGGCAGCAGCGTCTGCGAGTGTGTCTTTTTGAAATTCACCGTATATTCCGCCGTCAAAATATCATCCGTCACGATGGCCGCGGATGCCACCAGTGAAGAGCTGTCAATTCCCAGTATTTTCATCCTTCTTTTCCCTCCACGGTAATCCTCCGGTAATCAAATCCCTTTTCCAGGTCTTTTTCAATGACAACCCGGATCACCTGACGGGGCAGGATCTCCTGAATCAGGCTGGACCACTCCACCAGGCAGACCCCATCCCCGTAAAAACATTCTTCATAACCGATTTCATCCATCTCTTCCACATCCCCGATGCGGTAGACATCAAAATGGTACAGAGGCAGCCTGCCGTCGTCATACTGCTGCAGGATGGTAAAGGTAGGGCTGTTCACCGGCCCCTCTATGCCCAGTCCGGCGGCAAACCCCTGAGTGAAAACGGTCTTTCCCGTTCCCAGATCTCCGTCCAGACAGTAGACTTCTCCTACTGCCGCCTGCTCTCCCAGCCGTTTTCCCAGGGCCCAGGTCTCCTCTGCACTGTTTGTTTCTATGATCATTGTCACAATCCTTTCCCAACGAGCCGGCGTCCGGTTTCGCCGCGCTCTCACACCGCGCTGTTACAGCTTCATGGTCAGGCTGATCCGCTTCTTCTCCAGATCCACGCTTAACACCTTGACCTCTACAATATCTCCCACACTCACCGCTTCCAGGGGATGCTTGATATATCTCTCCGTCATCTGAGAGACGTGCACCAGGCCGTCCTGATGAACGCCGATATCCACAAACGCTCCGAAATCAATGACGTTGCGGACCGTTCCCTTCAGAATCATTCCCGGCTTCAAGTCCTTCATCTCCAGCACGTCCGTGCGCAGAATGGGCTTCGGCATCTCGTCTCTGGGATCTCTCGCCGGTTTTTCCAGCTCTCCCACAATATCTTTCAGGGTAATTTCACCCACGCCCAGCTGCTCCGCCAGCTTTCTGCAGTCTCCTGCTTTCCGTCCCAGCCCCGGAATACCTCCGCGGGTCAGATCCTTCATCTCATATCCCAGCTTTTTCAGAAGAGCCTCGGCTGCGCCGTAGCTCTCCGGATGAACGCTGGTTCCGTCCAGAGGATTGCTGCCTCCCTGGATTCTTAAGAAACCGGCGCACTGCTCAAATGCCTTCGGCCCCAGCTTTGCCACCTTCAGAAGTTGCTTCCGGCTGGTGAACGCACCGTTTTCCTCCCTGTATGCCACAATGTTCCTCGCAATGGTCTTATTGACTCCCGACACGTATTCCAGCAGAGACGCGGAAGCCGTATTCAAATCCACGCCCACCTTGTTGACGCAGTCCTCCACCACTCCCTGCAGAGTCTCGCTCAGATGCTTCTGATTCATATCATGCTGGTACTGTCCTACCCCAATGGAGCGGGGATCAATTTTCACCAGCTCCGCCAGAGGATCCTGAAGCCGTCTGGCAATGGATACGGCACTTCTCTGACCCACGTCAAACTGAGGGAATTCCTCTGTAGCCAGCTTGCTGGCAGAGTAAACGGAAGCTCCCGCCTCGTTTACAATCACATACTGCACCGGTTCCGGAATCTCTTTTAAAAGCTCCACAATAATCTGCTCCGACTCTCTGGACGCCGTTCCGTTTCCCAGAGAAATCAGAGTGATGTGATATTTGCAAATCAGCTTTTTTAAAGTCTCCTTTGACTCCTCCACACGATTCTGGGGCGCCGTGGGATAAATAACCACCGTATCCAGCACCTTTCCCGTGCCGTCCACCACAGCCAGCTTGCATCCGGTACGGAAAGCCGGATCCCAGCCCAGTACCGTCTGCCCGGCAATGGGAGGCTGCATGAGAAGCTGCTCCAGATTTTTCCCGAACACCTTTATGGCTCCGTCCTCCGCCTTCTCCGTCAGGCTGCCGCGGATCTCCCGCTCAATAGCCGGGGCGATCAGACGCTTGTAGCTGTCCTCCACCACTGCCCGCAGCACCGGGGCAGTATTGGGATTATCCCTGATAATCACCTGCTTTTCCAGATACCGCAGGATCACCTCCTCCGGCGCCAGAATCTTCACGGTCAGGTATTTCTCTGCTTCCCCCCTGTTCAGAGCCAGCACCCGATGACCGGCGCATTTTCTCACCGGCTCCTCATACTGATAATAATGTTCATAGACCGACTTCTCATCCGGATTCTTTGCAGAAGACTGAATCGTTCCCTGATCCCCGGTAGCACGGCGAATGTAGGTGCGGTACTGGGCATTGTCAGAGATCCGCTCCGCCAGAATGTCCATAGCTCCCGCCAGGGCCTCTTTTTCGTCTGCCACTCCTTTTTCCTCTGACACAAACGCCTCTGCCGCCTTCTCGGCCGGTTCCTCCAGACGCTGAAGCAAGATCAGATCCGCCAGGGGTTCCAGGCCTTTTTCCCTTGCAATCATAGCCCTGGTGCGTCTCTTTGGCCGGTAGGGGCGGTAGAGGTCATCCACTGCCACCAGGGTGGCGGCAGACCGGATCTGCTCCTCCAGCTCCGGCGTCAGCTTCTCCTGATCCCGGATGGAAGCAATCACCTGCTCCTTTTTTTCTTCCAGGCCGCGCAGGTATTTCAGCCGTTCATCCAGGGCGCGCAGCACTTCGTCATTCAGAGCTCCCGTGGCCTCCTTGCGGTAGCGGGCGATGAAAGGAATGGTATTTCCCTCATCAATCAGTTTTACCGCAGCCTCTGCCTGGCTGTACTTTATATTCAGTTCTGTCTGCAGTGTCTTTATAATGTCCATGTTCTTCGGTCCTCCGTTATCATTTCAGTTATGGCGGCTCCATACTCTCGGGAGCATTATACCCCTGGTCCGCCGTTCTTGTCCAGAGATTCTTTCTGTCGGCTGGACAATCCCGCCGTTTCATGATAAGATGAGAAAGTTAATAGCCTGGAAAGGCAGACTTATTTGTGACTTACGGAGGATGAACATGAATCCCAAAAAGAATTCCGGAAATCTCGCGGCTCAGCTGGCCTTTCTTTCCATTCTGGCCGGCGCCGCTTCTATTTTGTTCTGTTTTTCACCCCTGATCCAGTTCCCTCTGGGAATGACAGGCATCGCCCTGGCGCTGATTTCCAGAGTCTATAACGACGGTCATTTTATGGGGCAGGCCATGGCCGGACTGATCGCTTCCGCAGTCGGCATCTTCTTCAGCCTCATCACCTTCGTCATGGTAATGTTCGTATATCAGGTGATCCTGCCCAGCCCCACTCTGGGCCCCCAGTACAATCAGCTGATGCAGCAGTTTCTGGACAGCTGGAACAGCGGAGCCATCCCCACTCTTTAAGGTTCGGAGAACGGGCTCCATCTTTTATTCAAACGAACTCAAAAAGCAGAGGACCTGCCCCGGCGGCAGCCTCTGCTTTTTCTGCATTCAGGCGAGAAGATCCACTCCTCTCACCAGCAGCATATAATTTTTGTAAATACAGTTTACAAGGGCCAGAACCAGACCTCCGTACAGAAATATCTCCATCCGGCGAAATCCCGGGCCGGGCCGGCGGCGAAACCGGCAGTACAGCCAGGCAAGGCCGAAGATCAGAGCCGCGGCCGCGCCGTAGCACACCACAGGATTGTACCGAAGACTCTGCAGAATATGGCCTGTGATCAGAGCTTTCGCCGCGCGGGTGCCGCCGCAGCCGGGGCAGTAGGCCCCCGTCACCATATGAAACACACAGGGAATTCCTATCCCCTGAAACAAGGTGCGGATCATCTCCAGCATCATTTACTCACCTGCCTGAATCTTCACGTAATGAATTCCCGGCATCTCCTGAATCTCTTCCGCCAGGCCGGACACGTCGCCGGTCTGAACTCCCACTCCAACGCTCAGAGTCACTGTAGCCACTCCATTTACCGGAATGCTCTGGTGAATGGTAAGAATATTTGCCTTGCAGGCGGCCACATGACCCAGAATTTTTGCCAGACACCCCTGTATATCGTCCATCTGAATCACCAGGGTCACCGTCTTTCCCTTTGTGTTGTCATAAAACGGAAAAATATCATCCTTATACTTATAAAAGGAGCTTCTGCTGATGCCTACCTGATCCGCAGCTTCCTGAATGGTCATGGCCTGTTCCGACTCCAGCAGCCGTTTGGCCTCCACTACCTTCAACAGCACCTCCGGAACCGCCTTCTGCTTTACCACAAAATATTTGCTTTTGTCTTTCATTGCACCTCTCTCTTATGGAAACGGACGGGTATGGTTCCTCAGACGGCTTACATCTCGCCGCCGTCATCCTGGGGCTTTCCGCCCAGGCTCTGCCACTTTAAGTACGCGCTGATAAACGGATCCAGGCCGCCGTCCAGCACAGCCTGCGCATTGCCGCTCTCGCAGCCGGTGCGGTGATCCTTTACCATGGTATAGGGCTGCAGCACATAGGAGCGGATCTGGCTTCCCCAGCCAATCTCCTTGACATCGCCCCGGATGTCAGACAGCTTTTCCGCGTTCTCCTGCTGCTTCAGCATAAACAGTTTGGCCTTCAGCATCTGCATGGCCTTGTCCTTGTTCTGGAACTGGGATCTCTCGTTCTGACACTGCACCACGATTCCCGTGGGAATATGGGTGATACGGATGGCTGACGACGTCTTGTTGACGTGCTGACCGCCGGCTCCGCTGGAGCGATAGGTGTCGATTCTGAGATCATCGGGATCGATCTCCACGTCCAGATCTTCTTCAATATCCGGCATGACGTCACAGGACACAAAAGAAGTCTGCCTCTTTCCCGCCGCGTTGAAGGGAGAAATCCGCACCAGACGGTGCACTCCGTGCTCGGAGCGAAGGTATCCGTAGGCGTTCTCTCCGTTGATCTGCACGGTCACAGACTTGATGCCCGCTTCCTCACCGTCCAGGAAGTCCAGAACCTCTGTGGAAAATCCTTTGCTGTCCGCCCAGCGGCAATACATACGGTAGAGCATTCCGCACCAGTCGCAGGACTCCGTTCCGCCGGCGCCCGCGTTCAGACGCAGAATGGCGTTGGCGCTGTCATACTGGCCGGAAAGCAGGGTGCTGATGCGCAGCGTCTCCAGCTTTTCCTCAAAGGCATTCATCATTTCCTCCACCTCGGGAATCACGGAAGCGTCGTTTTCCTCATTTCCCATCTCGATGAGAAGGCCGATCTCCTCGTATTCCGTCTCCAGCTTCCGGAAGCCTTCCACCGTATCTTTCAGATTCTTGGCTTCCTTCATCAGCTTTGTGGAGCGATCCGGATCGTTCCAGAAATCCGGTTCTTCCATATATTTGTCCAGCTCTGCGATTCGCTTTTCCTTACTGTCCAGGTTAAAGTGAATCCCTCACTTCCACTAATGGTTTCTGAAATGTTGATAATTTGTACTTGAACTGATCAAGCTCGACCACTAATGTCACCTTCTTTCATTTTTATTTACGGCAGTGCAAGACTGCCCTTTTATCGTCACGGCGGGCTCTTTACGGGCCCGCCGCTTCTGGCTTTTCTTCTGTATCAGTTCTGAAGCAGCTTTCTGCCGCAGCACTGTTTGTATTTCTTGCCGCTTCCGCAGGGGCAGGGATCGTTGGGGTAAATCTTTTTCACCTCGCGGCGCTTCGGCTCCGCCACGGAGCTGACGTCCTTATTGGTTCCGGTCACTTTCGCCGCCGGCTCTCTCTCCACCTTCTGCTCCACCCGGATGTGCATCAGGATGCGGACCGTATCCTCCTGGATAGCGGCCGTCATGCCCTCAAACATCTCGTAGGCGCTCATCTTGTACTCGATAAGGGGATCTCTCTGGCCGTAAGCCTGAAGGCCGATGCCCTGGCGCAGCTGATCCATATCGTCAATGTGGGACATCCACTTGTTGTCGATCACCTTCAGAAGCACCACCCGCTCAATCTCGCGGATCTGCTCCTGATCCGGGAACTCCGCCTCTTTCGCCTCATAGAGCTTGATGGCCTTTTCCTTCAGGTCATGCTTCAGCTCATTCTTCTTCATTCCCTTGATCTCATCCGAGTAGGACAGGGGCTCTAAGGGAACGATGGGCAGCAGCAGGCTGTTTAACTCCTTGAAATCCCATTTCTCCGCAGACTGCTCGTCGGAGATGCACATATCCACGGCGTTCTCCACGATGTCGGTAATCATTTTCAGAATCAGGTCTCTCATGCTACCGCCGTCCAGAACTCTTCTTCTCTCGGCGTAGATGATCTCTCTCTGCTCGTTGTTTACCTCATCGTATTTCAGCAGGTTCTCACGGATACCGTAGTTGTTGTTCTCGATTTTCATCTGAGCCTTTTCAATGGCATTGGACAGCATCTTGTGGGTGATCTGCTCCCCTTCCGGCACGCCCAGAGCATTGAACATATTCATCAGACGCTCAGAACCGAAGAGACGCATCAGGTCGTCCTCCAGAGAAATATAGAATCTGGATTCACCCGGGTCTCCCTGACGTCCGGAACGGCCGCGCAGCTGATTGTCGATTCGTCTCGACTCGTGGCGCTCCGTACCGATGATTTTCAGTCCGCCCAGGGCTCTGGCCTCATCGTCCAGCTTAATATCCGTACCACGGCCGGCCATGTTGGTGGCGATGGTCACAGCGCCGTGAATACCGGCGTCGGCCACAATCTCTGCCTCCAGCTCATGATATTTCGCATTCAGCACCTTGTGGGGGATGCCTTTTTTCTTCAGCATCCGGCTGAGCATCTCGGAAGTCTCGATGGTGATGGTACCTACCAGCACCGGCTGACCTTTCTCGTGGGTGGCCACAATATCATTGACCACGGCGTTGAATTTTTCTCTCTTTGTCTTATATACGGCGTCCTCGTGGTCCACACGGATAACCGGCTTGTTGGTGGGGATCGCCACAGCGTCCATACCGTAGGTATTCCGGAACTCTTTCTCCTCAGTCAGAGCCGTACCGGTCATACCTGCCTTCTTGCGGAACTTGTTGAAGAAGTTCTGGAATGTGATGGTAGCCAGAGTCTTGCTCTCTCTCTTTACCTTTACATGCTCTTTCGCCTCGATTGCCTGATGCAGGCCGTCGGAATAGCGGCGTCCCGGCATGATACGGCCGGTGAATTCGTCTACGATGAGCACCTCGTCGTCCTTTACCACATAGTCCTTATCCCGGAACATCAGGTAGTTGGCCCGCAGAGCCAGGATAATGTTGTGCTGGATCTCCAGATTTTCCGGATCCGCCAGGTTTTCAATATGGAAGAATTCCTCCACCTTTCTTACGCCCTGCTCGGTCAGGTTCACGATCTTGTCTTTCTCATTGACGATGAAGTCTCCCGTCTCCTCGATCTCCTCGCCCATAATGGCGCCGATCTTGGAAAACTCTCCCGACTCCTCGCCACGCTCCAGCTGACGGGCCAGGATATCGCAGACCTCATAGAGCTTCGTGGACTTTCCGCTCTGACCGGAAATGATCAGAGGCGTTCTGGCCTCATCGATGAGAACGGAGTCCACCTCGTCGATGATGGCGTAATCCAGATCTCTCAAAACCATCTGCTCCTTGTAGATGGCCATGTTGTCTCTCAGATAATCAAAGCCCAGCTCGTTGTTGGTCACGTAGGTAATGTCGCAGGCATAGGCTTTCTTTCTCTCTTCCGTACTCATGCTGTTGAGCACCACGCCAACAGTCAGGCCCAGAAACTCATGAACCCGTCCCATCCACTCGGCGTCACGCTTTGCCAGGTAGTCGTTGACCGTGACAATGTGAACGCCCTTGCCCGCCAGGGCATTTAAGTAGGCGGGAGCGGTGGATACCAGCGTCTTTCCTTCACCGGTTCTCATCTCCGCGATACGTCCCTGATGAAGTACGATGCCGCCGATGAGCTGTACCCGGTAATGTTCCATATTCAGAGTCCTTCTGGCGGCCTCTCTCACCGTGGCAAATGCCTCCGGCAGAATATCGTCCAGCGTCTCGCCGGCAGCCAGCCTCTCCTTAAACTGACGGGTTTTGTCCTTCAGTTCCTCGTCGGTCAGCTCCACCATCTCCGGTCTCAGCGCTTCTATTTTATCCACAATCGGATAAATGAGCTTCAATTCCCGCTCGCTGTGTGTACCAAAGACTTTTTCAATAATGTTCATTTATTTTCTCCTACTTCTATATAATACTCCAACGGCAGGCTGCCGCCTGCTTTTCTCCACTGAAGTCTCTGCAGGGCCGGGATCTGCCCGCAGAATATCTCATAATCCTGTATATTGTAACACCATCCTTTCGCTTATTCAACTTGTTCATGAAAAATTAACAATATTCACAGTGACGTCACAACTTAAGTGTTTACATAATTGTAAAATTATGGTAAACTTAGCACATTGCACAAGAACACAGGTTCCTTTTCAGGTTTTCCACATTTTCCACATTTTTCCTCTACAGAATCCACCATTTTTTTCCACAGCCCAAAACCTCGTTTTTCACAGAAAAAGCAGTTATACACCAAGTTATCCACATTGTCCACAATTTTTTTCCTCTTTCCACAGCGTTCCCACGACAAAAGTTTATCATCCTGATTTTTGTGAAGATGTCATAAACTTACC
>DXBC01000051.1 GCA_019116745.1 Candidatus Lachnoclostridium stercorigallinarum
ACTTGAAAATTGCAGAGAGGAGCCTTTTCCTCCCTGAACCGGGTTCGCATGAAGAATCTGGCGGATAAGGGAAACAAGAGGGCTGCCCTGGTCCTCCGCCTTTCGGAAAATTATGACAGTCTGCTGTCCACCATTCTGATCGGCAACAACATTGTAAATATCACCAGCACCTCTCTGGCCACGGTGATTTTCGTCCGTTTCCTGGGAGAGGAGCGGGGCTCCAGCCTCTCCACCCTGGTGATGACCATTGTGGTTCTGGTATTCGGTGAGGTTTCGCCTAAAAGTATTTCCAAGGAGATGCCGGAGACGTTTGCCATGTTCTCCGCACCGATTCTGCAGGTGCTCACAGTGATTCTGAGCCCGGCCAATTTTCTCTTTGCCCAGTGGAAAAAGCTCCTCTCTGCAATTTTCAAGTTTTCGGAGGAAAGCGGCATCACAGAGGAGGAGCTGCTTATTATGGTGGAAGAGGCCAGGCAGGAAGGGGGCATCGACGATCAGGAGGGAACCCTCATCCGCAGCGCCATTGAATTTTCCGACCTGGCGGCAGAAGATGTGCTGACCCCCAGAATTGATGTGGCAGCAGTCTCTGCAGACGCCTCCCAGGAGGAGATTGCAGATACCTTTGCGGACACCGGATTTTCCCGGCTGCCCGTATACCGGGATGATATTGATAATATTGTGGGAATTATCTATCAGAAGGATTTCTACAATTACATTTACCGCACCGATAAAAAGCTGGAGGAGATCATACGGCCGGCCCTGTACATCGCCATGGGGAAAAAGATCGGCCAGCTGTTAAAAGAACTGCAGCAGAAGAAAATGCACATCGCCGTGGTGCTGGATGAATTTGGAGGAACGGCGGGTATTGTGACCCTGGAGGACATTCTGGAAGAGCTGGTGGGAGAGATCTGGGACGAGCACGATAAGGTGGTCCATGAGGTGGAACAGATCTCCGACAGGGAATATCTGGTCATGGGAAGCGCCAATGTGGAGAAGCTCTTTGAGCGTCTGGGGAAAGAACGGGAGTTTGACGTGCTGACGGTGAGCGGCTGGGTGATGGAGATTGCGGAAAAGATTCCCTCTGAGGGAGAACAGTTCCGCTTTGAGGATCTGGAAATCACGGTGCTGAAGATGGACGACAAGCGGGTGGACCAGGTGCGGATCGTGAGAGATGAGCCTTGAAAAAAGTGCCGGAATCATGTATGCTGTAGATTCAAAGGACAGGCGGTATGCCAGTCCCCGACAGATGAACGACAGATAGGAGAGACGACATGGAACGAAAGAAATTTTTGGTGTGCGTGGATTCAGACGGCTGCGCTCTGGATACCATGGACGCAAAGCATAAACAGTGTTTTGCCCCCCTGATGGTGGAAAAATGGCATATGGAAGCTCACAGAAAGGAAGCGGAGGAAATCTGGAACCGGTTCAGTCTGTACTCCGTGGACCGGGGAATCAACCGGTTTAAGGGGCTGGAACTGGCGCTGAAAGAGTGCGGGAAGCGGGGATTTCTGAAAGAGGATCTGACGGATCTGTCCCTTTGGCTTTCCGAGACGGATACATTTTCAAACGAAAGTCTGGAGAGACAGATCGGGCGGACGGACAGCCCCCTGCTAAAGAAGGTGCTGGACTGGTCCATCACCAGCAATCAGGAGATTTCGGCTCTGCCCCCCAGCCGTCCCTTTGCCGGCGTGAGAGAGACCCTGGAGCAGATGAGCCGTCAGGCGGATCTGGCAGTGGTGTCATCAGCCAACCGGGAATCTGTGGAGGCGGAGTGGAACCGCCACGGGCTGATTGCCTTTGTAAAAGAGGTAATGGCTCAGGATTCCGGCTCCAAGGCCAGCTGCATCGCCAGGCTGATGGCGGAGGGCTATGACCGGGATTGTGTTCTGATGCTGGGAGATGCGCCCGGGGACAAACGGGCGGCGGAGAAGAACGGAGCCCTGTTTTTCCCCATTGTGGCCGGTAGAGAGGAAGAGAGCTGGAGACGGCTGAGCACGGAAGGGCTGAAGCGCTTCTTTGAGGGCACCTACAGGGGAGAGTACGCCGATGGGCTTCTGGGAGAGTTTCTGGAGGCGTTAAAATGAACGGGGTGGAAAAGACCAATGTGATGCGGCTTCTGGACCAGGCGGGGATTCCCTACGAGGCCAGAGAGTACCAGGTGGACGAGAAGGATCTGTCCGGCTCCCATGCAGCAGATGTGATGGGAGAAGATCATGACAGCGTGTTTAAGACCCTGGTGTTAAAGGGGGAGAGAACCGGATATCTGGTGTGCTGCATCCCGGTGGACGAGGAGCTGGATCTGAAGAAAGCGGCCAGGGCGGCCGGAGACAAGAAGGTGGAAATGCTCCCCATGAAGGATCTTCTGGGGGTGACCGGATATATCCGGGGCGGCTGTTCTCCCGTGGGAATGAAGAAGAAATTTCCCACTTATATAGAAGAGACGGCTGTGCTTTTTGACCGGATTGCCGTCAGCGCAGGCATGAGAGGAAAGCAGATCCTCGTCTCTCCGGAGGCTCTGGCAGAGTATGTGGACGGCGTTTTTATCTCTCTGACAAAGGAATGATCAGTTGACATAAGACAGAACCGAAAAAACGGCTCTGTCTTTTTTGTTAAATTATTTAACAAAAATGTAATAATTTAAAAATAGAAAGAGGTGAATATATCACAAAAAACTCAATATTTTTCCGGTTAAAATGGTGCAGATAGCATATATATGAAAAAAATAATTAAAAAAACGAAGAAGAATATGACAAAATTGTGAAAAAAGAATTGACTTTCGTAACAATCCTCCCATATAATTTGGGGCGTCACCCCGAACAAAAGGAGGAATGTGTATGCTGACTTTAAAACGACATCGTTTTGCGGCGGCTGCGGCAACTCTCGCTGTCACGATTATCGTTGCGCTGACTACGGGAAGCGCAGGGACAGGGGCGCCCATGAACGCCATGGCAGAGACCGTTTCCACGGAGGCGGCTGCAGAAACTGCCAGAACGATCGAACATACAAAAGAAAGCCAGACAGGCCCGGGCTATGTGATCGACACTCAGCTGAAGCTGAATACAGTGGATAAACAGGCCATGAGGGATGGAAATATACTGACCGGAGGTCTGATCCAGCAGACAGTGCAGAAACAGCTGGAGAAAGAGGAGCTGCTGAGACAGCAGGCAGAAGAAAATAAAAAGATTCTGGAGGAGCAGGAGAAGGCAGCTGCCAGAGCGGCCATTGGCTGTTCTGAGGAAGATTACAGCACGCTGCTGCGCATTGTGCAGGCGGAGGCAGGAATCTGTGACGAAAAGGGCAAGATTCTGGTGGCCAATGTCATCATCAACCGGGTGAAAAGCTCCAGATTTCCCAATACGATCCGGGGCGTGGTCTACCAGGCGAACCAGTTTTCACCGGTGTCCAACGGAAGCATCAACCGGGTTCAGGTGACTCAGGAGACGGTGGAGTGTGTGGACCGGGCGCTGGCAGGAGAGGACTACTCCCAGGGAGCTCTGTTCTTCATGAACCGGGGAAAATCCAGAAGAGGGGCTGCCGGCTGGTTTGACCGGAGCCTGACCTATCTGTTCTCCCATGACGGCCACGAGTTTTTCCGGTAGGCCGGAGGCGGGACGGCGTGAGGGTTGACGAAAAGAGAGAATTACTGTAAGATTAGGACTGATCGATTTGGGGTCAGTCCTTTTTGCTGCGGAAAAAATGACAGCAGAAATGTCCTGAAAAAGAACGTTTGAAGTCCCATGCTTTGAGAGAGGAGAGGGTAGGACGAGATGAAGAAATATTTACTGTTTGATCTGGACGGAACGCTGACGGATCCGGAAGAAGGGATTACAAAGGCGGTTCAGCTGGCGCTGAGACATTTTGGGATAGAAGTGGAGGACCGGACGAAGCTGAGGCCGTTTATCGGGCCGCCTCTGTGGGATCAGTTTCAGGAGTATGCCGGACTTTCCAGAGAGCAGGCGGAGGAGGCTGTAAAGGTTTTCCGGGCATACTATACGGAAAAGGGTGTTTACGAAAACAAAGAATATCCCGGTATCCGGGAGATGCTGGGAGCTCTGAAGTGCGCCGGCTATCAGCTGTATGTGGCGACTTCCAAGCCGGAGACCACAGCAGGGATTGTGATGAAATATTTCGGCTTTGCTGACTATTTTGTCTATGTGGCAGGAGCGGACAGCGAGGGCGAGCGGGTCCGGAAGGCGGACGTGATCCGCTATCTCCTGGAGAAAGAGGGAATCACGGACCTGTCGGAAGCGGTGATGATCGGAGACCGGAAGCACGACGTTCTGGGGGCAAAGGAAGTGGGGATGGATTCCATCGGCGTTCTCTACGGCTACGGCAGCAGAGAGGAGCTGGAGACGGCGGGAGCCGGATACATTGCAGCCACAGTGGAAGAGCTGGAGGACTATCTTCTGGCTCAGGTGGACTGACGGGAGGACGGAAGATGGAAGCATATTCCGGGTTTGCGGAGGTCTATGACCTGTTTATGGACAATGTGCCCTATGAAGAGTGGTGCCTCTACCTGACGGGACTTCTCCGGGAGTATGGAGCGGACAGCGGTCTGGTTCTGGATCTGGGCTGCGGGACAGGAACCATGACGGAGCTTCTGGCTGCGGAAGGCTATGATATGATCGGCGTGGACAACTCAGAGGAAATGCTGGAGATGGCAATGGAAAAAAAAGCGGCCTCCGGAAGAGACATACTGTACCTGTGCCAGGACATGAGGGAGTTTGAGCTGTACGGAACAGTCCGGGCAGTGGTGTCTGTCTGCGATTCCATGAATTATATTCTGGAGCCGGAGGAGCTGGAGCAGGTGTTCCGTCTGGTGAACAATTACCTGGATCCGGGCGGCGTCTTTATATTTGATCTGAATACGGAGTACAAGTACCGTCAGATGGGGGATACCACCATCGCGGAGAACCGGGAGGACGGCAGTTTTATCTGGGACAACTACTACGATGAGGAAGAGCGGATCAACGAGTACGACCTGGCTGTCTTCGTGAAGGAGGGCAGGGACGGGCTGTACCGGAAATACGAGGAAACTCACTATCAGAAGGCCTACCGGCCGGAGGAGATCCGGGCTATGGGAGAGAGGGCCGGAATGAAATTTGAGGCTTTCTACAACGCCTTCACCAGGGAAGCGCCCAGGGAAGATTCGGAGCGGATTTATGCCGTATTCCGGGAAAAAGGAAAGACAGAGAGGAACGAAAATCTATGACAGACTATATTGTAAGGGCGACGGCGGCGGACGGTCAGATCCGCGCGTTTGCGTCCACGACGAGAGACCTGGTGGAATACGCCAGGAAGGCTCACAACACCAGCCCGGTGGCCACGGCGGCCCTGGGGAGGCTTTTGACCGCCGCCGGGATGATGGGAGTGATGATGAAGGGGGAAAACGACCTCCTCACCCTTAAGATCGAGGGAGACGGCCCCATCGGCGGCCTGACGGTGACGGCAGACTCAAAAGGAGATGTGAAGGGATACGTTTTCAATCCTGGCGTCATGCTGCCGCCCAATGGGAAGGGCAAGCTGGATGTGGGCGGCGCCCTGGGCGTGGGCGTGTTAAGCGTAATCCGGGACGTGGGCTTAAAGGAACCCTATGTGGGACAGACCATCCTGGTGACGGGGGAGATCGCGGAAGATCTGACCTATTACTACGCCACATCGGAGCAGACGCCGTCTTCCGTGGCCCTGGGCGTGCTCATGAATAAGGACAACACAGTGCGCCAGGCGGGAGGATTTATCCTGCAGCTGATGCCCGGCGCGTCGGAGGAGATGATTTCCCGGCTGGAAAAGACTCTTGGAGAGATCACATCCATCACCAGCCTTCTGGATCAGGGCAGCAGTCCGGAGATGATCCTGGAGCACATTCTGGGAGAGTTCGGACTGGAGATTTTAGACAGGATGCCCACCCGGTTTTTCTGCAACTGCACAAAGGAGCGGGTGGAGAAGGCCATTATCAGCATCGGCGGCAAAGAGATTCAGGATATGATCGATGAGGGAAAGAGCATCGAAGTCAACTGCCATTTCTGCAACAAGAACTATGAATTTACGGTGGATGAGCTGAAGGAGCTGCTGACAAAGGCCAGATAAGAGACGGCCGCGGCCGCAGGAAAAGGAGGCGTGAGACTATGGAGGCAGAGCGTGCGGATCGGGTATGCGGGCAGGCGGAACATGAGGATCAGGGACGCAGGCAGGCGGAGCCATACGAGCGGGTGACCCAGTACCACGAGACAGACCAGATGGGAATTATCAATCACATCAACTACATTAAGTGGCTGGAGGAGGCCAGGGTGGATTTCCTGGATAAGATCGGCTACGGCTATGAAAAGAGCGTGGAGAACGGGATTGATTTTGCTGTACTCGGCATAAACTGCCGGTACAGGAAGATGACCCGGTTCCGGGAGACCGTAAAAATCTATGTGACGCCGAAGGAGCTAAAGCCCATGCGGGCGGTGCTCAGCTACCGGATCGTGGGGGAAGACGGAAGCCTGCGGTTTACGGCGGAGAGCGAGCACTGTTATTATTCTTCCAAAAAGCAGCGCCCGGTGGCCTTAAACCGGGAGCTTCCGGAACTCTATGAGCTTCTGCGCTCCTATATGCAGGATCAGTTTCCGTAAACAGAAAAAAGCGCCTGCCGGCGGGATATCCCCGCCGGTCCGGCGCTTTTTGCAATCACGTCTCAATCCATATAACTTATTTCAAAAAAATAATTCTTCTATTTTATGAAAAAGGTACATTGGTTGGCCCATTATAAAAATTATAATTTCGTAACGTTGGTTGCCTGAGGTCCTTTCGTTCCGTTTACTACATCGAACTCTACGGCAGCGCCCTCGTCCAGGGACTTGAAGCCTTCCATGTTCAGTCCGGTGTAATGTACGAATACGTCATTTCCCTGCTCGTCGCAGATGAAGCCGTATCCTTTCTGGTTGTTAAACCACTTAACTGTACCCTTCATATGATACCTCCAAAAAAATTAAAAGAATAAAAGATAATCTGGCCGCATTGCTGCGGTTATGTACAGAATAGCATAGTTTGTGTAGAGTGTCAAACGGTTTCGGAACGGGAAAATCCGCGGGAAATTCCGGCCTGTCCTGGGGCAGAAATTGTCATTTCCGGCGGTCCGTGATACAATGGGCAAAAGGAACGGAGGAATGGCTGTGGAAGATACAAGGCTGATGAAACTGTGGTACTATCTCATCCAGTCTCCCCAGTGGGTCACATCGGGAGAGCTGGCCCGGTATGCGGGAGTCAGCGAGAGAACGGTGAAAAACGATCTGACCAGGCTTAAGGAGATGGCAGAGGAGAACGGCTGTCTCCTGACGTCCAGAAAAGGAAAAGGATATTCCATGGAAGTGACGGACCGGGAGCGCTTCGGAGAGCTGGAGGAAAAGCTGGTGTACCGGTTTTCCCGGTTCAACTATACCCAGGAATATGAGGACCGGGCAAACCGGATCGTGCGGATCCTCCTGTCCCAGGGGAATTACATCAGACTGGATGATGTGGCGGACCGTCTTTATCTCTCCAGAAGCAGCATCAAAAATCTCATGGGCAGCGTGCGGGAGATGCTGGGTGCCTTCCGCCTGAGCCTGGAGTCAAAGCCGGGATACGGCGTAAAGGTGCGGGGGGAGGAGCTCAACCGCAGGTTCTGTATGCTGGAGCTGTTTATCGATCATGATTACCGCAGTGAACCCAGCGTGAGGGAGGAGGAATATATGGAGTTCTTCCGGGCAGACCAGGCGGATATGGGGGAGATCCGCCATGGCTTTCTGCAGGTGCTGAGGGAATCCGGCCTTCGGATTGTGGACAACAACACCCACCGCCTGGTCCGGTATTTCTTCCTCATGCAGAACCGCAGGAGACGGGGAATTCTCCTGGGCTTTTCAGAAGAAGACAGGCGTTTTCTGCGGGGATTCCAGGAATACGGCACGGCAGGGGATATCCTGAATGCCCTGGGGGAGAAGGGAATGGATGTCTGCGGAGATGAAGAAGAGAGACTGGGAGTGGAGCTTTTGCTTCTGCTCTGGAGCGACCTGAATGAGGCGGACGATCTGGCCGGCAGGTATCCGGGATTTTATGAAAAGGGAAAGGAGCTGGCGGAGGAGATTCTGCGGGAGGTGAGCCGGCGGTGGGGCCTGAACCTGGAACATCTGCCGGAAATGGTTCCCCTTCTGGTGTCGGCCCTCATGTCCGTCTGCGTGAAAATCCGCTTTCCCTGGATGGGATATAATCTCACCATCGGAAAAAAGGTGGAAAACAATATGATGAGCAGTTCTCCTGTGAGTATGTCCCTGGCCCTGACGGCCGCCGACGTCATCCGGGACAGATACGGGCTGGAGTCCAGCAGATCGGAGCTCTTTCACTACGGGGAGCGCTTTTATATAGCCCTATCCCGGATTTCCTATGAATACCGCCCCAGGCGCATTCTGATTTCCGCCCAGAGCGGCAATCAGTCCTGCAGCATTATCCGGGATCAGCTGCTGAAGCGGTTCGGAGAGGAGTCCTTCGAACGTCTGGATGCGGCTAACGGCTACGAGATCCGCGGCCTGGACCAGTCCCGCTACGACTATATGATCCTGAATTTTGCCCCCTATTATTACCGGTATGATCTGCCGGTAATCTATGTGGATTCCATTCCCGACAGCCGGCAGATGAACCAGATCTACCGCCAGGTGATTCTGGGGGGATACCCCTTTCGGGAGATACAGGCCGGATTCCGATTTGACCCGGACTTTCTGTTTGAGAAGGTCCGGTATGAGGGGAGAGAGAGCTTTCTGCGCCTGCTGGCCTACAAATACTGCGGAAGCCGGAATGTGGAAGAGATGGAGAATTTTCTGGAGAGGTACACGGACGTATGCGTGTGGAACGGCACGGCGGCCCTGGTGACCGATTCCGGGCTGACAAGGAAAAACTGCTTTCATCTGTACTGCCTGGAGACGCCGGGGGTGTGGGAGAAGAAAACGGTGAAGCAGGTGCTTTTTATCTCCGTCAATTTTCAGGGGAACGGACAGAGCGCCAGATATCTGGAGCAGCTTACCAACGAGCTTATGAGAAATCCGGACAGTCTGGAGCAGCTCATTTCCACCGGCTCCCTAAATTCCTGCTGCGAGCTGGTGAAGCACGGATTTTAAAGGACAATAAACTGCACTTGAACAAGGGATATACAAGGGAACTTCACTTGTATGTCCCTTGTTTTTTGAGTACAAAAGGGAAAAATCCTGTGCTACTATAAAACCATCAGAAAGGAAAACAACAGGAGGGACAGGAGAGATGGTGAGGTATCTTATTGCAGCCCATGGAAGGGCGGCGGGAGGCATCAAGGAAAGCCTGGATGTGCTTCTGGGGGCGTCGGACCAGGTGGAGGCCTTTGACGCCTATGTGGATGAGAGAAACGCCGAGGAGGAGATCCGCCGCAGGATCGAAGCGGTGGGGGAGGACGACATCCTGGTGATGTTGTCGGATCTGCCGGGCGGAAGCGTCAATCAGATCATGATGCGGTACGCGGACAGGAAAAATACCTTTCTCATCACGGGAGTCAGCATTGCTCTGGCGGTGGGACTGGTATCGGGTTATACGGACAGCGTCACGGAGGAGCAGATCCGGGAGATGATCGGGGAGTGCCGGGAGATGATGGATCTGGTGAAGCCGGAAAATGAGGACTGTGAGGAAGAAGACTTTTTTTAAGGAGGAGAGACGATGATCAAATTATTCCGAATCGATGAGAGACTGATTCACGGCCAGGTGGCCATCAAATGGTCCAGACATACCGATGTGGATCACATTGTGGTGGCCAACGACGGGGCGGCGTCCAGCGAGATTATGAAAAAGACTCTGCTTATGGCGGCTCCGGCAGGAGTCAAAACCGCCATCCGGACGGTAAAAGATGCGGTGACCCTGTTAAACGACCCCAGGTGCGACAAGTTTAAAATCCTGGTGCTGGTAAACAGCCCGGAAGATGCCCTGAAGCTGGTGGAGTCCATCTCCGGCATTCCCTACATCAACGTGGGAAATTACGGGCGGGTGGCTCCGGAGAAACCGGGCATGAAGAGAAGCAGGTACGGCAGCAACATTTACTGTGACGAGTCGGAGGTCGCGGCCTTTAAAAAGCTGCTGGCATCGGGACTTAGGTGTATTTATCAGACGACGCCGGAAAATCCGGCGGAGGATCTGGGAAAAATATTCAGCTGATAAGAGGAGGGGGAAATTATGATACAGAGTGGATTGATTGCGGCACTGGTATGGGTGCTGGTACAGGGACTTGACCGTCTGCTTTCCTGGCAGACCCTGCAGAGACCTTTGATTACGGCCGCGGTGACGGGCCTGTTTCTGGGAGACCTTCAGACGGGAATCATGATGGGAGCGTCTCTGGAAGCCATATTTATGGGAATTTCCGCCATCGGCGGCGCCATTCCTTCGGACGCCTGTTCTGGAAGTATTCTGGCGGTAGCCATGACTATTCTCACCGGCTGCGACGTGGAGACGGGACTGGCCCTGGCCATGCCCATCGGCACCATTATGGCTACGGTGAATGAGCTTTGGAAAACGGTTCTGGCCTCCTTTGCTCCCATGTGGGAGAAACTGGCGGAGAGCGGTAAGGACGGACGCTTCCTGCGGATGATGATTTTCTTCGGACTGATTGTGGACCGCCTGCCCCAGACCATTATTCTGTTTGTGTCCGTGGCGTTCGGCGTGGAGGGCCTGTCTAATGTGATCAATATGCTTCCCGCCTGGATTATGGACGGATTCGGAGCCGCCAGCGGCATGATGACGGCTGTGGGATTTGCCATTCTCACCTCCATGATCTGGTCCAAAGAGATCGGAGGCTACTTTTTTGTGGGATTTGTGCTGGCAAAATACCTGAACCTGGATATGCTGCCCATCGCCATTATCATGGCAGTGGCTGCCATGGCTTATTTCTTCAATGACAAAAAACTGATCGAAATGCAGAAGGCTCAGGCCGTATCGGGAGAGACGGCGGCAGACGGAGAGGAGGACTTTTTCTGATGGGAAAGAATCAATTTACAGAGACTGAAAAAAAGACGCTGCGCTCCATGTTCTGGAGATCGGGACTGACGTTTTCCGGATTCAATGTGGTAAAGATGGAGGGAAATGCCTTCTGCGCCACCATGGCTCCGGCCCTGAAAGAACTCTATCACGAGGAGGAGGAGCGGAAAAAGGCCTTAAAACGCCACGACGGATTTTTCAATACCCATGCGGTGCCCTTTGCCTTTATCGCCGGCCTGACCTACGCCATGGAGCGGGAGAAGACGGAGAAGGGCAGTGTGGATGACGACACCATTGAAAATATCAAGATTTCCCTTATGGGACCTACTGCCGGTATCGGAGACGCCTTCTTCTTCAACTGCTTCCGGATTATCGCCGCCGGCATCGGAATGGGCCTGGCGGCCCAGGGCAACATTCTCGGACCCATTCTGTTTCTGCTGATCTACGGCGGATCCCAGATGCTGGCCAGATGGTATCTGCTCCGGGCGGGATATACCATGGGAACTACCTTTATCGACCGGGTATTTTCCTCCGGACTGCTGACGGCCCTGACAAAAGCGGCCTCCATCCTGGGAATCAGCATGGTGGGAGCCATGGTGGCTACCATGGTGGATGTGAAGCTGGACTGGACCATTACCATCGGGGAGACCAGCGTGGTGGTGCTGGACATCCTCAATTCCGTAATGCCGGGCATCCTGTCCATTCTTCTGCTGTTCGGCCTGGTGGCTCTGATCAAAAAGGGAAAGAAGCCCATTACCCTGGTGATCGGAATTCTGGTATGCAGCGTGGCGCTGGCGGCAGCGGGAATCTTTTAAGAGTGACGGAAAAAACTGGAAGGAGAAATGGCTATGGTGATCTATTGTGACCGTATTTACATGGAAGACGGAATAAAGGACGGGTTTCTTGAGATCCGGGACGGAAAATTCGGGAAATTTTTTCCGAAGGAGACAGAGATGAAGGCGGATCTGGATTACTCCGGCTTTCGTATCATCCCGGGAATTGTGGATACCCACAACCACGGCGGCTTCGGCGTGCGGATCAACGACGGCTGTACGGAAGAGGAGGTAAAACTGTATCTGAAAGGGGAGGCTTCCTGGGGAGTGACGGGGGTATTTCCCACTACCTTTCAGTTAAAAGCCATGGAACTGGTGAGCCGCATGGCGGAGGAGGAGCAGTACGGGGCCCAGATTCTGGGGATCAACAGCGAGGGCCCCTGGGGGGCCCGGGTGGGAGAAAAGGGTGTCAATACCGGCTATCCGAAGGTGGATATGGAAGTGGCCCGGGCCATGGTGCAGGCCGGGGGAAAATGGCTGAAGCTGGTGTGCATCGCGCCGGAAGTGGAAGGAGCCGGGAAGGCCGTGGACTATTTCCTCTCCCAGGGAATCACCATGTCCATCTACCACACCAACGCCAATTACGCTCAGGCAAACGAGGCCATTGACCGGGGAATCACCGTAGCCACTCATCTGGGCAATGTGATGACCGGTCTGCACCACAGGGATATCGGAACCATGGGAGCCTGCCTGCTGAGGGACGAGGTGGACTGCGAGGTGATCTGTGACGGAATGCACGTCTGCAATCCCATGCTGGACATTATCTTCCGGCTGAAGCCTCATGACAAGGTGATGATGGTGTCGGACAACGTGCAGTATGCGGGAGCGCCGGCCGGGGAGTATCTGAGGGAGACCCAGGTGGAAAACTCGGATCGGAACCGGATTTTCGTCACGGAGGACGGCCGGGTGCTGAGTCAGAGCGGGCGTCTCAGCGGCAGCGGCAGGCCGGTGCTCTACGGCATGAAAAATCTGGTGGAGCAGCTCCATATGCCTCTGGAGGAGGTGGTGAGGTTTTCCAGCTGGAATCCCTGCCGGAAATACGGCTATCTGGACCGGAAGGGCAGTATCCGGGAGGGAAAGGACGGAGACTTTGTGGTGATCAGCGATGAGTTTCAGGCGGAGGCCACCTATTGTATGGGAAAATGTGTATATGACAGGAAGAGAGACAGGGAACTGTTCAATCAGGAGTTTCTGAGAAAATACAAAGTGGGATGAGAGCGGCCGGAAAGGAAAAGAAGACCGGGACGGATAAAAATTTCATAGACGATATCCGCTGCGGAGTGGTATACTGGAAATCGTTGACAGCACAGCGGAAACAGCACAGAAGATGTGCCGCAGTGGATGGGAAGCTGCGGTACGTCTTCTGTTTTGTGCCGGAGTGAGGCGGCTGCACCGGCAGATATCTGCCGGACAGCGGACAGGGGGAGAGAATCTTTTCCTGTTTGATCGCAGAAATGGAGTCTTATCATGAAACTGAAAAATATCTGGGGACATTTCAGGACCATCACCACCCACAAGTGGCTGGTGATGAAGAACTGCTTCCGGGTGGGCCTTTACCGCCAGGGACTGCTTCATGATCTGTCCAAATACAGCTGGTCGGAATTTTCCATCGGCGTGAAATATTATCAGGGAACCAGAAGCCCCAACGCGGCGGAGCGGGAAGAAAAGGGGTATTCCGAGGCCTGGCTTCACCACAAGGGCAGAAACAAGCATCATTTTGAGTACTGGATGGACGTGCGCCCGGGACACTGGGAGGAGGGGCTGATGGGAGTAAAAATGCCCCTTCCCTATGTGGTGGAAATGATGATGGACCGGATTGCTGCCTCCCGGGTGTACCGGGGAAAGGATTATACGGACGCTTCCGCCTGGGAGTACTTCTGCCGTTCCAGGGAGGATCGGTTCATGCACCCGGAGACCAGGGCCCTGGTGGAGAGGCTGTTAATCATGCTCCGGGATGAAGGGGAGGAAAGGGCCTTCGCGTATATGAGGCAGCTTTTGAGAGAAAAAGATTACTGAGACGCTGGAGGCGGAAGGATTTTTTCGCTCTGGCGGCGGGAAATCAGCGGGAGATGGTTTTCTTTTTCTTCGGCGTCCGGAGACCGCGGCCCAGGCCGGAGGTGATCAGGGCGCTGATGTAGTCCGGAAAGTCCGGGCAGGAGAGGGGATCCGACGGGAACTCCCGGTAGCAGATCCCGGACCGGTAATCGGTGCGGAAGACAGGGCCGGAGGCTGGTTCCGGCTGAGGCAGGAAGAGCCCTGTCTTTCTGGTGTAGCAGGTGGCAGCGGTGGCCTTTTTTCTGGCGTCCCGGTCCACGTACTCCCCCACGCTTTTGTGAATGGCTGTGTCCTCATAGACCAGATAGTAGTAATCTTTATAATTGGGATAAAAATATTTCAGCTCCCCCTCAAACAGGGGAAGGGACAGGGAAAGCCGGTTTTCTTCCGCCTGAAAGCGGACTCCCGGAAGGAAGGGATGTTCCCAGGAAAACGGCCTGGGGAGAGTGGCTTCGCTCTGGCAGACCATCTCCAGGATATGCTCTTTCTGTCCGAAAATGTCCGTCTCTTCCCGAAGCTCCCACTGAACCGGGGAGAAACTTCCGGAGAGAAAATCCGGATAGAGAAGTATGGGAAGAATCAGGGGCATTCCCTTTAGGTCCTCTTCATTGTGGAGGAGGAGCAGGCGGCAGAGATTCTCGTCCCGGGAAGTGAGATATCTGTGGTACACTTCGATGAGCTGGCCGCCGCTGTAGCGGTCCTCGCGCTCTATGCCCAGAAACTGTTCAATGGCCTTCTGCTTCAGGCTCTCCAGGCCCAGAAGCTTTTTGAGGGGCCTTATTTTTTTGTAGATATCCCAGCTTTTCAGCTCTTTTAAGGGGCAGGACAGTCCCAGAATCTCGCAGCGCTTCTCCAGATAGGGAATGTCGAAGGTGTCCCCGTTGAAATGAACCAGGGTGTCAAAAGGAGCCAGGTGGGAAAAAAAGGCCTGAAGAATCTCTTCCTCTGAGCCGGCCCGGTCCGCAAACCACTGGGTCAGATGCCAGACTCCTCCGGAGACGGACGCGGCTCCGATGAGGTAAAGGCTGGAGCCGGAGGCAGAAAATCCAGTGGTTTCAATATCAAAAAAGAGCAGCTTTTCCGGGCAGCCGATGCGCTCCAGAGGATAGGTGTCAGGCGGGCAAAAGGTGTATTCTGCAGTGATCATAAACAAGCCTCCCATTCAAATGCAGGGCAGTTTTTGCCGATGATGTCTGCCACCTATTATATCGGGATTGGAGGCGGCCGTCAATGGACAGACAGAATATTTGTTCGATTAGCGGTTGCATTGGCCGGGGGGATATGTTATGATGGACGGGACAATTGAGAAGGGGAGAAATGACATTGATTTCCTATATAAAAGGCATATTGGTTGAGGCGTCCCAGGAGGGGATTGTGGTGGAGACGGGAAATATCGGCTACGAGATCAGGGTTCCCCTGTCGGTTCTGGAGCGCCTTCCCGGACTGGGGCAGGAGGTCAGGATCTATACCTATCTGCAGGTGCGGGAGGACGGGATCAGTCTGTTCGGCTTTCTCACAAAGGCGGAGCTGGCCATATTCAAACAGCTTCTGGGAGTGGGAGGCATCGGCCCCAAGGGGGCTCTGGGGATTCTGACGGCCTTAAAGCCTGACGATCTGCGGCTGGCAGTGATTTCCGGAGACGCAAAAGCCATCTCCAAAGCTCCCGGCGTGGGAATCAAGACGGCTCAGCGGATCATCCTGGATCTG
Organism: Candidatus Lachnoclostridium stercorigallinarum; assembly: GCA_019116745.1. GTDB lineage: Bacteria > Bacillota > Clostridia > Lachnospirales > Lachnospiraceae > Lachnoclostridium_A > Lachnoclostridium_A stercorigallinarum. The sequence continues at coordinate 15,594 of DXBC01000051.1, forward strand.
AAGGACAAGGTGTCCGTGGATGATCTCCTGCCGGGAGAGGATTTCGGCGGGAAAGAGGGAGCCGAGACAGGAACGCTTTCTCTGGGCGAAGCCGGAAGAGAGGCTATGGAAGCCCTTACAGCTCTTGGATATTCTGCCATGGAGGCGTCCAGAGCGGTGCGGCGGGTGGAGATTTCCGGGGACATGACGGCGGAGGACGTGCTGAAGCAGTCCCTGAAGTATTTGATCTGAGAGATTTCCCTTTGGCAGAAAGCAGGTTATGGATAGATGGAGCGAAGAATTATCACCACCGATGTGGTGACGGAAGAAGAGAAAAAAATAGAGGGGACCCTTCGTCCCCAGTACCTGAAGGACTATATCGGCCAGACAAAGATCAAGTCCATTCTGAAAGTGTTTATTGACGCGGCCAAATCCAGGGGAGAATCTCTGGATCATGTGCTGTTTTACGGTCCGCCCGGCCTGGGCAAGACCACTCTCTGCGGCATCATCGCCAACGAGATGGGAGTTAATATGAAAGTGACCAGCGGCCCCGCCATTGAAAAGCCGGGGGAGATGGCGGCTATTCTCAACAGTCTCCAGGAGGGAGATGTGCTTTTTGTGGATGAGATTCACCGGCTGAACCGCCAGGTGGAAGAGGTGCTCTATCCGGCCATGGAAGATTTTGCCATTGACATCATGCTGGGAAAGGAGGCGTCCGCCCGGTCCATCAGGCTGGAGCTTCCCCATTTTACTCTGGTGGGGGCCACCACCAGGGCAGGACTTCTGACGGCCCCCTTGAGGGACCGGTTCGGCATGGTGCAGAAGCTGGATTTTTATACGCCGGAGGAGCTGGAGGAGATTATCGTCCGCTCGGCGAAGGTGCTGAACGTGGAGATCGACCGGGCCGGGGCCGGGGAGATTGCCAGGAGAGCCAGAGGGACGCCCCGTCTTGCCAACCGCCTTCTGAAGCGGGTGCGGGATTTCGCCCAGGTGAAATATGACGGGATCATCACGAAGGAAGTGGCGGATTTTGCCCTGGACATTCTGGAGGTGGACCGCCTGGGCCTGGACAACAATGACAGGAATATCCTGCTCACCATCATTCAGAAGTTTTCCGGCGGCCCGGTGGGACTGGATACTCTGGCTGCGGCTCTGGGAGAGGACGCGGGGACGCTGGAAGATGTGTATGAACCCTATCTTCTCATGAACGGGCTGCTGAACCGGACGCCCAGGGGAAGGGTGGCCACCGATCTGGCCTATCATCATCTGGGGCTTGCCCGGTAGAAAATATACAAGATATGGAAAAAGAACTGGCGCGGCTGAAGGGGATATGGTATGATGATACCATACAGGCACCCGGCGGTCCGGACGCTTTCAGCCGGCAGGAAGGAAGCGGAGGCGGCGCCGGAATTACGATGGGAGAAATGAGATGGAGTCTAAAAATTACGCAGAGGTGCTGATCGACGGAGAGATCTACACTCTGGAAGGACAGGAAGAGGAGGCATACCTTCAGAAGGTGGCCAGCTATATCAATGAAAAAATTTCTCTGATGAAAAAGCAGAAGGGCTTTACGAAGCAGAACCGGGATTACCAGGTGACCATGGTGGAGCTGAACATTGCTGACGATTATTTCAAGAGCCAGGAGCGGGCGGAACGGCTGGAGGAGCAGAACCGGGCTCTGGAGAAGGAGACCTACAGCCTGAAGCATGAGCTGGTGACGACGCAGATGAAGCTGGAAAAGGCGGTTCATGAGCTGGAAGAGCTGAAAAAGAATCAAACAGAGAAAGCCCCTGAGAAAGCAGCTGGAAAATAGTCCGGCGCCGGGGTAAAAGTGTCCGGCAAACCGGGCACTTTTTTCTGCCGCGGACAGAGTCCGCGAAGCGCACCTTTGAAGGAGGAAAAAGGTTTGAACAGGAAAAAAGTGGAGATACTGGCGCCTGCCGGCTCCTACGAGAGCATGACGGCGGCGGTGAACGCGGGGGCGGATGCGGTATATATCGGAGGATCACGGTTTGGAGCCAGAGCCTACGCCAACAATCTGGACGAGGAGGCCATGCTGCGGGCCATCGATTACGTACATCTGCATGGCTGCCGGCTGTACATGACGGTGAATACCCTGATGAAGGAGGAAGAACTGTCCGGACTTTTTGAATATCTGAATCCCTATTATAAGCAGGGGCTGGACGCGGCCATTGTCCAGGATTTCGGCGTGTTTTCCTATCTGAGGGAGCATTTTCCCGAGCTCCCTCTTCATGCCAGCACCCAGATGACCATCACCGGTGCATACGGGGCCAGGCTGCTGAAGGAGATGGGGGCGAGCCGTGTGGTGACGGCCAGAGAGCTTTCTCTGAAGGAGATCCGGGAAATCCGGGATCAGGTGGATATTGAAATCGAGAGCTTCGTCCACGGGGCCCTCTGCTACTGCTATTCGGGACAGTGCCTGATGAGCAGCCTTATCGGAGGCCGCAGCGGCAACCGGGGGCGGTGCGCCCAGACCTGCCGCCTGCCCTATGAAGTGAGACAGGGCGGAAAATCGTTAAATAAGAAGGATGAACGGTATGTGCTCAGCCTGAAGGATCTGTGCACTCTGGATTTGATTCCCGACATGATCGAGGCGGGAGTGTACTCCATGAAGATCGAGGGACGGATGAAGAGTTCCCGGTATACGGCGGGAGTGGTGAGCATTTACCGGAAGTATGCGGACCGATACCTGGAATACGGGCGGGAGGACTACCGGGTGGATCCGGCGGACCGCCGCATGCTTCTGGATCTGTTTGACAGAGGCGGTTTTTCCGATGGCTACTACCGGGAACACAACGGCCGCCATATGGTGGCTTTAAAGGAAAAGCCGGCGTTCCGGGAGGGAAATCAGCAGCTGTTTGACTGGCTGGATGAAACTTACGTAAAACGGGAGCGGCAGGAGCCGGTGCGGGGGCAGGTCCGTCTGGAGGAAGGCCTGCCGGCATCCCTTCGTCTGTCCCTCACAGACCGGTGGACGGGGGAGGAGATTTCCGTGGAGACGGAGGGGCCTGCGGCCCAGTCCGCCATGAATCAGCCCATCACCAGAGAAAAGCTCCTAAAGCAGATGGGAAAGACCGGCGGAACCCCCTTTGTCTTTGAATCTCTGGAGGCGGAGCTGGAAGGCCGGCCCTTCCTTCCGGTCCAGGCCCTGAACGAACTGCGCCGGTCCGGCTTCCGGGAACTGGAGGAGGCGGTGCTGAAGCCGTTCCGCCGGGGAGCGGGGCAGAGCGGAGAGGCTCTGCGGGAGGCATCCGGCGGCTCAGGTGAGGAAGAAAGCCGGAGACCGCCTCTTCTCACAGCTCAGGCGGAGCGCCCGGACGGGGTGGAGGAGCTTTTAAAGATCGAAGAGATCTCCAGAATTTATCTCGATTCTTCCGCCATAGGGGCAGAGAAATGGCAGTCTCTGGCGCAGGCCTGCCACAGGGCGGGAAAAGAATGCTTTTTAAGCCTTCCTCACGTATTCCGGACGGAGACCAGGGAGTATTTTCAGAGAGAACGGGAATCCTTTTTACAGGCGAGGTTTGACGGCTGTCTCCTGCGGTCCGCGGAGGAGATCCTGTTTTTGAAGGAAATGGGCTGGGAGGGAACGATGACTTTTGACAGCAGTCTCTATGTGTTTAACTCCCAGGCAAAGGAAACCATGAAGGAGCTGGGTGCGGACGAGCTGACCCTTCCCGCGGAATTAAACGGAGGGGAGCTGCGCCGTCTGGGCTGTCAGGGGGATGAGCTGATGGTGTACGGAAACATTCCGGTGATGGTTTCCGCGCAGTGCGTGCACCGCACCGTATCCGGCTGTGACCGGAAGCCGGGGCTTCTGACTTTGAAGGACCGGATGGGCAAAGAGTTTCCCGTGAGAAACTGCTGCCGGTTCTGCTACAATATTGTGTACAACAGCAGTCCCCTTTCTCTTCTGGGGCAGGAGGCTCAGGTAAAGCGCCTGGCTCCCGCCAGGCTGCGCCTTCAGTTTACGTCGGAGGATCCGGCGGAGACGGCGCGGATTGCCAGAACCTTTGCCGACAGCTTTTTGTTTGGTCGGAAAGGGGAGATTTCCGGCTCCTTCACAAGAGGACATTTTAAGCGCGGAGTAGAGTAAGGACAAAGCAGGTGATTACTTGACAACTCTCATATTGGAAGGTTCAAAATATGCAATGATCTTTCTGATGATCTTTTACGCCTACCTGAATTTCCGGTTTTTCGGCGAAAAGTACGACATCAGAAAGCTAAAACTGTGCAGAGAACAGAACGCGGTCATGTTCCTGATTCACTTTCTGGGATTTCTCTCCCTCTATCTGAACCGGAGAGAGGAGGAGATCCTGGTATTCTACGGGGCTCAGGTGGTGTTTTTCGGGCTGTATCTGGTGCTGTCCCGGCTGTTTTACCGGAACATTTCCCGGCTTCTGTTAAATAATATGTGTATGCTCTTAAGCGTGGGCTTTCTCATGCTGGCCAGACTGGATATGGAGCGGGCGGTGCGCCAGTTTGCCATTGTGGCGGTGTCCGCCGCAGTCACATGGCTGATTCCCTTTATCATCGACCGGGTCTGGCAGCTGTCAAAGATCCCCTGGGTGTACGGCATCGGCGGACTGCTTCTTCTGGCAGTGGTCTGCGTGGCCGGCGTGACCAGCTACGGGGCGAAGATGACCCTGGCCCTGGGACCAGTGAGCTTTCAGCCGGCGGAATTTGTAAAAATCAGCTTTGTGTTTTTCGTGGCCACCATGTTTTACCGGGCCACGGATTTTAAGACGGCGGCAGTGACTACGGCAGTGGCGGCGGCCCATGTGCTGGTGCTGGTTCTCTCCAGGGATCTGGGAAACGCCCTGATTTTCTTCCTGACCTATCTGTTTATGCTGTTTGTGGCCACGGGAAACTGGTTTTATCTGGGAACGGGTCTGGCGGCCGGCTGCGGGGCATCCGCAGCGGCCTACCACCTGTTTCCCCATGTGCAGAGACGGGTGGCGGCCTGGCTGGATCCCTGGTCGGATGTGGCGGACAAGGGGTATCAGATTGCCCAGTCCCTGTTTGCCATCGGCACCGGCGGCTGGCTGGGCATGGGGCTGGACCGGGGACTGCCGGAGAGGATCCCGGTGGTGGAAGAAGATTTTATGATCTCCGCTGTGGCTGAGGAGCTGGGCGGACTGTTTGCTGTCTGTCTGATTCTCATCTGTCTGGGCTGTTTTTTACAGTTTATGATGATCGCCGTGAGGATGCAGGCTATGTTTTACAAGCTCATCGCCTTTGGCCTGGGCTGTGAGTACATTGTGCAGGTGTTCCTGACGGTGGGGGGAGCTGTGAAATTCATCCCCCTGACAGGAGTAACCCTGCCTCTGGTGAGCTACGGAGGCAGTTCTGTGGCGGGAACCTTTATTCTGTTCAGCGTGATCCAGGGGCTGTACATTTTAAAGAGAAATGAAGAGGAAGAAGATGAAGAAAAGTAGTCCGAATTCAAAAGCGAATAAAAATATTTTGAGACTGGCTTACATGGTGGCCGGGATATTTGTGTGCATGATTCTTTATCTGGGATACTTTCTTCAGTTTGAGAGCGATTCCGCCATCAACAACGCCTACAATCCCAGAGTGGACCTGCTGGCGGAGCGGGTGGTCCGGGGAGAAATCCGCTCCGCGGACGGCCAGGTGCTGGCCAAGACGGTGACGGCTGAGGACGGCACGGAGCGGAGAGAATATCCGTTCGGCCCCCTGTACGCTCATGTGGTTGGCTACACGGGGAACGGCAGGACCGGCATAGAGTCCCTGACCAATTTTTACCTCCTCACCTCCCATGTGAATCTGGTGGAACAGGTTCTGAATCAGTTTTCCGGGACGAAGAATCTGGGAGACGACGTGGTGACCACTCTGGACTCCACTCTGCAGCAGACGGCCTATGACCTTCTGGGAGACCGGAGAGGGGCGGTTGTGGCCATGGAACCGGATACGGGGAAAATTCTGGCCATGATTTCCAAGCCGGACTATGATCCCAATACCATTGCAGAGGACTGGGACGCTCTGACCGCCGACGAGGCGGGGGAAGCCAGGCTTTTAAACAGGGCCACCCAGGGCCTGTACGCTCCCGGCTCCACCTTCAAAATCCTGACCCTGCTGGAATACCTGCGGGAACACCCGTCTGACTACGGGGAGTTTCATTTTGACTGCGACGGGACCTATGAGATGGGGGAATACACCATCCGCTGCTATCACGGGGAGGCCCACGGCAGCCAGAACCTAACCCAGGCCTTTGCCAATTCCTGCAACGGAGCCTTTGCCCAGATCGGCATGAGCCTGGACAAGGAGAGCTTCCGCGGGCTGGCGGAGGAGCTGCTGTACAATAAGCCTCTTCCCCTGTCCCTTTCCTACAGCCAGAGTTCTTTTGCCATGACGGCGGAGGCGGATGACTGGGAGACTCTGCAGACGGCCATTGGCCAGGGAAAGACCCAGACTTCGCCCATGCACACGCTGATGATCACCTCGGCCATTGCCAACGGGGGCACGCTGATGAAGCCATATCTGGTGGATCACCTGGAGAATGCAGGCGGTCAGGAGGTGGAAAAATTTATGCCTTCCTCCTATGGACAGCTGATGACGGCGGAGGAGGCCGGGCAGCTGACGGAATTTATGCGGTCGGTGGTGACGGAGGGAACCGGCTCTGCGGTGCGCACAGACGCTTATACGGTGGCGGGGAAAACAGGTTCCGCGGAATTTGAGACGGGAAAAGAGACCCACGCCTGGTTTGCCGGCTTTGCGCCGGCGGAGGATCCACGGATCGCAGTGGTGGTGCTGGTGGAGGAGGCCGGTTCCGGAGGGAGAGCTGCCGCCCCCATTGCCAGAGGAATCTTCGACGCTTATTTTGCAGGCGGGGATTCCCATCTTGAAACCTGACTGTAAATGAGTTATACTAAAACCAGTTTGAATACACCCATCAGGAGGATTGCATATGATTGAGGCAACAAGCTGTGGCGGTGTGGTTATTTTTCGAGGTAAGATTCTGGTTTTGTATAAGAATTATAAAAACAAATATGAAGGATGGGTTTTGCCGAAGGGAACTGTAGAAGAGGGCGAAGATTTTAAGGATACGGCTCTGCGGGAGGTCAAGGAGGAGACGGGGGTTTCTGCGTCCATTATCAAGTATATTGGCAAGAGTCAGTATTCTTTTGCCACTCCCCACGACATGGTGGAGAAGGATGTGCACTGGTATCTGATGATGGCGGACAGCTATTACAGCAGGCCGCAGAGGGAAGAATATTTCGTGGATTCCGGATACTACAAATATTATGAGGCGTACCATCTGCTGAAGTTTTCCAATGAAAAGCAGATTCTGGAAAAAGCATATAATGAGTATCTGGATTTAAAGAAGAGTAATCTTTGGGGAAGCAAGAAGTATTTTTAAGAAAAGAAAGATAAAAGGCGTTCCG
>DXBC01000002.1 GCA_019116745.1 Candidatus Lachnoclostridium stercorigallinarum
ATACCACACATCTTATATGTATCGCATTAATTTTTCATTACATTTAAAGCCTGCGCCGGGAAGCGCTTTTTATTCCCACGCCAAAAGGCCCGGAAATTTTCCTTCCGGGCCCCTTTCATATTCTCAAGGAGATTTCGCAAATGAGCCAGGCTGATATTACGGCCCACACGCGTTTTTATTTGTATTTCACTTTATCAAACCGTATCTCCGTCAGGCATCCGCTGTCGGATCCCACAAAATCGCTCATGTAAAAGCTGCCGTCTTCCTGGATCTCAAAAATCCTGTCCCACTCTGACTCCGCCAGCTCCTCATCGTCGATATAAACCGGAATCCCCTTCCTGTGGTACCTCTTCAGTCCTTCCAGATATGCCTGACGCTCCTTCTCGCTTAATTGTTTTCTGCCCATATGGCCTCCCCTTTTGCGGCTTTTCCACAAAGCAGGTTTCGTGACATCCATTTATCCACAGTTACCGCCGCAAAAAGAATGTCTGAAAAAAATCCAGGGTGCCCGGCGTGACGGAAAACGCATCTGCTGAAAGCGGAATCTCCAGAACCGGGAGCTTCAGCTTTTTTCTCACTTCTCTTCTGGTCTCTCCGCTGCCGAAGGCCGCGGCGCATATCCAGCCTCTCTCCGCCGATCTCCCCAGTTCCAGCCATTCCCAGAACGCTTCCCACTGCCATTCACTGAAAGAACCTATGAGCACCCGTTTTTCACAGCGCATGAATTCGTCCCTCACACCGTTTCCCATTACCCCGAAATCAATCAGAACATACCGGTAACGGTTCATGCAGCGCGCCAGTTCCCCGGCGCCCGCCTCTCTGTAGTAATCTGTCCCCAGCACCTGAAAAGGCTTTTCCTTTCCCTGTCTGCCCGTACACACCAGCTCCATCCTCGCAAAGTCTCCGCTGCCGTTCCATTCCAGCACCGCGGTTTTCTCTCCGGCCACCGCCGTCAGAAAACCGGCCGCCATCACGCAGAAGTGAGTCACCCCCACCCCGTGAGAGGCTCCCGCCGTGCCTATAATTTCACAGCGTGCCGGAGTTTTCTCCGTTTTTCTGCCCATCTGCCTCCGCTCCTCTCCTCAATTCCGCAGACTCCGCACACACGGCCATAAAATTCCTGCCCGAGCCTGTCCGGAAAAAACGGATCAGGAAAATAAGGCGCCCGACAGAACACAGTATCCTCCCCTTTATCCAATCCGGCAGAACGCGCGGATGAACAGTTCTGATTGAGCACTACCAGTGTCGGAGAAGGCAGCGCGCCCCGTGGCCGGTTCCAGACCTTGCCTCCCCGGACCTCCACCAGAAAGTCCCACTCCCGGTCCCGTTCCCAGCCGTCTGTCCCCAGATCCTTGACCACCACCTGCCAGTCCCCCTGATCCAGATGCACATTCTCACCCAGAAACGGGCGCATATCCAGCCCGAACAGGGATATGGTCCCAAAACGGCTCAGATTTTTCCGAAAGTGCCTGAGAAGCTCTCTCACGGCTCCTTCCCCGTTTTCCTCCGCATACAGGACAGAAACATTCCGGTCCCTGAGATAAGCTGCCATTCCCACAGCCAGATGAGTCGTCCCCACGCCTCTCCCGCTGCCGGCAAACCCTACTACAATCGGAAATGATTCTCCCCCTGACCCTCTGCCCGGCAGTTCCGGAAACAGTGTCCCCACCTTTTCCAGCTCTTTTGCCAGCTCCATGGCCGTCCTGTATCTCTTTTCCCTGCGCCGTTCCAGACATCTGCGGATCACTCCCCGCAGCTTTCTCCGCCGTCTGTCTTCCTTTCCCAGCCTGCGCAGAGATGACGGAAACCGTCCGAACGCCGACAGGCCGTCCGGTGAAAAATACCTTCCCTCGCACAGAAAGTACAGCACCGCTCCGATCCCGTAAATGTCCGTTCTCTCATCGGGCTGTTCCCCGGCGTACTGTTCCGGAGCCGCGCAGCCCGGTGTTCCTGCCGCTTCCCCGCTCTCCCCGAAAAATGCCGCCTGCCCAAAATCAACCAGCTTTACCGTTCCCCGGCACAGCAGAAGATTTTTCGGCTGAAGATCCAAATAAAGAATGGGATTTTCTTTTGCTGAATGCAGATGATGTACCAGATGGCAGATCTGGATTCCTATGGAAACCGTTCTTGCCGTTGACAGGGGGCCCTGTTCCTTCACCACTTCAAACAGGTTTTCCCCTTCCAGATATTCTTCGATGAGATAACCGCTTTCTCCGTCTTCCTCAAGATCATACACAATGGGGATCCCGGGATGGCGGACGGATTTCAGGATCAGGCCTTCCTTCCGAAAGCGCCCGTATTCCGCTGATTCCCTGGAAATTACTTTGATGGCCCGTTTTTCCTCCAGGCCCAGATGCGTCGCCAGATATACCGTGGCCGTGCCGCCGTTTCCCAGCACGCGCTCCAGCCGGTATTTTCCAAACAGAACAGAATCTCTGATATCATCTCCCCCTTTCCGGAGGAGTCATTTCCTGTGTCTATTGTACGGCCGTTATCCGATTTTGGCAAATGAAAAAAGCGTAAATACTTTATAAACATTTTCTTAATCCCTGTTTTTTCTTCCCAAACCTTAAGATTTCATAAAATGTTCACATACCAATTGATATTTTGATATATTATATAGTATAGTTAAGTTGAGAGAGTATATCTTTTTCCATACAACTGCAAAGGAAGTGAACCTATGAAAATTGAACGTGTAAATGAGAATCAAATCCGCTGTACTCTGACCAGCTTCGACTTGAGCGTCCGCAACCTGAATCTGCGGGAGCTGGCCTATGGTACGGAAAAAGCCCGGAATCTGTTCCGAGAGATGATTCAGAAGGCGTCAAATGAAGTGGGTTTTGAAGCCGAGGACATTCCTCTGATGGTTGAAGCAATTCCGTTATCAAATGAAAGCGTCATGCTGATCATTACAAAAATAGAGGACCCTGAAGAACTGGACACCAGATTTTCCAAATTCTCCCCGTCTCCCGAAGACGAGGGCGAAGACCTGCTCTCCTCCCTGGCCAGCGAACTGCTGGAGGGAGCCGACGGTCTGCTGAATCAGCTGGCGTCCCAGGGTCAGGCGGAAACTGTCAAGGAGGATCCGGCACAGATCCAGCCACAGGAACAGAAGCCCTCCGCCCGGATTTACCGGTTCGACAGCCTGGATGCGGCCACCGACGCAGCTCACGCTGCCGGCGGGACGTTTACCGGCGTCAATACTCTGTACAAGAAGCCAGGGACTTCCCAGTATTATCTGGTGGTAAATGGCGCCGGGGCTGATTCCCGGGAATTCAGCCGCGTTCTGAATATACTGGCAGAATACGGAACCAAGCAGAAATATGAATATGCCAGCGAGGCCTATTTTCAGGAACACTACGATGTCATCGTAAAAGATAAGGCACTTCAGGCTCTGGCTCTGGTATAAGACGGCGGCTGCCGGGGAATGAAAACGCTCCCCGGCAGCTTTTATCTTTCGCACCTTCTTTCCAAAGTTTACCCGCCATATCTTCCGTCCTGCTGTTCCCGGGGCGTGGCCAGGGAGCAGCTGTCCTCCTCTTCCCCCGCCATCACCATGTCATAATACGCCTGCTTTTCGTCAATATAGGCGATGCTCTTCCGGATCTCCTCAATCTGGCGCAGGAGCTCCTGCTTTTTCCTGTCCAGCACCTCTTTTCTCTCCGGAACGGAGGATTTTCCCTGACGGCACAGCTCCAAAAACTCCCGGATCTCATGAATGCCCATCCCGCAGCCCCTCAGCCGTTTCAGGCAGAAAATTCCGCTGATATCCTGCTCGTCAAAAATTCTTCTGTTGGCCCCATCTCTCTTCAGCCCCGGTACCAGTCCCTGATTGCAGTAAAATTTCAGTGTCTCATAGGGAAGCCCGGTGATCTCACTGACCTGTTTCATGGTATACATCTCTGTCTCCTCCTTTTGCCCTACCTCCGGACCGCATTCCGGCAAAGTCAGAAAATATGCAAATCTTCTTGACCGGTAGCTGCTACCGGGTAGTACACTGACAGTATAAATCAGACTTTTCAGTCTGAAAAGCAGGAGGGATTAGATTTTATGAAAGTTTTAATTATCAACGGAAGCCCCCGGCCAAACGGAAACACTTCCATCGCTTTGCAGGAAATGGTAAAAATATTTGACGCGGAAGGCGTTGAGACAGAAATTCTGCAGATTGGAAACAAGGATATCAGAAGCTGCATCGCCTGCGGCAAATGCGCAGAGAAAGGCGCCTGCGTATTCAACGACCTGGTAAATGAGACTGCCCCGAAATTTGAGGCCTGCGACGGCCTGGTGGTGGCCAGCCCCGTATATTATGCCTCTGCAAACGCCACTCTGGTTGCTTTCCTCACCAGACTGTTTTACAGCACCCACTTTGACAAGACCATGAAAGTGGGCGCCAGCGTTGTCTGCGCCAGAAGAGGCGGTCTTTCCTCCACCTTCGACGAGCTGAACAAATTCTTTACCATCAGCGGCATGCCTGTGGCATCCAGCCAGTACTGGAACAGCATCCACGGCCGGGCAGCGGGAGAAGCGGCTCAGGACGCGGAAGGACTTCAGACCATGCGCACCCTGGCCCGCAACATGACTTTCCTGATGAAGAGCATCGCCCTGGGAAAAGAGGCCTACGGTCTGCCGGAGAAAGAACCCTTTGCCAGAACCAATTTCATCCGCTGAGCGCTGTCAGACATATCCATGCGAAGTTAAAAAGCCGCCGGGAACCGATATCACCGATTGGTTCCCGGCGGCTTTCATCCTCTCTGTTTTATTTATGTCCCAGCACCTGATTCAGATCCAGGGTAACTGTCCCATCCTCGCTGATAAAGCAGGGGATTCCCAGGCGGTCTGTTCCCCGCACATCCGCGTAAACCGGGCTTGTCTCTCTCAGGTTCAGATATTCTTTCAGGTCTGCATGGCAGGACAGGATGTCCTTAAAATCAATCTCAGCTCCTTCTGCCCAGAGGCGGTTTAAGGACGCCAGGGTATCCGGGCAGAGATGACTTCCTATTACAGTTACTTTCATAGCATTTCATTCCTTTCAAATACAATCAGTTTTTCTGTGCCGCTGCCTTCTTCAGCCAGTCTTTTCCTTCTACCACACGGGACACGATCATGGAAGCGATGGTGTCTCCGGAGGAATTCAGGCAGGTAGCCGCCGGGTCAACCAGGAATCCGATGGTGGCGATCAGCGGGAACGCCTCTCCCGGGAATCCAAACAGGCTGACAATCAGCATCTCTCCCACCAGGCCGCCGCCGGGAGCTCCGGAAAGCACGAAGGCGCTCAGCACTGCCACTACAATAGCCATGGCGTAAGTTCCCGCTCCGGTAAACGGCATCTGGAATACACCGAAGAGGAACGCAATTTTCGTGATGGATGAAAGCACGGAGCCGTCCATATGCATGGTAGCGCCCATGGGAAGAACGATGTTGCTGATATCTTCCGGCACGCCGATTTTGCGGCAGGATTCCATATTGGCCGGCAGAGCCGCCACAGAGCTCTGGGTGGCAAAGGCTGTCACCGCCGGGTTAAAAATGTTCTGAACCATCTTCTTTACTCCCAGCTTTCCTCCGGCGATGTAGGCATAAATGGGGAAGAATACCACCGCGTACACCGCGCACATGGGGTAGTAAATCAGCAGTGTCCGCCCATAGTCTCCGATCAGCTGCGGTCCGAACTCGCCTACCAGGTTTGCAAAGTAAGCGCTCAGGCCGATGGGAGCCAGCTTCATGATCATATCCACGATCTTCATGATCACTTCATTGAGGTTTGCAAGGAGTTTGCCCACCTGACTCTCCTGACCGCCGCAGGCAGCCACGGCCACGCCGGAAATGATGGCGAAGATGATAATGGGCAGCATGTTTTCACGGCTCATCAGACCGCTGAAATCGTCTACTGTCAGAGTGCTGACGATCATCTCACTGATGTCGGTGGCCTCCTGCATGGCGGCCTCTCCCATGGAAATGGAGGTGTTGGCTGCCGGCGGCCAGATATTGACCACTACCAGCACCAGGATCGCGGCGCAGACGCCGGTGGCGATGAAGGTTACCACCATGCTTCCCAGGATCTTGCCCAGACGCTTCATATTCAGCATGCTTCCCACCGCAGATGTGATGGACACAAACACCATGGGCACCACAATAGTGAACATCAGATTAATGAAAATCTGTCCCACCGGCTGAAGCACTGTGGCCTTCTCGCCGAAGATGACTCCGATAATTGCTCCAATGATAATACCCGCCAGCAGAATCAGCGGAAACCGATAATTTTCCCAGATTTTTTTCTTATCCATATGTATTTCCCCCTGTGGTTTCTATGTTTATTTCAGAGCGTTTACAGCGTCTCTCAGCTGTCCCAGAGCCTTCTCCAGAACAGAACGGGGACAGGCCACGTTCAGTCTCATAAATCCCGTCAGGCTGCGGCCGAATTTCCATCCCTCATTCAGACCCAGTCCGGCTTTATTTACCATGAAATCCTTCAGCTCCTCATTGTTCATTCCCAGAGCCCGGCAGTCCAGCCATACCAGGTATGTGGCATCGGGAACATTGGGCCTGATTTTCGGAATATATTTGTCGCAGTACTCTTTTACAAAATCGAAGTTTCCGGAAATGTATTCCAGAAGCTGCTCCAGCCACTCCTCGCCTTCCCGGTAAGCTGCTTCCATGGCCACGGAACTGAACGCATTGTTTCTGTGAATATCCATTTTCATCCAGAAACGGTCAAACTTCTTCTTCATCTCCTCATTGGGGAAGATGGTGGTGGATGCCTGCAGTCCGGCCAGGTTGAAGGTCTTGGTAGCAGATACGCAGGTCACGATCTTTGACGCGATCTCCGGGGAAATTTTTGCCGTGGGCGTGTGCTTTTTCCCATGGAAGATCAGATCAGAGTGAATCTCATCGGATACCAGAAGCACATTGTTGGCAATGCAGATTTCCGCCATCTTTTTCAGCTCTTCCGGAGTCCACACGATTCCCAGGGGATTGTGGGGGCTGCAGAGCAGGAATACCTTCACTTTCTCATCTTTTGCCTTCGCCTCAAAATCCTCAAAATCCACATGCCAGGTGCCGTTCTCTTCCACCAGGCGGTTCTCCACAACTTCACGGTCCCACGCCTCGGTCACATCATAAAACTCCGGATATACGGGAGTCTGAATCATTACCTTATCTCCGTCCTCCGTATAGAGGTTTACCAGAGCTGACAGAGCCGGAACCACACCCAGGGACCAGCTCATGAGAGAAGTATCCACATCCCAGTCATTTCTCTTTTTCTCCCACTCTTTTACGGCCTCAAAATAGCTGGCCGGTCTGGAAGTGTAACCCCAGATTCCCTCTTCTGCTTTTTTCACGCAGGCATCGATAATCGGCTGAGCCGTCTTAAAATCCATGTCCGCCACCCAGAGGGGAATCACCTTGTCTGATCCGAAATTCTGCATTCTCTCGTCGTATTTGGAGGAACGATTTTTGCTTCTGTCAATCACTTCGTCAAAATTATACTTCATACTTACCTTCCTTTCTTTGCTGAGTCTGTTTCTCTTCGCTTCCCGACTTCAGCATCTGACTATTTAATAAGCAATGTTCGTGCCAACTTCCAAAAAACAGGCAAAAAAATTTAAAATGCCGGTTTTTGGCCGGCATTTAAAGGATTTTTGCCTGTTTGTCAAATATTAAAGGACGCTCAGGCAAATGTTTTATTTGGTTATATTGGTTATAATGTTTTTAAATTTATTTTATTGGTTTTATTGGTCTTTTTGGTTAAAAGATTCTTTTCCTGACTGTTCCGGATTTACGCTCTCCCAGGCCCTTCTGCCGGCCGGCGTGATCCGGCTGCCGCCTCTGCCCCTGGACACCTTCGCCAGGCCTGAGTCAGCCATCTCCCGGAGAATTTCCCTCACTTCTTTCTGGGAAAGAGGCAGGTGCACTCTGCGGGCCGACTCCAGGATTTTTTCCCGGCCGACCACTTCTCCCTTCTCCTCTGCCCGAAAAAGCTCTCCCAGCACAAACCGCCAGGCCAGCTCCCCGTATGAGGTGCCGCCGCGAGTGTCAGACGCCCCCGGGATATCCCCCGCGGAGACATTTTCTCCCCGGATATCTCTCACGGAGACATCCCCTGCCCGGGCGCCTCCCGCAAAGCCGCCCTCTCCCGACGCACCTCCTCCGGCGCGCCTCTTCATGGTGGGCGGCAGGTCTGCCATGCCTATCACCTGGCTGCCGGTATAATTAAAATACTCCGCGGCGTTGCGCAGCTCCCGGATATTTCCAGGCCAGGGGTACTGAAGGAGAAATTCCTTTACTTCCTCAGACAGGCGAAAATCTCCGTTCAGCCGGCGGCGGAAATGCTCCAGCAGAAGAAGAATATCATTTCCCCGCTCCCGCAGAGGCGGCACCACCACAGTGAGAGCGTTCAGCCGGTAATACAGATCCCGGCGAAAGCTCCCCTCTTCCACCTTCTGCTCCAGGGATTCGTTGGTGGCGGCCACCACCCGCACATCCACGTGGACAATGCTGCTGCCGCCCACCCGCATCACTTCTCCTTCCTGCAGAACGCGAAGCAGCTTCACCTGCATGGCCTGGCTCATGCCTTCTACCTCATCCAGAAACAGAGTTCCGCCGTGGGCGAATTCAAACAGTCCCGGCCGGCCGCCCTTCTTCGCCCCGGTAAAGGCCCCTTCCTCGTAGCCAAAGAGCTCGCTTTCCAGCAGATTTTCCGGCATGGCCGCCACGTTGATGGCCACAAACGGCCCTTTCGACCGCCGGGACGCACAGTGAACCGCGTGAGACAGCAGCTCCTTTCCCGTACCCGTCTCTCCCATGATCAGCACCGGGCTCTCCGTCACCGCCATTTTCAGCAGGATTTCCTTCGTCCTCCGGATACAGTCCGACTCCCCCAGCACATCGTCTATGGTATATCTGGCCATATGGCCTTTCTGAAACAATTGATTTCTCAGCTCATTCTGCCGGGATTCCACCTCGCTGAACTTCTGCATGACGGCAAACGCTCCTATACACTCATGCTGGCGAAGAACCGGCATGACGGCGATGGTCACGTTGACCCCGTACAGCTTCGTCACTTTCGCGGGAATCTCCTGTTTTTCCGTGATGGCACGGTAGAAGGGAATGTAGGGAAACACCTCTTCCCCCCTCTTTCCCATGACCAGCTCGCTCTCCACCCTGGCGATCTGGCAGGCCTTCCGGTTGCAGGCAAAAATCTCCCCCTTTTCGTTGACCCCCACCAGTCCCTCATCCAGAATTTCCATTAATATATGAAACTGGCTCTCCAGCTTCCGGGAACGGGAATACATCTGGTCAAAGCTGTAGTTGCTGGTGGCCATGGAGTGAAAATATTCCTGAAACGCCTCCGTCTCCGGAAGGGCTTCCAGCCCCAGCCTCAGGGCAATCTCAATCATCATTCCCGATGTACAGGAACGGTGGCCGATATTCAGCACCTTTTTCACCCCAGCCGGCACATACCGCTCTTCATCCGGCGTCACCGCCAGCTCCACCGGCTCATCCAGGGCCGCGCCGGGATAAAAGGGAATGAACTGAATATGGTTTACTCCGAGGGACGCCAGCTGGGCGATGGCCTCCCGCCCCATGGTTTCCGTCATGTTGACAAACAGGGCTTTCGTCCCCTCGGGAATCCCCCAGAGTTCCTCCAGCGTATCCCATTTATAGGAAACCTCTATTCCCATGGTCACCGAATCAATAGGGACGTGCCTGGCCACCTCTTCCGCCGAACCGTAGGCATCTGTGGAAATGGCAAACAGATCCGCCCCGGGAAGCTTTCCCGTGGCAGACCCGTCCCTGACGCTGTAGGTTTTCACTTCTGCATAATCATGGAACAGACTTTCTATCTGCTCTGCATAGAATGCTGCGGCCCTGGGATCCAGAGCCACAACCGCTATGGTCTTTTTCATCTTCTAACCTCACTCCTGGTCCTGCTTTCTGCGCCTTCCCTGGCGTTTGGGAATCTTTTCCTCCTCAAATTCCCTGCAGATTACTTTATAATATACGGAAATGACCTTGTAAAAGGTATCGATCTCTGCCGGCGTACATTCTTTCTGAACCTTGCTGAGAGTCTTTGTGATATCCAGAATGTCGTACAGCTTGTGAGAACGGCTGACCTGGTAACCTTCATCAGTGACGGAAAGGTAAACATTCTTTCCGTTTCCCTCTTTCTTAGTCTTCGTCACCAGTCCCAGACTTTCCAGGCGGCTGACAATCTGGGAAATCGCCCCCTTTGTCTTATGCCAGTAATTGGTCAGCTCCGTCACCGTCGTCCCCGGGTGATCTTCAATATAAGTCAGAGTATGGGATTCGATCATGGTCAGGGGATGGCCGTTTCCATAGTCGTGCTCCGCATAGATGTAGTCATTATACCTCATTACAAATTCATATATTACATTATGACGGTCATTGAGGGCCTGAAAAGTCTGATTGATAAAACCGCTCTCCGCATTGGAAGGTACAAGCCCGTTTTCATCGGCGGTTTTTGCCAGAGCTTCCTTTTCCATCAGTTCCGGTTCACTGTTAATCTCCTCAATCATAGAAGATAATAGTTTAAATGCTAAACTATCATCTCTGGTCTCTCCGTCTGTCATCTGAATTCTCCTTTTTTCTTTTTTTCAGCAGTATTCCCACATTTTATTAGGTTTAAATGGTTGTTTCGTAAACTATTATATCAGTTTGTCCAACCAAAATCAATATTTTTTAACCAAATTATACAATATTTTAAAAAAATAGTTTAGTTTTTAAACCGACATCTATTGACATTTACCAAATCCTGGTGTATGATGAAATCACCTCATAAAGTTTAATCACTAAACTAATAGCTCGCGAGTTTCTAAAAAATGAAAAATTCACGAAAAAGGAAAGGATGCAAAAACTATGAGCAAGAAGTACAATTTTGACGAAATCGTAAACCGTCGGGGAACCAGCTGCCTGAAGTATGACTTCGGCATGAAGCGCAAAGGAAGAGACGACCTGCTTCCCCTCTGGGTGGCCGACATGGACTTCGCCCT
Source organism: Candidatus Lachnoclostridium stercorigallinarum (assembly GCA_019116745.1). Lineage (GTDB taxonomy): Bacteria > Bacillota > Clostridia > Lachnospirales > Lachnospiraceae > Lachnoclostridium_A > Lachnoclostridium_A stercorigallinarum. The sequence goes on from DXBC01000002.1 coordinate 11,007, forward strand.
TCCCCAGGAGATTCTGGATGATTTCCGGGCGAGAATCGATCACGGTATCTTCGGCTACACCGATCCTGACGCGGAGTACTTCGCGGCTATGGACCGCTGGTTCTTTAACCACCACGGCTATCACGTAGATCCTGAGACTGTGACCGTGGGCTGCGGCATCGTATACGGACTGGCCACCGGCGTTCACGCTTTCACAAAAGAAGGAGATGCCATCCTGATCCAGCAGCCGGTTTACTACCCCTTCCGGGAAGTGATCGAGGACAACGGCAGAATCTTCATCAACAGCCAGCTTCACTATGAGAACAATTATTACACCATCGATTTTGAAGATTTTGAGAGAAAGATCGTGGAGAACAACGTAAAGGTGTTTATTCTCTGCAATCCTCACAACCCGGTGGGAAGAGTCTGGAAGAAGGAAGAGCTGGAGAGACTGGGCGATATCTGCCTTGCCCACAACGTGATCATCATGGACGATGAGATCCACTGCGACTTTGTATACGGCGACAATCATTTTACCAGCTTCCTGACCCTGGATCCCAAATACCGCTCCAACCTGGTGGTGTACACCTCCCCCAGCAAGACCTTCAACGTAGCGGGCTTCCAGCCGGCCAACATCATCATCTGCGACGGGGAGCTTCGGGCAAAATACCGCCATGCAAACGCAGGCGCAGGCTACAGCCAGGGCAACATTATGGGAATCACCGCTGTGAAGTCCTGCTACACCAAAGGCGATCAGTGGGTGAAAGAGCTGGTGGAATACATTTCCGACAACATCGCTTATGTGAGAGACTTTGTAAAAGAGAATTTCCCGAAGGCCACCTTTGTGGAGCCGGAAGGTACCTATCTGGTGTGGATCGACTTCTCCGGATACGGATATACTGACGAGGAGCTGGAGCACATCATGCTGGAGGAGGCGAAGCTGTGGCTGGATTCCGGCAAGATCTTCGGACCGGAGACCGCTCAGTTTGAGAGATTCAATCTGGCCTGCCCGCGTTCCACAGTAGAGCAGGCGTTTAACCAGCTGAAAGACGCCTTGGACAGACATCAGAAATGGAACTGACCTGAAAACGAAAGAATAGGGGGAATCACTTCATGAAAAACATTTGGAATACCTATAAATCATCCTTCCTGCTTCTGGCCGCCATGATCATCGGCGGCGTGGTGGGAATGTTCTGGGGCGAGGGAGCTTCCGTCCTTCAGCCGGTTGCGGACATTTTCCTGAACCTGCTGTACTGCTGCGTGGTGCCGCTGATTTTCTGCTCCCTGACCTCCGCCATCGCGAAAATGGAGGATCTGACCAAGCTGAGGAAGATTCTGGTTACCTTCCTTGTGGGAACCATCGTAAGCGGCGTCATCGCCTGCCTGTTCATGGTGATTCCCTCTCTGATCTTTGATCCCGGAAAGGGAGCTGTTCTGGACCTGACCGAGGACGTGACAGACGCCACCGGAAGCCTGAACATCCTGGGAATGTTCACCGTAAACGACTTCCCGCTGCTGTTCTCAAAGTCCAACCTGATGGCTTTGATCGTCTTCACCGTGATCTTCTCCATCGCCATCATTATGGCCGGAGAAAAGGGAAAACCGGTGGTTCACGCCATGGACTGCCTGACGGAAGTGATCGTAAAGGTTATCAACATTGTAATGAAGCTGGCTCCCCTGGGCCTTGGCTGCTACTTCGCCATCCTGATCGGACAGTACGGCGACCAGGTGGTGGGACCGCTTTCCAGAGGCATCATCATGTATCTGGTGGTAGTTTTGATCTACTATGTGGTTTCCCAGACCGTTATGGCCTACATCGGAGCCGGAGCCGAGGGCGTAAAAGTGTGGTGGAAGGGAGCCGCCGCTCCCACCCTGACCGCGCTGGGTACCTGCTCCTCCGCCGCATCACTCCCTGTAAACATGATGCACGCAAAGGAGATCGGAATTCCTGATGAGATCGCGGACATCGCCGTGCCTCTGGGAGCAAACCTTCACAAAGACGGAGCCTGCATTATCCAGATCTTAAAGATCGCTCTGCTCTGTTCCGTATTCGGCATCAACTACGCCACCCCCAGAAATATCCTGATGTCCATTGTGGTAGCCGTGATCGCTTCCGTGGTCATGGGCGGAATCCCCGCAGGCGGATATGTGGCTGAGATTTTCATCATCTCCGTATTCGGCTTCCCCACCGTGTCCATTCCCATCATGGTTCTTATCGGAACCATCACCGACGCGCCGGCAACCGCCATCAACGTGACGGGAGATACGGGACTGGCCATGATCATAGCCAGAGTAGTGGAAGGAAAAGACTGGCTGAAGAAATCCCAGGCCAAACGAAGCGCCCAGGCAGGTTAATCCTGCCGGCGCTCCCGGCCTGAACAGATATCGGACCTGGCCGCCTTGCCGGTTTATCACGCAAAAGGCCTGTGAAACGTGCACGAAAACACATTTCACAGGCCTTTTTATTACTCTGTTTCCCTTATTTGTCTGCCAGGATCTCATTTAACTGGCCAACCAGCACATCACAGTCAATGCCGTGAACCATGCATGCCTCCTCTAAGGACTCAGCCTGGGAAGCCGGGCATCCTAAGCAGTGCATTCCTGCTCTCATTAAAATCGGCGCAACGCAGTCATCCATCTGGACAAGAGCGCCGATCAACATATCCTTGCTGATCTGCATACCGCATTTCCTCCTTTTGTTGATATGATTACTATAATACTTTTCCGGCCGGTTGGCAAGGTCATTCTTTGTTTTTAATATTTCCTATCAGAAAAGTATGAAAAAAAGTACAAGAAACTCCCTTGACGTGTATACAGTATTTCTATATAATGGTCACATCAT
>DXBC01000052.1 GCA_019116745.1 Candidatus Lachnoclostridium stercorigallinarum
AAATCAGCCATATCTGCCAGGAAGCAGGTGGTCTTGACTACCTTGTCAAAGCCGCTGCCTGCAGCCTCAAGGATTGCTCCTACGTTCTTGCAGCTTAACTCAGCCTGTGCAGCGATTCCCTCTGCAAGCTCTCCTGTTACCGGATCTGCCGGAAGCTGTCCGGAAGTGTAAACCAGTCCGTTTACCTCATATCCCTGGGAATACGGTCCGATGGCGCCCGGTGCCTTTTCTGTGGAAATAACAACCATGATACATACCTCCTACTGTTTTATTCTCTGTCTTAATATTTTACCCTCTAAACAGTTCTTTGGCAAGTATTTTCCTCAGTACAGTTCCACATCATCAGTACCGTTCCACATCCCAGTCCGTCACCTGTCCGGTGGTTCCGTCCACCTCAAACTCATACTCCATTCCGCCGCTGTAAAATTCTCCCTCGTATACGATCCGGCCATCGTCGCGGTCCCTGTGCATCCGGAAATATTCCACCTGGGACTCACTCACGCCCGCCGCTTCCAGGGCCGCCGCCTTCGCCTGCTCCTCCGTTACGGAAGCCGTTTCTCCTTCCTCAGAACGATTCCTGCGGAAACTGGTCTCCGCGTCATAGTCGCAGCTCACCACGCTTCCATCGGCGGCGGAAATCTCATAATCGTATTCCTTGTAATCCTTTGTGAAGAATTCCACATCATAAACCTGTCTCCCGTCCTCGTAGTCCGTCTCTACCCGGATATAGGAAATGTCATCCTCGCCTACTCCCGCGTGCTCCAGAGCGGCAGCTTTCGCACTCTCCCGGGTGATCTCCTTCGTCTGTCTGTTTACCGCCGCTCCCACATTCATCACTGCCATTGCTGCCAGCAGTCCTGCCGCCAATCCGGTTCCCAATCCTAATGCCATTTTCTTCATAGTCTGTTTCCTCCATATCCTGAATAATAATTATTTCGTTTCTGATGGCTTTATCATACCCGCAAAGTATTAAAAAACTATTAGAAGAATTTAAAAATATAAATTTTTCGTTTATAATATCAGTACCATGTGAAAATGGCTGTCCTGTCTGCCGGTTATCAGCGGCCTGTGCCGCTGTCTGCCGGTACCGGGCGGCCGGAAAGGAGTGAAAATGCGGATTCTCATTGCAGAGGATGAGCGGGATTTAAACCGCCTCATCGCCAAAGTACTGGAAAAAGAAGGATACGGCGTGGATGCCTGCTTCGACGGGGAAGAGGCGCTCTACTATCTGGAAAATACGGAGTATGACGCCGCCATACTGGATATCATGATGCCGAAAAAGGACGGTCTGGAGGTGCTGACAGCTGTTCGCCGGAAAGGCATGGACCTGCCGGTTATGTTCCTTACTGCCAGAGACAGTATCGCCGACCGGGTCACAGGCCTGGATTCCGGAGCTGACGATTATCTTATCAAGCCCTTTGACTTTGACGAACTTCTGGCGCGGATCCGTTCCATAACGAGAAAGCGCAGCTCCCACACCTCCAGCGTGCTGAAGGTAGGGGATCTGTCCCTGGACACCGGCAGTCACACCGCCTCCAGAGGGGGAAAGGTGATCGATCTGTCCTCCAGAGAATACGCCATTCTGGAATACCTGTGCATGAATCCCGGCATCGTCCTGTCCAGAGAAAAAATTGAAAACCACATCTGGAATTATGACTACAGCGGCGGGTCCAATGTGGTGGACGTCTATATCAGTTATCTCCGCAAAAAAATAGACGGCGATAACCCGAAAAAACTGATCCGCACCGTCTGGGGCTCCGGCTGGATGATCAAGGAGGCAGAATGAGAAAAAAAACTTCCGGAAAGAAAACACTGTCCATTAAACTGAAGCTGACACTCTGGTTTACCAGCTTTATGGTCCTGACCGCCGCCCTGTGCCTTGGCCTGATTCTCCTGGTCAGCGGCCGTGTGGCTGAAAATGAAGCGTTTAACATCCTTTCCCTTACCGCCCGCGCCAACCTGACGGAGGTTTCCCTGGAAGACGGCACGCTCACCATCTCCCCCGACTTTCAGTTTTACTCCAATGACGTGTATTTTCTTATCTATAATAAAAACGGGGCCGTTCTCTCCGGCCAGGCCCCTCCGTCCTTTTCCCCGGACGCTCCTCTGGAAAACGGAGTTTCCAAATTTGTTTCCGGTACAGACGGAAGTGCGGACTACTATGTACTGGATTTCTGGATTCCTTCCGGCTGGGACGACGGGCTGTGGCTCCGGGGCGTCCTGCGCAGCCCGGATGGAAGGCAGATGACAGGCAATATTTTTACGCTGTTTGCCATTGTGCTCCCCTTTCTCATTCTGCTGGCCGCCGCCGGCGGCTGGCTCATCGCCAGACGGGCCCTGGCCCCCATCTCCCGTATCGCCGACGCGGCGGAGAGCATCAGCCGGGGGCAGGATCTGTCTCTGCGGACGGGAATTCCGGAAGGCCGGGATGAAGTGGGGCGGCTGGCCGGTTCCTTTGACCGGATGTTTGCCCGCCTGGAGCAGTCCTTTGAGGCAGAAAAGCAGTTTACCTCTGACGCCTCCCATGAACTGCGCACTCCCACCGCCGTCATTCTGGCCCAGTGCAGCTATGCCAAAAAGCATGGCTCGACGGTGGAAGACTACCGGGAAGCCATCTCCGTCATCCATCGCCAGGCGGAAAAAATGTCTTTGCTCATCAGCCGCCTTCTGGATATTACCAGGCTGGATCTGGGCACGCAGAAGCTGAAGCGGGAATCTGCCGATTTGAGCGAAATGGCACGGATTCTGTGCGAAGAGCAGGACACCGGCGCGAGAGGCATTTCCCTGGAAACCCGGATTCAGGACGGCGTTACAGGTCTGTTTGATCCCTTCCTCATCTCCCGGGTCATCATCAACCTGCTGGACAACGCCAGAAAATACGGCAGGGAAAACGGGCACATCCGTCTGTCTCTGGCCGCAGAGGAACAGGAAGCCGTCCTGACCGTGGAGGACGACGGCATCGGCATTCCTCCGGAGGAACAGGACAGAATCTGGCAGAGGTTTTATCAGGTAAATTCCTCCCGGGAAGGCGGTTCCGGTCTGGGACTGGGCCTTTCCATGGTTCGCCAGATCGTGGATCTCCACGGCGGCTCCATATCTGTGGAGAGCCGCCCCGGCGAAGGAAGCCGCTTTATTGTCCGCCTGCCCCTCTAACTGTTTTTTAACAGTTTTGTGATATCATTGATTCTGCGGAATGTTCCGGAAAATACTGTTATAATACGATCTGTAAGAAAAGGAGATATGAATTATGAAAAACATCTGTATTTCAACGGCCGCCATTCTGGCCGGCTTCGCCCTTGTCCTGGCCGCCTGCGGCGGAAACAGCCCATCCTCCACTGCGGAGTACATCGGCATTGATGCCGCGAAGGAGGCGGCCCTGGCCGATGCAGGAATCTCTGCCGACGAGGCCGATTTTTCTTCCGCCGGTCTGGACAATCAGAACGGTACCTTTTACTATGAAGTCAATTTCACGGGAAACGGCGCGGCGTATGAATACGACATCGACGCCGTGACCGGCCTGGTGATTGAAAAAGACCAGAAAACTGCCGGAGATTCCGTAAGCGGCGAAACCCCGGAGATTCCGGCGGAGTCCGC
>DXBC01000053.1 GCA_019116745.1 Candidatus Lachnoclostridium stercorigallinarum
TTGTCAATCTTCAGTATACAGGTAAATCCACGTTGCTGCAAATGTGGGGTCACTTCATATTATCTAAAGCAGAGACGGTCCGGTCTGCAAGCAGCCCGTTCCGCCTCTGCTTTGAGACCGGGCTTTCACAGAAAAAAGGGCCGCCGCCCGCGTCATTCTCCGCGGGCAGCAGCCCTTTTTCTGATTTCTTATAATAACTGCAATTAAGCCAGTTTGGATTTTGCCAGCTCAGCCAGCTTTGCAAATCCCTCAGCGTCGTTGATAGCCATGTCAGAAAGGATCTTTCTGTTCATCTCCACGCCGGCCTGCTTTAAGCCGTACATGAACTTGCTGTAGGATAAGCCGTTGATGCGGGCAGCCGCATTGATACGGGCAATCCACAGCTGTCTGAACTGTCTCTTTCTCTCCTTGCGGCCTGCGTAGGAGCTGGTGAGAGCTCTCATTACAGACTGCTTTGCCACTCTGTACTGCTTGGAACGGGCACCTCTGTAGCCCTTCGCCATTTTCAGGACTCTATTGTGTTTCTTCTTTGCGTTTAATCCGCCTTTTACTCTTGCCATGGGTCAATTTCCTCCTTCTTAATTTCAAAAATCCTTACAGATACGGTAAAATTCTCTTCATTACCTTTGCGTTGGTAGCGTCGGTAACGATGTCTTTTCTGAGATTTCTCTTTCTCTTGGTGGACTTCTTCGTTAAGATGTGAGACTTGTAAGCTTTATTTCTTACCAGTTTTCCGCTTCCCGTTACTTTGAAACGTTTTGCTGCAGCTCTGCTTGTTTTTAATTTCGGCATTGTATTTTCCTCCTTGACTGTTGTCTATATTTTAACGTTTTGCAGTTAAAAACATGACCATACTCCGTCCCTCCACTTTGGACGGCTTATCAATGACGGCGATATCGGATAAGCTCTCCGCGAAATCGTCCAGAATATATTTGGACTTTGACATATGCGCCATCTCACGGCCTCTGAAGCGCAGGGTTACCTTCACCTTGTTGCCCTTCTCCAGGAACTTTCTGGCCGCGCTGGTCTTGGTGTTCAGATCATTGGTGTCGATGTTGGGAGACAAGCGCACCTCCTTCACCTCGATGACCTTCTGCTTCTTCTTTGCTTCCTTTTCTTTTCTCGCCTGCTCGTAGCAGTACTTTCCGTAGTCGATGATCTTGCATACGGGCGGTTTTGCCGTCGGAGCAATCTTTACCAGATCCAGCTCCGCATCCTGGGCCAGTTTGAACGCCTCTCTGGCGGACATGATCCCAAGCTGCTCCCCATTCTGTCCGATCAGACGGACTTCCTTGTCACGAATCTGCTCGTTAATCATTAAATCGCTAATAGCCGTGCACCTCCAAAGTGAAATAGACATTTCCTGCCGCACAAAAAAACAGATGGAAATGAATTCCATCCGCCCACAGCAAACACAGCCGGCCTTCTCCCTTCCGGGACCGCTGTATTTCCAATATAAACCCGGGTCACTTGCTCGTGCCGAGGTGAGGCGGATACCTGCTTTCCTGTCAGTCGTTCTCACAACTTCGTATAGATTACCACAGTCTTCCGGATCTGTCAACTGTTTTTTTCAGGCTTACGCCTCACCCTTTTCCTCTTCTCCGGTCACTCCAGAAACACACAGTCTCCCGCCGCCAGATGTTCAAAAGTAATCTCCGGATCCCGTTCTATGATCTCCCGTACCTTGCTCCCGGAACAGTGGTTGCACCACATGAGCTTCGTCCCCACGGCCTTCAGCTCCCGGACAGTCCTTTCTATCCGGCCGCTGTCCGCGCCGGAAAGATGGATTCCGCCGATCACTGCCGTCACCGGCTTCTGATACCGCCTCCGGATCTCCGTCACCATGTTGAGAATCCCGGGATGGCTGCAGCCGGTCACCACTGCCAGACCGTCTTTCAGCTCCAGGACGAGACACTGTTCGTCCTCAAAATCATCCGGCTCCAGACCGGACTTTGTCCGCTTCACAAACCGTTCCGGTATGGTCTCCCACCGGCATATCCTGGGAAAGGATGTCTCCAGCGCGGCGCGGGGCGTCAATCTCACCGTCTTTTCATTGACCGTGACGGAGGCGGAGTGCTCTCTAAGCTCCCTCTCCGAAAAGCCGCAGCCCAGATAGGAATACCGCCCGTTTCCTCCGGCGGCATATTTTTCCTCGAAAAAATGAGGGCCGATCACCGTCTTCGCCCTCAGCCCCGCCTCCGCCAGAAAAGGAAAACCGGCGGCGTGATCGTAATGGCTGTGGCTGAAGGCCAGAACGTCCGCAGAGACAGGAGTCACATTCAGCAGTCTTCCGTTGCGGACAGTGCTTTCGCTGCCTCCGCAGTCAAAAAGAATCCGGATTCCGTCCACATCCACAGCGAAGGAAAGGCCGTGTTCTGAAATCAGTCCTTTTCTGGCCCCCGCCTGATTTTCCAAAAGCGTCAGGATCCTTATCATCTCTTCAGCTCCTTTCTGAAATAGAGCACATCTTCCATGGGATTGTGATAATAGGGCGGGCACTCCCGGAACCCCGCCCTTTCATACAAGTGAATGGCCGCCTTCATGGGTTTTAAAGTGTCCAGGACCATCTCTTCATAGCCCGCCCGGGCAGCCCGGCCGATGATTCCCTCCACCAGCAGGTCTCCCACTCCCTGTCCTCTCCACTGAGGCCTCACATACAGCCGCTTCATCTCGCAGCGGGCACGGGAATGTCTGTGGTAGGCCACCATTCCGGCCGGCTCCTCTCCCTCCAGGGCCACCAGAAGCTCCCCTTCCGGCGGGGTATACTTTCCCGCCAGATCCGCCAGCTCCTCCTCCAGATGCTGAAAGGAAAGATCCCGTCCCAGCCATCCTGTATATTCCCGAATCATCTCCCCTACCTGAGCGATGTATGGGGTGCCATCTGTAATTTTCATCCGTCCTCTCCTCTCCGCAGCAGGCTGTTACGACATATTCTACCACAGAAACCGCGGCCGGGAAAGCCCTGTCGATAAAAGTCCCCGTCAGCGATGGAGCAGGAGAATCATTCCGCCCCGTCCGTCAGGCCCACAGCGATCGGATAGGGAAAGTTCCTTCCCCTATCCGATTCGCGATACCACAGGCAGCTCACAGCAGAGCTGTTCGCTGTCCGTTGCCCGGCAAATGTCCGCCCCAAGCTGGCGGCCGCTTGCCGGGCGTATCGC
>DXBC01000054.1 GCA_019116745.1 Candidatus Lachnoclostridium stercorigallinarum
TATCAGTATAAAAAGGAGGTCCTTTTACATAATGGACGCCGGAGACAGCGACGCAGACCCTGAACGAGATACGAATATGAACATTTTTATAACGCATAAGGTATAGCCTGTGTAATCCATTCTGTACACAGGTTATGTCTTATGCATTTTTTGTTATATGGAAATCTTTATTTTCGTATGAAACCACCTGACGGGCAGCGTTCTGCGCGAGGAACATCCCTGTTCCCAAAATGCTGTGGGCTGATACTATGATAATGATAATTAAGAAATTACAAGGAAAGAGGTTGTATATCATTGAAAGATTCTGTTGGTTTTCTATTGCTGATTCAGGTAATTCTAATTGGGTTAAACGCCATCTTTGCCAGTGCCGAGATCGCCATTCTTTCTATTAATGAGGCGAAGCTGGCCAAAATGGCCTCCCAGGGCAACAAAAAGGCGAAGCGGCTGAGCCGCCTCACCAGCCGTCCCGCCAAATTTCTGGCGACCATCCAGGTGGCTATCACTTTATCCGGCTTTCTCGGAAGTGCCTTCGCCGCCGAAAACTTTTCCGACAGTCTGGTTAGCTGGCTCATAGGGCTGGGAGTTCCCATCCCTGCCAGCACCCTAAATACCATGGCTGTAGTGCTGATCACCCTGATTCTCTCCTATTTCACCCTGATTTTCGGAGAACTGGTGCCCAAGCGGATCGCCATGAAAAAGTCAGAAGAGCTGGCCCTGGCCCTCTCCGGCCTGATCAGCTTTATCTCCACACTATTTGCCCCCATCGTGTGGTTTCTGTCCTTCTCCACCAATACTGTGCTGCGCCTTATAGGCATCGACCCCAATGAAGCCGACGACCAGGTGAGCGAGGAGGAAATCCGGCTGATGGTGGACGCAGGAAGCGAAAACGGGGCCATCGACCTGGAGGAGAAAGAATTCATCCAGAATGTCTTTGAATTTGACGATCTCACTGCCGGAGAAATCGGCACCCACCGCACTGACGTGCTCTTCCTCTGGATGGAAGATTCCATGGACGAGTGGGACGCCACCATCCACAGCAGCCGTCACACCCTCTACCCTGTGTGTGAGGGCTCTGCCGACCATATTATAGGCGTTTTCAACGCAAAGGATTATTTCCGCCTGAAGAATAAAAGCCGGGACAATGTGCTGGCCCATGCCATTCAGCCCGCCTATTTCGTGCCGGACACTCTCAAAGCCGACGTCTTGTTCCGCAATATGAGAGAGAGCCGCAATTCCATGGCCATTGTTCTGGATGAGTACGGCGGCATCGCCGGCATTGTCACCCTTCATGACCTGGTGGAAGAGCTGGTGGGCAACCTCATGTCCTCCGGGGAAACGGTCCCGGAGACGGAGCCCTATATGGAAGATCTGGGAGACGGTTCTTTTGCCGTCCACGGAAATATCACCCTCCGGGACTTTGAAGATGTCACAGGACTTTCCCTGGACGATGAGGACTGCGACACTTTCACCGGCCTCGCCTTCAATCTGCTGGGAACCGTTCCTGACGACGGCCCCCAGGATATTCTCCTGGAGCACCCGAAAATGACCATTCACATCCGCCTCATCGAAGATCATCAGATAGAGGAAGCCATTGTAAAATTAAAACCGGCTCCTGCGGAAGGATAAGCAGCCGTCTTTGCGTCCCGCTTATTTCTGCTCCTGTCCGCCCAGCAGCTTTACCAGAACCGCCTTCTGCACATGGAGGCGGTTTTCTGCTTCCTCAAACAATTCTCCCGCATGGGCTTCAAACACTTCCTCCGTGATCTCCTGGCCCCGGTACGCCGGCAGACAGTGCTGCACCATGGCTCCCGCCTTTGCCTTCTTTAACAGCTCATCGTTTACCTGGTAACCCGCAAAGGCCTTCAGACGTTCCGCCTTCTCTTTTTCCTGTCCCATGGACGCCCAGGTATCCGTATATACCACGTCCGCATCCGCCGCGGCCTGAGCCGGGTCGTCTGTCAGAAGGAAATCCGGATTGCCGGCGGCAGCTTCCAGCACCGCCGGATCCGGCCGGTACCCTTCCGGAGTCGCCACAGCCACCTTCATCCCCATCTTCAGACCGCCCACGATCAGAGAGTTTGCCATATTGTTGCCGTCGCCGATATAGCAGAGCTTAATGCCCTCCAGGGCGGCATATTTCTCACGGATGGTCATGAGATCCGCCAGCACCTGGCAGGGATGGGCATAATCTGTGAGCCCATTGATCACCGGAATGGAACCGTAGGCCGCCAGATCCTCCACCTCCTTCTGGGCAAAAGTGCGGATCATGATGCCGTCCAGATACCGGGAAAGCACCCGGGCCGTATCCTGCACCGGCTCTCCTCTGCCGATCTGCAGATCATTGGAGGAAAGGAAGAGGGCCTGACCTCCCAGCTGGTACATTCCCACCTCAAAGGACACCCTGGTCCTGGTGGAGGATTTCTGGAAAATCATTCCCAGGGATTTTCCCGCCAGCAGGGGATGTGCAATGTTATTTTTCTTTTCATATTTCAGCTGATCCGCCAGATCCAGGATGGAAATGATCTCCTCCTTTGACAGATCTGACATTTTCAGAAGATGTTTCATAGTCCGATGCTCCTCTCTTTCTGTTATCTGTATTTCAGTGACGAAACGGTCACTGCTCTGCTCCGAACACTTCCTTCATCACTGCCAGAGCTTCATCAATCTCCTCTATGGTGATGGTCAGCGGCGGCAGCAGACGGACGGCGCTGGATCCGGCGGTGAGGGCCAGCACTCCTTTTTCCAGGAGAAGGTTCACATACTCTCCCTGCTTTCCGGCTTCCACCTCAATTCCCGCCATCAGTCCCATGCCGCGGACGCCTTTGATGGCCGGGGTTTTCATTGCCTGAAGATTCTGACGAAGGTATTCTCCCTTGCTGCGCACCTTTTCCAGAAAGATGGGATTGTTTACCTTTGCCAGAACCGCGTTGGCAGCGGCACAGACAGTGGGGGATCCGCCGAAGGTGGAGGCGTGAGTTCCCGGCCCCAGCACGCTGCTGCAGTTCCCCGCCGCCATCACTGCGCCGATGGGCAGGCCTCCTCCCAGCCCTTTCGCCATAGTGACCACATCGGGACGGATTCCGTACTGCTGGAAGCAGAAAAGAGAACCGGTTCTTCCGATACCTGTCTGCACCTCATCCACAATCAGAAGCAGATCTTTCTCCCGGCAGAACTGCTCCACCTTCCGGACGTAATTCTGATCCAGAGGCAGCACGCCGCCCTCTCCCTGAATCAGCTCGATCATCACGGCGCAGGCTGTCTCATCCGCCTTCTTTTTCAGGTCTTCCAGATTTCCCGCCTCCGCATAATCAAATCCTTCCGTAAACGGGAAGAAATACTGATGAAATTTATCCTGCCCCGTAGCCTTCAGAGTGGTCACCGTGCGGCCGTGAAAGGAGTTTTTCAGGGTGATAATCTTGTTTCTCCCCTCTCCGTACCGGTCAAAGCTGTATTTCCTTGCCAGCTTGATGGCCCCCTCATTAGCCTCCGCGCCGGAATTTGCGAAAAACACCTTCCCCCCTTCCAGCCCGGAGAAAAGCACCAGGGTTTTGGCCGTCTGGATCATGGGCGCCGTCGTGTAGAGGTTGGAGACGTGCATCAGCTTGGCCGCCTGCTCCGATATGGCCTTTACCAGGTCCTTATCTCCATAGCCCAGGCAGTTGACTCCGATTCCCGACGCCATATCGATGTATTCCTTTCCCTCCACATCCCACAGCCTGGCTCCCTTTCCCCGGTCCAGGGCAACGGGATACCGCCCGTAAGTGGGCATTACATAGCATTCTTCTTCCTGTTTCAGTTCCTTATATGTCATTGTTTCCATCTCTCCCTTCTCCGGGGCCTCTCCCCGGACCGGCCGTTTCTCAGTGAATCATGGTTCCCACGCCGTCGTCGGACAGAAGCTCCATCAGCACCGAGTGCTTCACCCGGCCGTCCTGAATGTTTGCCCGCTCCACGCCGTTTCTCACTGCCTCCACGCAGCATTCCACCTTCGGTATCATTCCTCCGGAAATCACTCCCGACTTCACCAGGGCCGGCACCTCCGACACCTTCAGGCTGCGGATCAGCGTTGCATCATCCTTCGGATCCCGAAGCAGCCCCCTCACATCCGTAAGGAGAATCAGCTTTTTCGCCTTCAGGGCAATAGCCAGCTTTGCCGCGGCCGTGTCTGCATTTACATTGTAAGCGGCCTCCCCGTCCAAGCCTCCCGCCACGGAAGACACCACCGGGATATATCCCGCATCCAGCAGATCCGTCACCGGAGCCGGATTTACCTCTGTGATGTCCCCCACGCATCCGTACTCCGTTCCGTCCGCCTCCACCAGCTTCTTTGCCAGAAACAGTCCGCCGTCCATGCCGGCCAGTCCCATGCCCTTTCCTCCGGCCCTGGCCAGCAGCGTCACCAGATCCTTGTTTACCTTTCCGCACAGCACCATCTGCACAATGTCCATGGTTTCCTGGTCCGTGTAGCGCAGTCCGTTGACAAAGCGGGATTCTTTTCCGATTTTCTTTAACATCCCGGAAATCTCCGGGCCCCCGCCGTGGACCACCACCACGCGGACACCTACCAGGGACAGAAGCACCATGTCCCGGATCACCGCCTCTTTCAGCTCCTCGTTGATCATGGCATTTCCGCCGTATTTAACCACCACAGTCTGTCCGTAATAGTCCTGAATATATGGGAGGGCCTCCACCAGCACGGCGGCCCGGTCCTCCGGGTGCAGCATTGTCGTATCTCTCATTCTTCTCTCCTCCCTCACGTCCGGTAATCTCCGTTGATCCGCACATATTCATAGGTCAGGTCGCAGCCCCAGGCGGTAACCGACGCTTCTCCTTCTCTCAGGGAAATCAAAATGGTCACTTCCGGCTGAGACAGAATCTCTCTGGCCTTCTCCTCATCAAAATCCACCGCCCGGCCGTCCGCGCAGACGGCGATCTCTCCTGCGGGGGAGGAAAATGACACGTCCACCTGTTCCGGATCAAATTCCGCCCCGGAGTAGCCCATAGCGCAGAGAATTCGGCCCCAGTTGGCATCGGCGCCGAACATGGCCGCCTTCACCAGAGAGGAGGAACACACCGCCTTTGCCAGGCACTCCGCCTTCGCCTCATCTGCCGCTCCCGACACTGTGCAGGTCATCAGACGCCCCGCTCCTTCTCCGTCGGCGGCGATTTTCCTGGCCAGGGTCACGCAGACCGTCTCCAGAGCCGCTGCAAAGGTCTCATAATCCTCCCCTGCCCGGCTGCAGATCTCCTGATTCCCCACCATGCCGTTGGCGAGTATGCAGCAGGTATCGTTGGTGGACGTATCCCCGTCCACGGAGACCCGGTTAAAGGAAACCGCTGTCTTTTCCCTCAGGGTTTCCTGCAGAACGAAGGTGCTGACGGCGCAGTCTGTGGTCAGGACGCACAGCATGGTCCCCATATTGGGATGAATCATGCCGGAACCCTTGCAGATTCCGCCCAGACGGCAGGTCTTTCCCCCCGCCGTAAATTCCACCGCCGCCGTTTTGGGAACGGTATCTGTGGTCATAATGGCCGCTGCCGCCAGATCGCTTCCCTTTGGAGAAAGGGAAAGACCGGGAAGGTGTTCCTCGATGGCCTCAATGTTCAGCCGCTGCCCGATCACTCCCGTGGAGCAGACGATCACGTCCTCCTCCCGGATTCCCAGCAGGTTCGCACAGGCCCGGCCTTCCCGGACCGCATTCTCCCGGCCGTCCGGGGCGCAGGCGTTGGCATTCCCGGAATTGATGATCACCGCCTGGGCCTTTCCGTCTTCCAGATGTTCTCTTGTCACCTGAATGGGAGCCGCCTTCACTCTGTTTCTGGTATATACCGCCGCAGCGGCGCAGGGCGTCTCTGACCAGATCACCGCCGTATCGTCCTTCTCTGAAGACGCCTTGATTCCGCAGCGCACGGAACCGGCCTGAAATCCGGCGGCGGCGCACACGCCGCCTTCTGTCTCATAAATCATGGATTCTCTCCTCCTTTTTTCTGATCCGGTTTTACCCGGGCGGCCCTCCTTCACCGGACAGCTCTCCGCAGGATCTGGCCGGGCGGGCTGCCCCTTCAGCGCCTAGACCGTCAGCCCCGCAGTTTCCTCCAGCCCCAGCATCAGATTCATATTCTGAACCGCCGCTCCGGACGCCCCTTTTCCCAGGTTGTCAAAGAGGGCGGTAATAATGGTCTGCTCTCCCCTTCCGTTGACGTACAGCACCAGGGAGTCTTTTCCGGCCATCTCATTTCCCGCCAGCATGGGGCCTCCCGCCCCGAAGGGGGCCACAGAGACCATCTTCTGCCCCTGATACCAGGATGCCAGCTTCTCTCTCACTGCCTCCGCTCCCAGACCGCCTGTCTGGCCGGCAAACAGAGCCGTTGTGGTGGCCATCCCTTTATAATAATCCGCCACAACCGGACAGAACACCGGGTCGGTGTCCAGGCCGCAGACCGCCTTCATTTCCGGCAGATGCTTGTGCTTCAGGTTCAGGCCGTAAATTCTGGGGGAATCCAGCCGGCTGTCCCGTCCCACGCCCTCGTACTCGGCGATCATTTTTTTCCCGCCTCCGGAGTAGCCGGTGAGGGAAAAGCAGGTGAGAGCCGCCTGCTTCCCCAGAACCCCCATGGTGACCAGGGGATACACCGCCGCGATGAAGCCGGTGGCGTGACAGCCGGGATTGGCCGTCCGGAAAGAATCTTTCACCGCCTTCCTTCTCTCCCCGGAAAGCTCCGGAAAGCCGTAGGTCCATCCCACCTCCGTTCGGTGGGCGGTGGAGGCGTCGATGATGCGCACCTTCGGATTTTCCACCATGGAAACCGCCTCCCTGGCCGCATCGTCCGGCAGGCAGAGGAATACCACGTCAGCGGCGTTTAAATACTTCTTCCTCTCCTCCGGATCCTTTCTCTTTTCTCCGTCGATGAGAAGAAGCTCCAGATCCTCCCGCCCCGCAAGGCGGTCATAAATCTGCAGGCCTGTGGTTCCCTCTCTTCCATCTATATATACTTTCGGTTTCCCGCTCATGACTGCGCCTCCTTCTTTTCCCTCAAAAATTTCAGCAGCTTCTCCAGCTGGCGCGCCACTTCTTCCGGCGCCGGGCCTCCCAGACTCTTTCTCTCTCTCACACAGGCCATCAGGTCCACTGCCTCATAGACATCCTTCTCAAATACCGGGCAGACCTCCCTGTACGTCTCCAGCGGCAGGCTGTCCAGAGTCTCTCCTTTTTCGATGCACATGGCCACCAGAGTTCCTGAAATCTTATAGGCATCCCGGAACGGCACTCCTTTTTTCGTCAGGTAGTCGGCACAGTCCGTGGCATTCAGAAATCCCCTCTTTGCCGCCGCCTTCATATTCTCCGGCAGTACCGTCATGGTGGCAAACATGGGGGAAAAGACCTGCAGACATATTTTTACCGTGTCAACAGCGTCAAACACCGCCTCCTTGTCCTCCTGCATATCCTTATTATAAGCCAGAGGAAGGCCCTTCATCATCACAAGGAGAGTCTGGAGATCTCCGAAAACCCGTCCCGACTTGCCCCGGATCAGCTCGCACACATCCGGATTTTTCTTCTGAGGCATGATGGAGGAGCCGGTGGAAAAGGCGTCGTCCAGTTCCACAAATTTAAACTCCCAGGAGCACCACAGAATTATCTCTTCCGACAGCCTGGACAGATGGACCATGAGAATGGAAAGACAGGCGCACAGCTCCATACAGTAATCCCGGTCCGACACCCCGTCCAGGGAATTGTCCGTCACGCCGGAAAAACCCAGCTCTTCTGCTGCAAACTCCCGGTCTATGGGATAGGTGGTGCCGGCCAGGGCGCCGCAGCCCAGAGGCATCTCATCCATCCCCTCCAGACAATCCTCCAGCCGTCTCACATCCCGCTTCAGCATATTTCCATAGGCCATGAGATGGTGGGCGAAGGTAATGGGCTGAGCCCGCTGAAGATGGGTATAGCCGGGCATCACCGTCTCCAGATGGTCTTTCGCCTTTTCACACAGCACCTCCATAAACTCCAGCACCAGACGGCGGATTTCCAGGATCTCCTTTCTCACATACAGCCTCATGTCCAGAGCCACCTGATCGTTGCGGGAGCGGGCGGTGTGAAGGCGTTTGCCCCCGTCCCCGATCCGCTCTGTCAGCAGCTGCTCGTTGGCCATGTGAATGTCCTCATACAGTTCCGGAGTGAGCGAAATCTTTCCCGCCTCCATGTCCTTTAAAATTTCCCGGAGGCCTGCACGGATGTTTTTTCCGTCCTCCGGGGGAATAATCCCCTGCTTTTCCAGCATGGCCGCGTGGGCCATGGATCCCTCAATGTCCTCCCGGTACAGGCGGCTGTCCACGGACACGGAGGCGTTAAACTCATTTACCAGCCGGTCCGTCTCCTTTTTGAACCGTCCCGCCCACATTTTTGCCATAACCGTTTCCTCCCTGTTCCGTTATTCCACAGACGGGAATCCCTTGCCCGTCTTCTTTTCCAGTGCCGCGCCGTTCATGGCCCGCACCTTGATGGGCAGTCCGAACAGGTTGATAAATCCTGCGGAGTCCGCCTGGTTGTAGGAGTGGTCCTCGCCGAAAGTGGCGATATCCTCGGAGTAAAGGGTGTAGGGGGAGGTCACGGAAACGGGAATGATATTTCCCTTATACAGTTTCAGGATCACATCCCCGGTCACCGTCTCCTGGGTGGAGGATACGAAAGCGCTCATAGCCTTGCGCAGAGGCGTATACCACTGACCGTTGTACACCAGCTCGCCGAATTTTAAGGCCATCTGCTGCTTGTAGTGCTGGGTATCGCGATCCAAAGTGATCTCCTCCAGTTTTTCATGGGCCGCATAGAGGATGGTTCCCCCGGGAGTCTCATAGACGCCCCGGCTCTTCATTCCCACCAGACGGTTCTCCACCAGGTCCAGGATGCCGATGCCGTTGGCTCCGCCCAGAGCGTTCAGCTTCTCGATGAGAGTCACGGAGTCCATGTTCTCCCCGTCCACCGCGGTGGGGACTCCTTTTTCAAAATGGATTTTCACATAAGCCGGGGTGTCCGGGGCGTTTTCCGGTGAAACTCCCAGCTCCAGAAATCCCGGACGGTTGATAGGCGCTTCGTTGGACGGATTTTCCAGATCCAGGCCCTCATGGGAGAGATGCCACAGGTTTTTGTCCTTGGAATAATTGGTGTCCTTGCTGATCTTTAAGGGGATGTTGTGCTTTTCCGCGTACTCGATCTCCTTCTCGCGGCTGTTCAGCTCCCAGAAACGCCAGGGAGCGATCACGTCCATATCGGGAGCAAAGGCCTTGATGGCCAGCTCAAAACGGACCTGATCATTTCCCTTTCCCGTACAGCCGTGGCAGATGGCGTCCGCCCCTTCCTTCTTGGCGATCTCCACGATCTTCTTGGCGATGATGGGACGGGCAAAGGACGTTCCCAGCAGGTATTTCTCATAGGAAGCCCCGGCCTGCATGGTGGGGATGATATAGTCGTCCACAAATTCCTTCTTCAGATCCACGATATAAAGTTTGGAAGCTCCCGTCTTTATGGCCTTTTCCTCCAGGCCGTCCAGCTCTGTCCCCTGTCCCACATCTCCGGAAACGGCGATGACCTCGCAGCCATAATGTTCCTTCAGCCAGGGAATCAGCACCGAAGTGTCCAGTCCTCCTGAATATGCCAGTACTACTTTTCCGTATTTTTTCTCCATAACTTAATTCCTCCTGTTCCTCTTCATAAATATGCGAAAGACTTCGAGAATCTTCCAATCATTCTCTTTTATTTTTGAATGATTATACACCTAGCTTTATAAATATGCAATAGCTTTTTTATAAATATTCTTCTGTCTGCATTTTTATACAATCATCTGAATTTTCCTGGTTTGGAATACGGCCGCCGGCCGCCAAAGAGCTGTTCGTGCAGGGCAGGCAAAATACAAAAAAAGCAGGAGCACCGCTCCTGTCTGAACTCTCAGACAGCAGCCGGCGCTCCCGCTCCGGGGAAATCAGTTTTTCAGATGTTTGTCAAAGAAGTCTATCATCAGCTCCTTTACAGAGTCCTGGAAGAACTCCCTGGTGCCGTGGCCGGCATGCTCGATCACGTAATAATCCGCCCGGTCCTCCAGGCCCGCCTCACAGATTTTCCGGTAAAGGATATCGCTGCTGGCCTCAATGGGAACGATAGGATCGCTGTTCCCGTGAAGGATCTGCATGGGGCACATATCCGGATTTACAAAATTTACCGGGCTGGCCGCCTTCGCTCTCTCCTTCATGGTCGCCGGATCCCCGCCCAGCAGAGCCCCGCCGTGAGTCTCTTCCACGGAATGCCAGCGGAAAGAGGGATCGGAAAATTTCTTTTCTTCCACTTCCATATTGGCTACGATATCCGTGGGACCGAACATATTGCAGCAGGCCTGGACCTTGTCGGAGTACTCCTTCCACTCGCTGCCCTCGCAGCCGTCCTCCGTATTCATGGCCGCAAAGGCAGCCAGGTGTCCCCCTGCAGAGCGGCCGAACACGCCGATCCGGTCCGGATCAATCTCGTATTTTTCCGCGTTGGCCCGCAGGAAGCGGATCGCCGTCTTCACGTCGATAAGCTGATCCGGCCAATGTCCCTCGGCGCTGCTGCGGTAGTACATGGACGCAACCACGTAGCCTGCTCTGGCAAACTCGCTCATTTCTCCCAGCATCAGGTTCTTGTCCGCCCCTCGCCAGCCGCCGCCGGGAATCCACAGAAGAGCCGGCTTTGGACTGTGATCCGCTTTGGGGTCATCCTCCCCCGCCGCCAGACGCATTTCACTGTTGCCGTTCTGAAGCATAATGCTCATTTTTAACTCCATGGGGTTTCCGTTTAAGTCTTTCTGGTGGGAATATACGATATTGTCCATGAGATTGATGGTTTTTTTTGCAAAACCGGGATTAATCACTTTTTTCATAAAATTTCCTGTTCCTTTCGTCAATTTGGCTGAAATCCTCCGGAGCCGGTCCGGCAGCAGAAGTTTTCCATGAAATGAAAAACACCGCCGCCGAAATCCAGGCGGCGGTGCAGAATTAACCGTAAATCGGGAAGAAAATATTGATTCCGATAATCAGGGCGACCATCAGCAGCAGTACCAGCGGAAGGGTAAACTTCATCAGCTTAAAGGCATTGTGGTGGCCGATGCCGAATGCCATCATGGCGCCGGAGCAGCCGGTAGGCAGTACTACCGCAAACCACGCGGATACGCAGCAGGTCAGTACAACCGCTTTTACGTTCATGCCGCCGGCCAGGGCCGTGGATGCGGCGATGGGGCTCATCAGGGCCATGGTTCCCATGTTGGACATGAAATTGGTCATCAGAGTGCAGGCCACGCAGAACACGATGGATACAAACAGTCCGCTGGGATTTCCGCCCAGGATGTTTAACACGGTCTGGCCGATCAGCTCACCTGCTCCCGTTACGGAAAGGGCGGTAGACACCACGCTCATACCTGCAACCATCCAAACCATGTCGCTGGTCAGGGACTTCATAACTTCCGGAATAGTCAGGACTCCGCACACAATCAGAACCAGAAGGCCGGCCGCCGGGATCACATTGGTGATATCGCTGCCCAGCTGATTGGTAAACATGAAGCCTGCCATAATGGCGATAAACACGCCGAAAATAAAGATCTCGTCTTTTTTGGAAATGGGCTCCGCATCTTTTACCTCTTTCACATCCCCATTGTCAATGGAGCCGTTGGGAATCAGACGGTACATGAATACGCAGTAGATGGTTCCCACAATCAGAGGCAGAAT
>DXBC01000055.1 GCA_019116745.1 Candidatus Lachnoclostridium stercorigallinarum
GTAATTTCTCCATTCTTTTTCCTCCTTAAATTTTCCCGCAGACAAAATCTCCTGCCCCGGGCGGCGCGACAGCCCTTTTCTCGGCTTATCGCGCAAACCTCCGTGCCCGCTAACGCGGACACCACGAACCACGAAAGCGCAGCCCCTGTTTTGGACTGCGCTCTGCCGTTCTTTTTTTGCCGGACGATTCCGTCCGGACCCCGGTCCTTTTATCTGGACTTGAAGGTGGAACATTCTGTGTCTCCGGCCCGGCTCGCGCCCATTCCGGTGATGCCCACCTTGTCCGCCGTACACCGTCTTCCCGCATTGTAAACGCAGTTGACAGCCTCACATTCAATCTCCAGACGGCTTTCCGGGGATTTGAACATATTTTTAAAATAGTTGTCGCGGCTCTCGCCGAAGCTGCCGCAGCAGGTGTCGCACGCCTTGTTGGCAGACTGTCCCTCTACGATAATCTCCCTCTTGCAGCAGCAGTTGTCCGCATTGTGCACACAGCTCGTCACATTACAATCCAGCTTTGTCATCGCACACTCCTCCTTCGGTGATGAATATTGTTTTGAAACACTTTTAGAATGCGCGAAAAGCGCCCATTTTATACATGGGCGCTTTCAGAGCGGACACACACGGACTGTCCGTAAATTTCATTTTTATTTTTCTTCCGCTTTTTCCACTTTTCGGTTTTCTCTGGAACTGATCTCCTTCTGGATCTTCTCCAGGAAAGCATCCAGGGAAGAGCTTCCCTCGTCGCCTGCAAAACGGCTTCTCACGGAAACCGTTCCCTCTTCCTCTTCTTTCTGGCCTACCACCAGCATATAAGGAATCTTCTGGGTCTGAGCTTCACGGATCTTGTAGCCGATCTTCTCGGAACGGGTATCCACCTCGGCGCGGATTCCAGCGTCGAACAGCTTCTTTGTCACCTCTTCCGCGTAAGCCATATGCTTGTCAGAGATAGGAAGCACCTTCACCTGAACCGGAGCCAGCCAGGTGGGGAATGCACCGGCAAAATGCTCGATCAGAATGCCGATGAAACGCTCAATGGAGCCGAATGCCACGCGATGGATCATAATGGGGCGGTGTTTCTCGCCGTCAGCTCCCGTATACTCCAGCTCAAAGCGCTGGGGAAGCTGGAAATCCAGCTGGATGGTGCCGCACTGCCAGGTTCTGCCGATGCAGTCTTCCAGATGGAAGTCGATCTTCGGGCCGTAGAAAGCGCCGTCTCCCTCGTTCACCACGTAGGGCAGTCCCAGCTCGTCCAGAGCGTCTCTCAGGCCGTCCGTAGCCATCTCCCAGTCCTCGTCGCTTCCCATGCTGTCTTCCGGTCTGGTGGACAGCTCCACATGATATTTGAATCCAAACAGAGAGTATACCTGGTCGATCAGGTTGGCCACGCCCTTGATCTCATCCTTGATCTGCTCAGGCGTCATAAAGATGTGGGCATCGTCCTGCGTGAAGCAGCGCACCCGCATCAGGCCGTGAAGCTGACCGGACTTCTCATGGCGGTGAACCAGTCCCAGCTCTCCCATGCGCAGAGGCAGATCCCGATAGGATCTGGGTTCAGAAGCGTACACCAGCACGCCGCCGGGGCAGTTCATGGGCTTGATGGCGTAATCCTGCTCATCGATCACCGTGGTATACATATTCTCTTTGTAGTGATCCCAGTGGCCGGAGGTCTCCCACAGGCTTCTGTTTAAGATCACCGGAGTGGAAATCTCCACGTAGCCGGCTTTTCTGTGAATCTCTCTCCAGTAATCCAGCAGAGTATTTTTCAGCACCATTCCCTTGGGAAGGAAGAAGGGGAATCCCGGACCTGCCTCATGCATCATAAACAGTCCCAGCTCCCGGCCGATCTTGCGGTGATCTCTCTTCTTCGCCTCTTCCATCATGGTGATGTAAGCTTCCAGATCTGCTTTCTTTCCAAAAGCCGTGGCGTAAACTCTGGTGAGCATCTTGTTCTTCTCGCTGCCTCTCCAGTAGGCGCCGGCCAGATTCATCAGCTTGTAGGCCTTGCCCAGATCCTTCGTATTCATCAGGTGAGGACCGGCACACAGATCCGTAAACTCGCCCTGACGGTAAAAGCTGATTTCCTCACCCTCCGGCAGATCCTCAATCAGCTCCACCTTGTAGGGCTCCTCTTTCTCCTTCATAAAGGCGAGAGCTTCCTCTCTGGGCAGGGTAAACCGCTCAATGGGGAGAGCCTCCTTCACGATCTTTTTCATCTCCGCCTCAATCTTTTCCATATCCTCAGCAGTGAGAGGCGTCTCCGGATCCACGTCGTAGTAAAAGCCGTCTGCGATGGACGGACCGATGGCCAGCTTTGTGCCGGGGTACAGCCGTTTGATAGCCTGAGCCATCACATGGCTGGCTGTGTGGCGCAGAGTGGAAAGTCCGCCCTCATCGCCGGCAGTCAGAATGTTCACCTGGGCGTCCCGGTCCACTACCGTGCGCAGGTCCACCACTTCTCCGTCTACCTCGCCGGCGCAGGCCACTCTGGCCAGGCCTTCACTGAGATCTTTGGCGATGTCAATAACCGCCATGGGCTGTGCATATTCTTTTACAGAGCCATCTTTCAATGTAATCTTCATAGTAATCTCTCCTTCTCCCGGTTCCGCCGCAAAATCGGGCTTATCACGAAAAAAATCCCCTGCCGCACTGTATTCAGTACGGCAAGGGACGATTTTATCGCGGTTCCACCCTGATTGCCCGGACGGAACTCCGGACCTCTCTTTTCTGATGATAACGGAATCACCGTTCCCGATTAAGGGACACTCCGGGGTGGTCTTCCACAGCCGCCTCCATAAGGCGCTCTCAGCAATCCGCACCTCTCTCTGAATGGCCGTCAGCCGTGTACTCTTCCCATCAGCGTTTTAAATCTTCTGTTCATTTTTGATTATATCCAGCGGCCTCCTGTTTGTCAAGCCCCCTCCCAACGGATCGGAAAAAATTCCTGTCCGCAGCCATACTCCGGACCGCTCACAGCATTGCCGCCGTCACAGACACGGCAGCCTCCTGCCAGGCTTATCCCCAGGAAACGGGAAGACTCTCCTCTCCCCAGAACGGCAGCCGTCAGAGCAGTCAGCTGAGGATGGGAATCGCCGCAGCCGCCATCAGCGGAATAGTCACCATGGAAAGAATGGTGGACACCGCAAACAGCTCCGATGCGTAATTGCTGTCCCGGTTATAGCGCAGGGCGAACATAGTACCCATCGCTCCCGCAGGACAGGCGGATGCCACAAAAATGGTCATGGACACAGCAAAGCTGTTGGACAGGAAAAACAGCAGCACCACTGTGATCACCGGAGCCACAATCAGCTTCAGGAAACTGATGTAGTATACCCTTACCTTCTTTAAGCTGGCCAGAACATTTCCCTGTGCCAGATTAGCGCCCGCCACGATCATGGCAATGGGCGTATTCATATTTCCCACGCTCTCGATGGGGTTTGCAATCACCTCCGGCAGGCGGGTTCCCGTGACAAACAGAAGAATTCCAATGATCACTGCGATCACCGCAGGGGTAACCAGGTTCTTCCACATATCGCGGAGGCGGATCTTCTCTCCTCCGCTGCTCATGAGGATCACTCCGTGGGTCCACACCAGCACGTTGAACACCGTGGTGTACGCCGTCATGCAGAACACCCCTTCTGCCCCCAGGATTCCGTTAATCAGAGGAATCCCGATAAAACCGCAGTTGGAATAGATTACAGCCATCTTCTCTACCGCGCTGTCCTGACCCATCTTTTCCCGCAGCACCAGACGGCAGAACAAAATCACCGCAGCAAAGCTGACTGCCGACAGCGCAAAGGTGAGCAGCAGCTCCTGAAGCAGCTGGGGGTCAAAGTCCATCTGATAGGAGCTGATGATCAGCGCCGGTGAAATCACCATCAAAAGCAAATTGGATATCTTCTTGTTTGCGGCCGCGTCGATCACTCCCGCTTTTAATACAACGGCTCCCACAAAGAGCAAAAATACCATTTCCAGGATTTTTTCCGTTATCACCGCTGTCATTTCCATCTCCGCCATCACATGTACACTCCTCTTTCTTTACTCTCCGCTTTTGCGGCAATCCCGAAAAATTGCCAA
>DXBC01000056.1 GCA_019116745.1 Candidatus Lachnoclostridium stercorigallinarum
CCGTAAAAGCTAACGGAACCGATGTTTTTCAGGAGGCTGACCATCCTGTCATACATATTCTGAAATTTATGCGGCGTTTGGGAGAGGAAATATAGGTAAAATGGTGGATTTTGCAACTTCCGAAAAATTTCAGAATATGTATGACAGGATGGTCAGCCTCCTGAAAAACATAAAAGAAATGGATATTTCGGATCTTTTGAACTGTATTAAGGAGCTGAAAGAGGAGGACGTGGACGTCTTCGACTGCCTGGATTTCATGCAGCTGTGGTACCGGGATGTTCTCATGTATAAGGTGACCAGAGACATTAATCTGATGGTGTTTAAGAATGAGCACAACGCCATCAATGAGATCTGCGAAAAGTCCGGCTATGACGGACTGGAACTGATTCTTCAGGCCATTGACAAGGCCAGGGTAAGGCTGAATGCCAATGTAAACCAGGATCTGGCTCTGGAGCTGATGCTTCTGACGATGAAGGAGAATTAATTTATGACGAGAGTAATTGGAGTGAGATTCCGCAATGCGGGAAAGATTTACTATTTTGATCCTGCAGGAATGGAGATTTCCGCGGGCGATCATGTGATCGTGGAGACGGCCAGAGGAATCGAGTACGGATTTGTGGTGCTGGGCAGCAGGGAGGTGGAGGATTCCAAAGTGGTTTCTCCCTTAAAGCCGGTGATCCGCATGGCGACTCCGGAAGATGAGGCCATAGAGGCCAACAATAAAAAGAAAGAAAAGGATGCGTTTAAGATCTGCAGGGAAAAGATCGCGAAGCACGGCCTGCAGATGAAGCTGATCGACGCGGAGTATACCTTTGACAATAATAAAGTGCTGTTTTACTTTACAGCGGACGGAAGAGTGGACTTCAGGGAGCTGGTGAAGGATCTGGCGTCTGTGTTTAAGACCAGAATCGAGCTGCGTCAGGTGGGAGTCCGGGATGAGACGAAGATTATGGGTGGCATCGGCATCTGCGGCCGGGATCTGTGCTGCCATTCCTATCTGTCGGAGTTTGTTCCCGTGTCCATCAAGATGGCAAAAGAGCAGAATCTTTCCCTGAACCCGTCGAAGATTTCCGGAGTCTGCGGAAGGCTGATGTGCTGCCTGAAAAATGAGGAGGAGACTTATCAGTACCTGAACAGCAAACTGCCGGGAACGGGAGATTATGTGACTACTTCCGACGGTCTCAAGGGCGAAGTGCACAGTGTCAATGTACTGAGACAGACGGTAAAAGTAGTTGTGACCGTGGGAAAGGATGACAAGGAGATCCGGGAATACCGGGTGGACCAGCTGAAATTTAAGCCCAGAAGAAAAAAAGAGAAGGTGAAGGTCAGCGATAAGGAGCTGAAGGAACTGGAAGCTCTGGAGAAAAAGGAAGGAAAGTCAAAGCTGTCATGACGGTAGAGCTGAAAGAGAATGAGAGAATCGATGATCTGGAGAGAAACGGCTATCAGATCATTCAGCGGACCGACGGCTTCTGCTTTGGAATGGACGCAGTGCTCCTTTCCGGTTTTGCGGTGGTAAAAAGGGGAGAAAAAGTCCTGGATCTGGGAACAGGTACGGGAATCATTCCCATTCTGCTGGAGGCAAAGACGGAGGGAGAGCATTTTTCCGCCCTGGAGATTCAGGGGGAAGTGGCGGACATGGCCAGGCGGAGCGTAGCCTTAAACAGGCTGGAGAAGAAAATTACAATCGTGAATGGGGATATTAAAGAAGCCAGTCAGATTTTCGGCCCGGCTTCTTTTGATGTGGTGACTTCCAATCCCCCCTATATGAACGACGCCAGGGGATTGAAAAATCCGGATCTGCCGAAGGCCATCGCCAGGCATGAGGTGCTCTGTACCCTGGAAGACGTGGTGCGGGAGGCGGCAAAGGTGTTAAAAACCGGCGGGCGGTTTTACCTGGTTCACCGTCCCCACCGACTGGCGGAGATCATCAATACCCTGACTGCCTACCGGCTGGAGCCGAAGCGGATGAAAATGGTTCACCCTTTTGCGGACCGGGAAGCCAATATGGTGATGATTGAGGCGGTGAGAGGCGGAGGCGCTTTTCTGAAAGTGGAGGCGCCGGTGATCGTGTTTCGGGAGCCTGGAGTTTACAGCGATGAGATCCGGGATGTGTACGGATATTAAAAGCAGGCCGGAGGGGAAGGTACACAGCGGAAAAAAACAGGGACAAGGAGGAGAGCTATGGCGGGAAAATTATTTCTCTGCGCGACGCCCATCGGGAATCTGGAAGACATTACCTACCGGGTGTTAAAGACGCTGGAAGAGGCGGATCTGATCGCGGCGGAGGATACCAGGCACAGCATCAAGCTGCTGAATCATTTTCAGATCAAAACGCCCATGACAAGCTATCATGAGTATAATAAAGTGGACAAGGCCAGACATCTGGTGGAGCAGATGCTCTCCGGCGTCAATGTGGCCCTGATCACCGACGCGGGAACTCCCGGCATCTCTGATCCCGGGGAAGAGCTGGTGAGGCAGTGCTATGAGGCGGGAGTGGAAGTCACTTCCCTGCCGGGGCCTGCGGCCTGCATCACGGCTCTGACCATGTCCGGCCTGTCCACCAGAAGATTCTGTTTTGAGGCATTTTTGCCGGCGGAAAAAAGCGATAAAAAAGAGCGCCTGAGAATCCTGGAAGAGCTGAAGAAGGAGACCAGAACCATTATCGTCTACGAGGCGCCTCACCATCTCACAAAGACTCTGAAGGATTTGAGGGAGGTCCTGGGCGGCAGCAGAAGGCTTACCGTTTGCAGGGAGCTCACAAAGAAATATGAGACGGCCTGGCAGACCACACTGGACGGGGCCATTTCCAGATATGAGGAGGAAGAACCCAAGGGAGAATTTGTGCTGGTAATAGAGGGAAAGAGCCTGGATGAGATCCGGGAGGAAGCGGTTCGCTCCTGGGAGGAGATGTCCGTGGAGGATCACATGGCTCTCTACGAGGGACATGGAATGGACCGGAAGGAGGCCATGAAGCAGGTGGCAAAGGACCGGGGAGTGAGCAAGCGGGAGATTTATCAGATGCTGCTGTAAAAGGCGGGAAATTTCCCGGCGGAAAAACCCATTGAAATTTGACATTCAATTGGATATAATAGAAAAAAATATTTTGGAGAAATCAAGCATGGTGTTCAACGGAGAACCGGTTGGATGGCATGCTTTTTGTTTTTTTCCAGGAGGA
>DXBC01000057.1 GCA_019116745.1 Candidatus Lachnoclostridium stercorigallinarum
GCCGGCTCATCCAGACGTCCTTCGATATCCACAAAAAACCGATATTCCCAGTTTCTTCCGGGAATGGGCCTGGACTGGATCATTCTCATATTCACATTGTTGTAAATAAAGTTGCTCAGCATATTGTAAAGTGTACCGCTTCTGTGAGGCAGTTCAAAGCAGATGCTCACCTTCGCCGCGTCTCTGCGGTACACCCGGTCTCTGGACACCACAATAAACCGGGTCACATTCTCTTTGTTGTAATTGATCCCGGATTTTAAAATCTGAAGGCCGTACCTTCTGGCTGCAGCCTCGCTGGCCACCGCCGCCTGGGACGGATCCTGCTCTTCCAGCACTTTTTTCGCGGCCACCGCCGTATTCTCCACGCTGATCTGGCTCCACTCCCGGTGACTGTTCAGGTATTCCGAACACTGCATCAGTGCCTGAGGGTGGGAAAATACCGTATGTATCTGCTCCAGACTTCCTCCCGGCACCCCCAGCAGGGCGTGCTTTACCGGCAGAAAAATCTCCGCCACAATATAGTTGTGGTACTTGATCAGCAGGTCGTAATTGTCGCTCACCGCTCCCGCCGAGGAATTTTCTATGGGCAGCACTCCGTAGTCTGCCCGGCCTTCCTCCACCGCCTGCATGGCCTCTTCCCAGGTACGCACATGGAACACGTCAGCGTCTTCCCCGAAATAAGCCATGGACGCCTCGTGGCTGTAGGCGCCCTCTACGCCCTGATACACCACCCTGGCTCCCTCCACGGGGATCCGGTCAATTTCCCGAAATCCTGTTTCCAGCGTCTGTCCGTGTTCCGCCAGCAGACGGTACTGAAGCCTTCTGCTGATGGTCATCAGCTGAGCAAACAGCTCTGCCGCCCCCTGGCGGTATTCCTCTCCCGCCATGCCGCGGACCGCTTCCAGCTTCTGCTTTTCCCGCTCGCCGTCATACACCGGTTTTCCCACGGAAATTTTATACTCCGCCACGTCGCTGCACAGCTTCATCCGTTTCTCATAGAGTTCCAGAATCTCCCGGTCAATGACGTCCAGCTGTTTTCTGATCTCCTGTAAATCCACTTTCTGCCTACCTCCAAGTTTTTCTCTCTTCCAGCTGTTTTTCCAGCATGCCCCGGATCACCTCTCTGGTATACTCTCCGGCAAATTTCCTCTGAGACGGCTCCAGCTGTTTTATGTAAATGGGCTCGCCGTACTCAATAATCACATGGGACGGCCGGATAAAGGGGATATGGGCTTCAAATACCTCCGCCGTTCCCGTGATGGCCACGGGAATCACCGGATGTCCGGATTTCTCCGCAATCTTTAAGCTTCCTTCCTTAAACTCCAGCATATCCAGCTCGCTCTCCCCGCGGCTTCTGGTGCCCTCCGGGAAAATCCAGATGGAAATTCCCGCCTTCACCTTCCCAATACCCTCCAGGATGGTTTTCAGCCCTTCCTTGATATCGTCCCGGTCCAGGAACAGGCAGTTTACATTGCCCATCCAGTTTTTCAGCAGAGGATACCGCTTCATCTCTTTTTTCGCTACAAAGCCGGTGAGCCCCGGAACCGTAGTGTATCCCACCAGAATATCAAAATAGCCCCTGTGATTTCCCACATACAGAACCGACGTGTCTTTCGGAATGTTCTCCTGTCCTCTCACCGTCACCTTCACTCCGGCCAGCCGCAGAATAAGGCGGAACACAGTCTGTACAATCGCCAGGCTCTGACGGTTTTTCCTGTCAGGATTCTTCTTTCCGATTATCCATTCCGCAATCAGAATAGGAATACTGAAAATTAAAAATAAAATGACGCTCAGCGCCACCAGAATAAATCGAACCATCTCTCTTTTGTCCTTTCCGTCACCTCTCGCCTTATTTTACAATTATATAAAAATGGTTCCGATAACACAAGTCTAAGCCAGGCCCTTTTTTGTTAAATTTGCATGAGTTTTTGTTAAATTTTCAAAAAGAAGTCCCGTTCCAAACCACAGAGGCGCAAAGTCCAGGCGAATGAGACCGTTGATGTTGGAATGGCGTCCCGTATAGTCCCAGGGACAGATTCCTCTGGTGGTAAGCCATGCTCCTGTGGTATATTCCGCCAGGAAAATCAGCACCATGTAGAGCATCCCGTGGCGTACCGCCCGATCCGATGCCCGGATATTTGCGTCCCCGATCCAGCGGTCCGTCAGCTTGCCTATGGGTCCCAGAAGGGCTCCCATCCCGTAAATGGGAAACATGATAAGGGAGGTCCGTCCCATCAGCTTCCAGTCCCCCCGGGCCAGGGACTCCGCCGCGGTAAACATCACCTCCAGACACCATCCGGCCACGCCGCATTTCAGAAAATCTTCTGCCAGTTTTTTTATTTCTCTCCATATCTTCATGATGCCAGTATGCCCGGATTCTCTGAAAGTATGAGCGGGAAAGTTGGAAATAAGCCATAGGGTTGTCAGAATCAATACCGCTTTTTCTGAATTTCTTCAGGCCGCATTGACTATATACTCCTTTAGGAGTATAATAAATCTGAAAAAGGAGATGATGTTCCTGTGATAAAAAAACTCTATCACGGTTCCTCAAATATCATTGAGAAGCCTTTATTTGGGTACGGCAAGCCTTACAATGATTATGGTCTCGGCTTTTATTGCACCGACAGCCTTGAGATGGCAAAGGAATGGGGAGTGGGCAAGGATCAGGACGGCTATGCCAACTGCTATGAAATCGAGTGTGACGGTCTGCAGATCCTTGAACTGAATGCGCCGGAATACTGTATTCTGCATTGGCTTACAGTGCTGCTGCAAAACCGCGAGTTTGACGTTCCCTCCGCTCTGGCATTGGAGGCGAAGGAATATCTGCTCGCCAATTTTTCCGTCGATTACGAGAGCTGCGATGCAATTATTGGCTATCGCGCCGATGACAGCTATTTTTCATTTGCACAGGATTTCATAAATGGTACCATTTCCTACCGTCAGCTTAACAATGCGATGTATCTTGGCAGGCTCGGTCAACAGTTTGTGCTCAAAAGCAAGGCGGCATTTGATCGGATCAGGTTTGTCGGCAGCGAAATTGCCGAAAGCAGCGAATGGTACGCAAAAAAAATGCTTCGCGACAAGACCGCTCGCCGCGAGTATTTCAACGTGGAGCGGAATCGCCGTCAGCGCGGCGATTTGTATATCACACAAATTATGGACGAGGAGATGATGCCTGATGATCCGCGCTTACGATAAGGTTTATCTTGACAAAGCCCGCACCGCCCTCGGCCGTATGCTGGACTTTGCGGTCTATGATCTCAAGTACGATATTGCTGAATTTTTCGATCTGTTCATAAAATCCGGCGTTGCGAAACGTTTTGAAACCGGCGATTTCGCTGTCATTGTCGGCATGTCCGGCGTAGAACTTGCTTATGAGGTGCTTGAGCAATCCGGCGCGGAACGCGAACGCGTCAAGCCAAACTACACCGCCTCACGAAGCGAGGAATTTTGGACAGGCTGGGCGTTGGCATATTATCAGTGGGAAACATCCATGAGCTTTGCGGAGATCGTAAGGTATGTTCCCATCAAAGATATGATGGCTCTTTACCAGCCCTATCATGAAATGGATATTCGTCAGTTCGTCGATAAGGTGAACGCCATGTATAAAACAGCAAAACCGGAGACAAACCTTAAACTTCTGCGGCAGAAAGCCGGTTTGAGTCAACGGGATCTTGCAGATCTGTCCGGCGTTCCGGTACGCACGATCCAGCAATACGAACAGCGGCAGAAGAACATCAACAAGGCTCAGGCGCAGTATCTTGTCGTACTGGCAAAGGTGCTGTGCTGTGAGGCAGAGGACCTGATGGAGAAAGCGGAATAGGAAAGGCCGCTGTGCAGTCGTTCCATTCCTTCCAAAGATGACTTTCTCCGCCTTTCGTGATAAGATATGGGCATAGAAAATGAAAAGGAGAACACATCCATGAAACTGAACCGCATTTTGACAGCGGCGGCCCTCTCCCTGACTCTGGCCCTGGCGCCCGCCTGTTCCCGCCAGGCTCCGGAAACCGCCGGAAGCACGGCGGCCGGCGCGGAGAATCCGGCAGAGAACGGAGCAAACGATACAGCAGATCCGGCAGCAAATGCCGCCGACGCAGAAAACCCCGCTGGAAATTCCTCTGACGGCGCAGAAAACCCAGCCGGGAACGCCTCCACCGACATTCCCGCCGCCGAAAACACTTCCCCCAGCTCCTCCCCCGCCGGCGCGCCGGATTACTCCCAGCCTTCCAGCTGGGCCTGGATGGAGACGGAAGCAGGCGGAAGGGAAGCCGACATTTTCTTTGTCTGCCCCACTGTTTACAGCGGATCCCAGGATTCCTTCAATATGTCCCTGTCCGACGAGGACACGAAAGCAGATTTCCTGGGCGCTGTCAACATGGAAAAGGGAATTTATGACGGCAGCGGCCGCTTTTTCGCCCCCTATTACCGCCAGATCGGCCTGAACGTCTACGAGATGCCGGAGACAGACAGAGAGCCCTGGCTGGAAATCGCCCTTGCCGACGTGGAAGACGCCTTCGAGTATTACTGGGACAACTACAACGACGGACGCCCCGTGGTTCTGGCCGGATTTTCCCAGGGCGCCGACCTGTGCGTCCGCCTGCTGGAAAATTGTTTTGACGAGGAAGACCGGATGGACCGCCTCGTGGCCTGCTACGCCATCGGATGGCGGGTCACAGACGAAGACCTGAGCGCCTTCCCCCACCTGAAAATGGCAGAAGGAGAGAATGACACCGGCGTTATCATCTCCTTCAACAGCGAGGCGGAAAACGTGACAGATTCCCTGATGATCCCGGCCGGAACCAAAACTCATGCCATCAACCCTCTGAACTGGAAAACAGACGGCACCCCGGCAGACAAAAGCATGAATCCCGGGGCCTGTTTCACAGACTACAGCGGACAGATCCTGTCGGAGATCCCGGAACTGACGGGAGCCTACATTGACGGGGAGCGCGGGGCGCTGAAAGTGCCCGACGTATCTCCGGAAGATTATCCCCCGGGGCTGGACATTTTCACTGACGGCGTCTATCATCTGTACGACTACCAGTTTTTCTACCGCAGTCTTCAGAAAAATGTGCAGACCCGCGTGGATGCCTGGCTGAGCGCCCGCTGACTTCTTTTTCCCCAAAACAGAACCCGGAACCGGAAACGGCCCCAAAGGCCGCAAACCGGTTCCTTTTTTCATGTCCGCACTCGGCGGACAGTCTGTTGTTTACTTTAACCAAATGCAGTTCATTATTTTCAGATAGTTTCATTGTAAACTTTCTTGTATATCAAAAATTCCAGTACTCTCCTCTGATTTTTCAGCACTTTATCCCTTGAGCAGGCAATTTGGAAAGCCTAAAATAATATCTTGGATAAAACCGGATAAAATAAACTAATCTTAACCAACAGGAGGAGACACAATGGAAGACCTTATGATTACATTCTTGAGAAAATTTACGGATTACCCTTTCAGAGTCCGGTTAAACGGAGAGGAATACCTGATCGGAGAGGGAGAGCCGAAGTTCACCGTTGTCTTTAAAAAATCTATTCCCAAAAGCAAACTGATGACCAGCACCTCTCTGGCTCTGGGTGAGGCCTACATGGACGGAGATCTGGAAGTGGAAGGCGATCTGTACTACGCCCTGGACCATTTTCTGGGACAGATGGGAAAGTTTTCCACAAATGAATCCGCTCTAAAAAAGCTGATGCACACCTCCATGTCCAAACGCAGCCAGAAAAAAGAAGTCGCTTCCCACTATGACATTGGAAACGACTTCTACAGGCTCTGGCTGGACGAAACCATGAGCTATTCCTGCGGATATTTCAGGCACCCGGATGACACCCTGCATCAGGCACAGGTCAACAAAGTGGACTACATCCTTCAGAAGCTGAACCTGAAAGAGGGAATGACTCTTCTGGACGTGGGCTGCGGCTGGGGTTTTCTGCTGATAGAGGCGGCAAAAAAATACGGCATCCGGGGACTTGGCATCACCCTGAGCAAAGAACAGAAGGAAGAATTTGAGAGAAGAATCAGAGATGAGCATCTGGAAAATCAACTGGAAGTGGAACTGATGGACTACCGGGACCTGCCCGGATGCGGCCGGACCTTCGACCGGGTGGTCAGTGTGGGAATGGTGGAGCACGTGGGGCGGCCCAACTATCAGCTATTCAACGACTGTGTGGCGGAAGTGCTGAAGGACGGCGGCGTCTTTCTGCTCCATTTTATCAGCGCTCTGAAAGAGCATACGGGAGATCCGTGGATCCGCAAATACATTTTCCCCGGCGGCACGGTTCCCAGCCTGCGGGAAATGGTTTACGCCATGGCCGAGGATAATTTTCACATCATGGATGTGGAAAACCTCCGGCTGCACTACAACAAAACCCTTCTCTGCTGGGCTCATAACTTCAGAGAGCATCTGGACGAAGAGCGGAAGATGTTTGACGAGCGCTTTCTCCGGATGTGGGAGCTGTACCTGAATGCCTGCGCGGCCACCTTCCACAACGGAATCATCGATATCCACCAGATTGTGGCCACCAAAGGCATCAGCAACGACTATCCCATGGTGAGGTGGTACTGATTCCCTCCGGCGAGTTCCACCTCATTCTGCCGACGGCACGGGCCAGTCACCCGTGCCGTTTTTTCCAGTCTTTGATCTGATCCAGCCTTTTTTTCCACTCCGCCTCTTTTCCTTCCTCCCCGGGCCGGTAATACTCTCTCCCCAAAAGGGAGTCAGGCAGGCACTGCATATTTGTCAGCTTCTCCTCCGTATCGTGGGCGTACTGATATCCTTTCCCATATTCCAGTTCCTTCATCAGCTTCGTGGGCGCGTTGCGGATCACCAGCGGCACCGGCTCCGCAAGCTGGCGGACCGCATCCTTTTTCGCCTCCTCATAGGCCATGTAAAGAGAATTGGACTTCGGAGCCAGGGACATATAGACCACTGCCTGAGTCAGGTGAACGGAACACTCCGGCATTCCGATGTAATGGCAGGCCTGGTAGGCCGCCACGGCCGTCTGCAGGGCCTGAGGATCCGCCAGTCCCACATCCTCGCTGGCAAAGCGGACCACCCGTCTGGCCACATAGAGGGGGTCCTCCCCCGCTTCCAGCATTCTGGCCAGCCAGTACACCGCCGCATCCGGATCGGAATTTCTCATGGATTTATGAAGGGCGGAAATCAGATTGTAGTGCTCTTCCCCTTTCTTGTCATAGAGAAGGGACTTTTTGGAAATACACTGCTCCAGGGTCTCCATCCGCACAGTGAGTACGCCGTCCCGGTTCAAATCCCCGTTCAGCACCACCATTTCCAATGTGGACAGGGCCGTCCTGGCGTCGCCGTTGGCAAACACAGCAATCATCTCCAGCATATCGTCAGAAATCTCCACCAGCTGGCCGCCAAAGCCCCTCGGATCCTTCAGGGCCCGGTGCAGAAGCTGTGCCAGCTCCTCCGTCTTCAGGGCCTGCAGCACAAAGACGCGGCACCTAGACAAAAGAGCGCTGTTGATCTCAAAAGAAGGATTCTCCGTTGTGGCTCCAATGAGAATAATGCTTCCCTTCTCCACAAAGGGCAGAAACGCGTCCTGCTGAGCCTTGTTGAAACGGTGAATCTCGTCCACAAATACAATGGTTTTTTCCCCGTACCTGCGGTTGGCCTCCGCCTGTTCCATCACGGCCCGTATTTCCTTGATCCCGCTGGTCACCGCCGAAAAATCGATGAAGGCGGCCCTTGTCCGGTTGGCAATGATCCTGGCCAAAGTGGTCTTTCCCACTCCCGGCGGCCCCCAGAAAATCATAGATGAAATCTGATCACTCTCGATCAGACGTCTGAGCACCATACCCTCTCCCAGAAGATGAGTCTGCCCCACAAATTCCTCCAGTGTCCTGGGGCGCAGTCTGGCCGCCAGAGGCTGATTTTCCTCTCCGCCAAACAATGTGAGCTGTTCCATTCCGCTCAAAACGACACCTCCTTTCCTCCTATTATAATTCTTCCCGCCGGTTTCCCGCAAGAAAAACCGGCGGGAACAGGGTCCGGTATCAGCTCCGTTTCCTGCGCCAATTTTTAGTGCGTCAATTTTTTTTGAAAAATCAGTTGACAAAGCTCCGCGACCTGTAGTATACTGTTTTTGCTGTTGAAAAACAGGAAATGCGCGAGTGGCTCAGGGGTGGAGCACCACCTTGCCAAGGTGGGGGCCGCGGGTTCGAATCCCGTCTCGCGCTCTTTTTTATTTTTAGCGGAAGCCTGATAAAATCAGGGCTTCCGCTTTTTTACTGCGAAAGCCCGGTCTCAAAGCAGAGGCGAAACGGGCTGCTTGCAGACCGGACCGTCTCTGCTTTGGAGACGCTAACCTGTATGAGCAAGAAGGCCGGCAGGCCGGATTGCGAATGCAGGTCGGATCGCATGAGTGCGCAGCACGGAGCGGTCCGAGGGCT
>DXBC01000058.1 GCA_019116745.1 Candidatus Lachnoclostridium stercorigallinarum
CGCGGCGGCGGATGAGCCGCGGAAAATAAAGAAAATACACAGGAACTGCTCAGGCGCTTCCGGATCGGAACAGGATTCGGAGGCGCTTTCTCTTTAACATTTTCTTACAAATTCCTATGATTCTGTGAAGTTTCCCCGAATTGGTTGACACAGGATTGGCTTTATCATTATAATGAGGGTATTGTCAAAATGCGGGCAGTCCGTCTGCCTGCGATCAGATGAGATTTAGGAGAAAATCAATGAGAAAAAGATACAGAAAGAGAGGGACTGCCCTGCTTCTGGGCTTGGTTCTGGCAGTGTCCCAGCCGGCGGCCGGCCTGCTTCCCATGGTGCAGGCCCTGGCCTACACGGAGAGAAGCGCCAGCATAAACGGCACCAATGTCAATGTCCGCAGCGGACCGGGCACCACCAACTCGGTGGTGACCAGACTGACTCAGGGAGCCGCCGTCACGGTGATCGGGGAGGCGTCCGCCTCCGACGGGGCGCTGTGGTATCAGGTCCGTTTTACGGGAAGCGGCGGAGCGGAGACCACAGGATATGTGTCCTCGGCATACATAAAATTTCCCGTAAGCTACACATCAGATGCGGATTTTGAGGCATATCTCACCGCCCAGGGATTCCCGGAAAGCTACAAGGACGGCCTGCGGGCGCTCCATGCCCAGTATCCCAACTGGGTGTTTACGGCCCAGCACACCGGTCTGGACTGGAACGAAGTGATTGCCAATGAGAGCGTGGTGGGAACCAACCTGGTGAGCTCGGGCAGCATTTCTTCCTGGAAATCCACGGCTGACGGCGCCTATGACTGGATGACCAGCACCTGGCCCGGCTTTGACGGAAGCTCCTGGGTGGCAGCTTCCCAGGAGATCATCAGCTATTATATGGATCCGAGAAATTTCCTGGATGAGAATTACATTTTCCAGTTCCTGCTCCAGAGCTATGACGGCTCCGTTCACACCATGGAGGGGCTGGAGACCATGTTAAAGGGCACTTTTATGGAAAACGGCTCCGTGGCAGGCGGCACCTATGATTCCTCCGGGAGCAGCTCCGGCGGAACGTCGTCCGGTGCCTCCGACAGCGGCGGCCCCGGCATCGGAATCGGACCGGGCGGTTCCGACGGCAGCTCCGGCACTTCTTCCGGAACAGAGACCGCGCCTTCCGCAGGGGAGACAGGGGCGTCCGCTTCCGACGGCGGAGTGAGCTTTGAAAGCCCCTCTGTGGCGTTGAGCCGCAACGAAGCAGCCGTGGTGGCCAGCAGTTACGGCCCTGGAATGGATCTGACCGGCGGCGGAGACGGCACGGAGACGACGGTGACGGGAGACAGTTCCCAGTCCGGAAGTGTTCAGGCGCCCTCCTCAGGCACCCTGACCTATGCGCAGATTATTATGAACGCGGCACAGCAGTCCGGGGTGAATCCCTACGTGCTGGCGGCCATGATTATCCAGGAAAACGGAAAGGACGGCAGCCCCAGCATTTCCGGAACCCGTTCTCCCTACGAGGGATATTACAACTTTTACAATATCGGCGCCTACGCCACGGACAGCATGGACGCGGTGACGAGAGGACTCTGGTATGCGTCTCAGTCCGGCAGCTACGGACGGCCGTGGAATACGGTGGAGAAGGCCATTATGGGCGGCGCGGAGTACTACGGGACCAATTTTGTGAAAGCAGGCCAGGACACTTTTTACCTGAAAAAGTTTAACGTGCAGGGCAGCAATCTCTACAAGCATCAGTATATGACCAATGTGCAGGCGGCTGCCTCGGAAGGATATCAGATGTCCGCCGCCTACAGCGATGAGATGAAGCAGACGGCTCTGGAGTTTAAGATTCCGGTGTATACCAATATGCCGGCGACAGCCTGCACCAAACCGGCTGTGGACGGCAGCCCCAACAACAAGCTGGGCGGCCTGGCTGTGGACGGCTTTGCCCTTACGCCTACTTTCAACATGAACACCACATCCTACGA
Source organism: Candidatus Lachnoclostridium stercorigallinarum (assembly GCA_019116745.1). Classification (GTDB taxonomy): domain Bacteria; phylum Bacillota; class Clostridia; order Lachnospirales; family Lachnospiraceae; genus Lachnoclostridium_A; species Lachnoclostridium_A stercorigallinarum. The sequence continues at coordinate 1,964 of DXBC01000058.1, forward strand.
TCTGATTGTGGATGAGTCGGTGACCAGCGTGACGGTACAGGCTTCTGCCCTGGATTCTACCGCTTCCGTGAGCGGTACGGGAACCATCAGCCTCCAGAGCGGCACCAATGAGATCCGCGTCAATGTGACGGCTCAGAACGGAGCAGTGAGAGAATATATTATCCATGTGGTTAGACAGGCTGCCGGTCCCACCTACACGGAGGGAGCCGGGGGCACTGTCCCGGAGACGGCATCGTCTGCCGGAACCGCCTCAGGAAGCTCCGGCGGTCAGGACAGCAGCCAGGACCTGCTCACAGGTCCCGGCATGGGAATGCAGTAGCGACACGTCCGCAGATGCGGGCACCATCATATAGGAAAGAAGAGCAGGAAAAATGAAGAGTATAAAATTTAAAAAAGCGTTTTTAGGCGCAGTCATGACCTGTATGCTGGCGTTTACAGTGCCCTGGGGAATTCTCACCTCCTTTGCGGCCAGCGTCAGAATCGCATTTTCAGATCCCACGGTGACAGCAGGGCAGGAGGTGGATGTGACCCTCAAGGTATCTTCCCTCAGTGGAGAGGCCCTGGGACGTTCCAGCCTGATGCTGTCCTATGATTCCAGCATGCTGGAATTTGTCAGCGGCGCGGATGCCAGCGGAGGAGCCGGTTCGGTGAGTGTGAGGCAGACGGCGGAGGCGGGGGCCACGGAGATGGCAACCTCCCTGACCTTCCGCGCCCTTCAGGCCGGAACGACTCAGATCACTGTCAGTACCCAGGAAGTGTATGACGCGGACGAACAGATCGCCACGGTGGATCGTCTGGGCAATTCCACAGTGACGGTGTCGGCGCAGGAGGGAGCTTCCGCAGATGCGGGCCTGAAATCCCTGAAGGTTTCCCCCGGCACACTCTCTCCGGAATTTTCCTCTGACGTGACGGAGTACAGCGTGAGCGTGGGACCGGATGTGACAAAGATCGCGGTGAGCGCCGAGGCCAGCGACGAGAGCGCTACGGTGACTGTAAACGGAAGCAGCAATCTCCAGATGGGAGAAAACACGGTAAACTGCGTGGTGACGGCGGCAGACGGCCAGAGCCAGACCTACATCATCCATGTGACGAAGACAGAAGGAGGAGCGGAAGCCGGCGGGGCTGTGGCGGCCGGAGATTTGACGGTGGTCATCGACCAGGTGCAGTACAACGTGGCCCAGAGCTTTGACGTCTCTACCCTTCCGGAGGGCTTTGAAGGCTTTACCTACAATTACAAGGGCCAGGATATTATGGCCGGAAGGGGAATCCAGAAGGACCTGCTTCTGATCTGTCTCGTAAACGGGGACGGAGAGGCCAAATTCTTCATCTACGATGAGGCGAAGGACAGTTTCTCCGCCTACATGGAGGTTTCCACTACGCCTAAGTCTGTAATTGTGCTGGAGCCGGATGAAAGTGTGACAGTTCCCGCGGGATTTACGGAGGGCATCATGAACCTTCCGGGAGGCGGACAGGTATCCGGATGGGTTCCGGCAGGGGAGGAGAACCCCAAATACATGATCTTCTACGGCATGAACTGGAATGGAGTCAAGGACTTCTACCGCTATGACCTGGAGGAGAACACCATTCAGAGATATTTCCAGGATATTCCGGGAGTGAGCGGCATTTCTTCCGATCAGTACCAGGATGTGGTGGGAACTTACACAGATCTGCTCCACGACTATGATATGAGAGGAATTGTCATTATCTTCCTGATAGCCGTCTCTGCGGGGCTGGCTGTGGCCCTGGTTGTGGTGCTGAAAAAGAAAGGAAAGGCAGCGCCGGACGACGGCGGCCGGCCGGAGAGAAAATCCAGAAGAAGACAGGAGGAGGACGGACTGGCGGCTGCCCAGCAGGCAGCTTCCAGCTCCGGAGACAGAATCCCGGGCCCGGAAGAAGTGCAGAGCCAGTCTCAGGGCGGAACGGAGCCGGAAGAATATCCGGAGGACGGCCGCTTTGATGAGAAATATGTACAGGAATCCGAGGCAGACGATCTGGAGGTAACGGATCTGGACGAAGAGGACGATCTGGAGCTGGTGGATCTGGACGGCGATGGGGAAGAGCAGCCGGACGGGGAAGCCGGAGAACAGAAAACGGAAGAAGAGGACGACGACGATATTGAACTGATTGATCTGTAAGTCCGGGGAAATCCGTCCCGGAGGAACGGCTGTGGCCGTTTCTCTGAGACGGATTTTTGATTCGGAGAAAGGATATTCGAAAAAGGAACTTGACGGAACAGGGAGCATTTGTTATATTATCAATAGAACAGATATAACGAAAGATGGTGATTCTATGATAGTGGAGATTGATTTTAACAGTGATGAAGCGTATTATATTCAGCTCTGCAACCAGATTATACTGGGGATAGCCACGGACCGTATTCGGGAAGGGGAGGTTCTGCCTTCTGTGAGGCAGATGGCGGACCGTATCGGAATCAACATGCACACGGTCAATAAAGCATATGCTGTACTGAGGCAGGAAGGATTCGTGAAGCTGGACCGGAGACGGGGAGCCATCGTCTCTCTGGATGTGGATAAGCTTCAGGCTCTTGAGGAAATGAGACGGGAGCTGGGAGTGGTTCTGGCCAGAGGGGTCTGTAAAAATGTGAGCCGTCAGGAGGTCCACTGCCTTGTGGATGAGATTTTTGACTGGTTCGCGGGGAGCGGAGAACAGAGATAGCTCCCGGGTGACACTGTAAAGCGAGCCGCGGACCGGCTGCAGTGCGCTGCAGACGGTTTTCGGCGTTCTGGAAGGGATAGGAGCGGAGAAAAATCATGTTGTGTGAGAGATGCAAGGCCAGAGAGGCTACAATACAATATACGGAAGTGGTAAACGGGGTGAGGACGGAACACAATTTCTGCGCCCAGTGTGCCAGCGAGATGGATCTGGGACAGGATTTCCCCCTGGGAAGGCTGCTGTCCGGTCTTCTTGGACTGGGAGGCGGAAATCCCAGAGAGGAGAAATACAGCCAGGTTGTCTGCCCTACCTGCGGTACCAGCTATGAGGATTTTGTAAAGAACAGCCGGTTTGGCTGTCCGGACTGCTACGAAGTGTTTGATCTGCTGATCAGCGATAAGATCAGGCAGCTTCAGGGAAGCGACTGCCACAAAGGAAAAAAGGCCAGAAACAGGGAAATTGGCGGAGAGGAAGAGAAGCTGCAGGCCGCCTTTGGAGAGCCGGAGGAGAACTCCAGCGTGGAAGAGCAGATCGCCCGTCTCTACGCCTGTCAGCAGGCGGCAGTGAAGCGGGAGGACTATGAGGAAGCGGCCCGGTGCAGAGACGAGATCAGAAAATTGAAAATGGGAAGTGAGACAGATGCTTAAATGGTTTGAGGAAACAGACAGGGAAAGTCCCAATATTATCTACAGCCGGGTGCGTCTGGTGAGAAACTGGGCGGAGTACCCCTTTTCCGGAAAGCTGACGGAGGAGCAGGCGAAGGAAATGGTAAACCGGCTGGAGAAGGGGATGAGAGACTTCTGCCTGGAGGATGGCCGGGATTACAGCTATACCCTTCTGGGGGAGTTAAGCGACCTGGACCGGCGGGCACTGCGGGAGAGGAGAATTTTAAACGGCACTCTGACGGCAAAAAAAGAGCCGGTGGGGCTGATTTTATCGAAAGATGAGCGGGTCAGCCTGGTGCTCAACGGGGACGACCACATCCGGATGCAGTTTATCGCCCCGGGAATGCACCTGAAGGAGCTGTGGCGGGAGGCCGATCAGGCGGACGATTATATCAATGAAAAATTCAATTACGCCTATGACAGCAAGTACGGCTATCTTACCGCCTACCCCACCAATGTGGGAACCGGCCTGCGGGCGTCGGCGGTCCTCCATCTGCCGTCTCTTTCCTCCGGAAAGAAGTTTAGCAGCCTGCTGGGAGAGATGAGCCGGTTCGGCGCCAGCATCCGCGGACTTTACGGGGAGGGAAATGAAAATTACGGCTCCCTTTATGTGGTGTCCAACCAGAAAACTCTGGGGGTGACGGAAAATGAAATTGTGGAGATTGTGGAAAAGGTGGCCAGACAGCTGAGCAGCCAGGAGAAGCAGGTGCGGGATATGGCCCTGTCGTCGGACCGGCTGGGGCAGCAGGACGAGGCGTTTAAATCCTACGGCGTATTGAAATATGCCAGAAGACTGACGTGGAAGGACGCCATGGTGTTCCTCTCCCGCCTGATGACGGGGACAGAGGACGGAACTCTGGAATTTGCAGAGCCATGCTCTGTGTTCCGGATCATGCTGGGGATCCAGCGGGCGAACCTGCAGAAGCTGTCGGACCGCCCCCTTTCCCGGGGAGAGCTGGACGCCGCGAGGGCCAGCTACATCCGGGCGGAGCTTCCGGAGCTGAAAAAGGCCTGAGACGGCAGGAAAATACCTGCTGTCATTGAAAAAAGAGACCAGGAGGAATATTTGCATGACAGGCAGATTTGAGAAATTTACCCCTCAGGCGAGGGAAGCCATACGGCTGGCGGAGGAGGCGTCCAGAACCCTGGGCCACGGCTCTGTGGGAACGGAGCACCTGCTTTTGGGACTGCTGGAGGAGGGCACGGGAGTGGCCTTCCGCGTCCTCTCCGAGTGCGGTGTGGAAAAGGAAAAGGTAAAGGAGCTGATGCAGGAGCTGATTTCCGGCAGCAACGCCCTCAGGACCAGAGAAGATCTCTGGACGCCCAGGGCGGAGCGGGTTCTGGAAAACAGCTACCACGAGGCAGTGCGCTTTAAGGCGCCTTTGGTGGGGACGGAGCACATTCTCATCGCCATCATCCGTGAAAACGACTGTGTGGCTACCAGGATTTTAAATACCATGGGCGTGTCTGTACAGAAAATCTATGTGGATCTGTTTTCCGCTATGGGAGAAGACGCCCCGGCGGGACGGGAGGATATGCAGACGGGAAAGGGAAGAAAGGGGACCCCGGTGCTGGACAGCTACAGCCGGGATCTCACAGCCCTGGCCAGGGAAGGAAAGCTGGATCCGGTTATCGGGAGAAACCGGGAAATCAGCCGGGTGATCCAGATTCTCAGCCGCCGGACAAAAAATAATCCGTGCCTCATCGGGGAGCCCGGTGTGGGAAAAACCGCTGTGGTGGAAGGACTTGCCCAGCTCATCATTTCCGGAAATGTGCCGGAGACCATTGCGGGAAAGCGGGTGGTGACCCTGGACCTTTCCGGAATGGTGGCCGGTTCCAAATACCGGGGAGAATTTGAGGAGCGGATCAAGAAGGTGCTGGCGGAGCTGCGGGACGACGGAAATGTTCTGCTGTTTATCGATGAGATTCACACCATCATCGGCGCAGGCGGAGCGGAAGGGGCCCTTGATGCCTCCAATATTTTAAAGCCGTCTCTGGCCCGGGGAGAGCTGCAGCTTATCGGCGCCACCACCATTGAGGAATATCGGAAATATATTGAAAAAGACTCGGCTCTGGAGCGGAGATTTCAGCCGGTGACAGTGGACGAGCCCGATGAGGAGGCGTCTATTGCCATTCTGAAAGGGCTGAAGGGCAAATATGAGGAGCACCATCGGGTGACCATCACCGACGAAGCCATTGAGGCGGCGGTGAGGCTGTCCGCCCGCTATATCAATGACCGTTTTCTTCCGGATAAAGCCATCGACCTGATCGATGAGGCCTCTTCCAAAGTGCGCCTCCAGAGCTTTGTAGAGCCTCCTGAGATCCGCAGCCTGGAAAAGGACATTGCGGTCCTGGAAGAGCAGAAGGAAAACGCCATCCGCACGGAAGCCTATGAAAAGGCGGGAGACATCAAGAAAAAACAGGAGAAAAAGCGGGAGAAGATCGAGAAGCTGCGCCAGAAGTGGGAGAAGGAAAAAATGTCCCGCAAGCTGGTTGTGGGAGACGGAGAGATTGCCGACGTGGTGTCCGGCTGGACCAGGATTCCGGTGAAAAAGCTGGCGGAGGAGGAATCGGAGCGCCTGAGAAATCTGGAATCCATTCTCCATGAACGGGTGGTGGGCCAGGAGGAGGCAGTGACTGCCGTATCCAGGGCCATCCGCCGCGGACGTGTGGGCTTAAAAGACCCGAAAAGACCCATCGGCTCCTTCCTGTTTCTGGGCCCCACCGGTGTGGGAAAGACGGAGCTGTCCAAAGCCCTGGCGGAAGCCATGTTCGGTACGGAAAACGCCCTGATCCGGGTAGATATGTCCGAGTATATGGAGAAGCACAGCGTGTCCAAGATGATCGGTTCTCCGCCCGGCTATGTGGGCTACGACGAGGGGGGGCAGCTGAGCGAGAAGGTGAGGAGAAATCCCTATTCCGTGATTCTGTTTGACGAGGTGGAAAAGGCCCATCCCGATGTGTTCAATATCCTTCTTCAGGTGCTGGACGACGGCCACATCACAGATGCCCAGGGCCGGAAGATCGATTTTAAAAACACGGTGATTATCATGACTTCCAACGCCGGGGCGGAAAATATCATCTCCCCCAAGCGTCTGGGATTTGCGTCCGCAAACGACGAGCAGGAAAACTATAAATTCATGAAAGACCGTGTCATGGAGGAAGTAAGACGGCTGTTCAAGCCGGAGTTTTTAAACAGGATCGACGACATTATCGTGTTCCATCCCCTGAACCGGGAACACATGAAAGAGATTGCCGGAATCATGTTAAAAACTATAGAAGCCCGCAGCCAGTCCCAGCTTCACATGACTTTAAACGTCACCGATCAGGCGAAAGAATACCTGATCGAAAAAGGCTACGATGAGAAATACGGCGCCCGTCCCCTGCGCCGGACCATCCAGAACCTTCTGGAAGACAAACTGGCCGAAGAACTCCTGGACGGCCGCCTGAAAGAAGGCGCCTCCGTCACCATAGACGCCGACAGCCAGGGTCTTAAATTCTCTTCCGGGGAGGAGATAAAACAGTAGAAAAAAATTCAGCGGCGTGGTATAATGTCCACGTCAGCAATGAGCAGTGCGGGATAGTCAGATTCCGGCCGGCGTTGTGCTTGCACATAAGCCGTCCGGAATCTGTACTATCCCATAGGGCGAAGCCCGTGAGCGAGATGGAGCGAAGCGGAATCGAGCGCGCACTGCGGTCCGTCGGCTACCCAGCCCGCGGGCCGAGCGAAGCGTCGGCCGGCGGGCTACCCCGCATGCGGGACGAGCGAAGCAATGGCCCGCCCCACAGGAGCGAGCCGGTCCTCTGTATTCATCCATCGCTCATGCTGCCCGTCACAATATATACAGCATCAACCAAATAGAAACACTTTAAGAGAACCAGGAGGGGCAAGGATATGCCGGTAGTTGAGGAATTAATCCGCACAGAACAGGATGGAACCATCAGCTTTGGAAATTACAAATTAGACACAAAGTCCAAGCATGACAATTTTGAGCATGACGGAGACCTGTATAAAGTAAAAACATTCTATGAAATCACCAAATTAGAAAAGAACGGATTGTTCGTATACGAGTCCGTGCCGGGAACCGCAGTGGAGCATTTTCAGGTGGACGACGCGAAGGTAGAATTCCTGGTGGAAGGCAGTCAGGACGCGCAGATTACCCTGCAGCTGGAGGAGGACTGCGAGTACGAAGTGTTCGTGGATGACGCCGCAGTAGGCGGAATGAAGACCAATATGAGCGGCAAGCTGGTCATCGGCGTGGAGCTTAACGAAGGAATTGCGGTGAAGGTAGAGGTCATCCGCAAATAACATTCTATGAAAAAAAGACGGAAAAGACCGCAGCGGGCGAGACAGCTCCTGCGGCCTTTCTCTTTTGTGAAGGAGGAATCATGGCGAAGGCAAAGACCATATTTTTCTGTAAAGAATGCGGCTATGAATCGGCCAAATGGATGGGGCAGTGCCCTGGATGCAGGGCGTGGAACACATTTGTGGAAGAGCCGGCGGAGAGAAAGACGGCAGGCCGGAAGGCGGGAATCTCGGCGATGGCCGGGGGAACGGTCCGCCCGGCCAGATTAAAGCCGGCGTTTCTGGACGAGATTTCCGTGGAAGATGCGGATCGGATGGAAACCGGTTTTAAGGAGCTGGACCGGGTGCTGGGGGACGGGATTGTGGCCGGATCCCTGGTGCTGGTGGGAGGCGATCCCGGAATCGGAAAATCCACGCTGCTTCTGCAGGTTTGCCGCAATCTGGCGGGAAACGGGAAAAAGGTGCTCTATATCTCCGGGGAGGAATCTCTAAAGCAGATCAAACTGCGGGCCGCTCGAATTGGCCGTGTGACGGGAGATCTCCGCTTTCTGTGCGAGACCAATCTGGATCTGATTCAGGAGGTGATGGAGGAGCAGCAGCCGGACGTGGCGGTGATTGACTCCATTCAGACCATGTTCCGGGAGGAAATCAGCTCCGCGCCGGGAAGCGTCAGCCAGGTGAGGGAATCCACAAACCTGCTGATGCAGCTGGCCAAGAGCCGGGGAATCGCCGTCTTTATCGTGGGCCATGTGACCAAAGAGGGAATGGTGGCCGGCCCCAGGGTTCTGGAGCACATGGTGGACACGGTGCTTTATTTTGAAGGGGACCGCAGCGATACCTACAGGATTCTCCGGGGAGTGAAAAACCGCTTCGGATCCACCAACGAAATAGGAGTGTTTGAGATGGAGGAGGAAGGGCTGAAGGAGGTGGAAAATCCGTCGGAATTTCTCCTCTCCGGCCGTCCGGAGGACGCCTCCGGGGCGGCGGTGGCCTGTCTGATGGAGGGAACCAGGCCGATTCTTTTAGAGGTGCAGGCCCTGGTGACGGCCACCAGCTTCGGTATGCCGAGAAGAACGGCGGCGGGAACGGACTACAACCGGGTAAATCTGCTGATGGCCGTTCTGGAGAAGCGGTGCCGGTACGAAATGTCCCGGTACGACGCCTATGTCAATATCGCCGGCGGCATGCGGATGAATGAGCCGGCTCTGGATCTGGCCATTATTATGGCCCTGGTGTCCAGCCTGAAAGACCGTCCCATTGATCCCAAAACGGTGATCTTCGGGGAGGTGGGCCTGTCCGGGGAGGTCCGCGGCGTGTCCATGGCGGAGCAGAGAGTAAACGAGGCGGTAAAGCTGGGATTTGAGACCTGCATTCTTCCCCAGATCTGTCTGGAAAAGCTGAAGCGGGCGGAAGGAATCCGTCTGATCGGCGTGAGAAATGTGAGAGAAGCTATTGACACGCTGAGATGATGGGACGGCCGGAAGAAGGAAATTTAAAGGGATCCTACAGGATAAATCAGTCAATATAAATAAAAAAACTCATGAAATCCATCTAAAATTAGACAAAACATTGATAATGAGCTTGACAATTAAGCTGCTTTATAATATAAAAGTAAGTAGAAAGCAACGAATTCAAAGTTTTGCTTCGGCAAAACGGCAGCAGACTGCAGTGACAGCAGCAGAAAGGAGATTATCATGAGTTTGAACGAAGAAATTCTGAAACTGGCAGACGAGTACGAATCTTATATTATTGACTGCCGCCGGAAGGTACATACTTTCGCGGAAGTAGCCATGCACGAGGACAAGACCCACGCGTTTATCGTTGAGGAAGCCAAAAAGCTGGGGCTGCCCTATGAGGAGGTTCCCACCACCAGTGTCATTGTAAAGCTGGATACCGGCCGTCCCGGAAAGGTGGTAGCTCTTCGGGCCGACATTGACGCCCTGCCCCTGGAAGAGTCGGAGACCAACCTGACCGGCCCGAGAACCTGCCATTCCGAACAGCCGGAAACCTGCCATGCCTGCGGCCACGATGCCCATACCGCCATGCTGCTGGGAGCTATGCAGGTGCTCTGCCGGATGAAGGATGAGCTTTGCGGAACGGTGCTGTTCTGCTTTGAGGAGGGCGAGGAGCCTAACAGCGGCGTAATCGCCCTGTTAAAGGCCCTGGAGAAATATCATGTGGACTACTGCTGGGCGATCCACGTTTACGCGGAACTGGCAGAGGGCAAGATGTCTGTAGATCCCGGCCCCAGAATGGCGGGAGCGACAAAGATTGACGTTACTTTCCACGGAAAGAGCGGCCACGGATCCCGTCCGGACCTGGCGGCAAATCCCATTTTCTGCGGAGCCAATTTCTTAAACAACCTGTGCGTGGCCTTTGGAAATCAGGTGACCGCAGGAAAGACGGTGACCCTGGGACTTACCATGTTCCACGGAGGAGATGCTACCAACGTGATTCCGGATCAGGCGAGAATTCAGGGAACCTACCGCTTCTTTGATATGGAAGAAGGGGAGAAGTGCCTGCAGCTCACCAAAGAGGTGGCAAACCATACGGCGGCCATGCACAAATGTACGGCGGAATTTCCGGAAGACTTCATCGGAGGTCCCACGGTGACCGATCCCGCCTGCGCTCAGATTGCAGACCGGGTGCTGAACGAGATTCTGCCGGAGGGAACGGTAGTGACCTGCGAGCCCTGGTATGCGGGCGAGTCTTTCCGGCTGTGGCTGGAGAAATATCCGGGTGTGTTTGCATTCCTGGGAATTAAAAATGAGGCAGAGGGCTATGGAGCGCCTCACCACAATACCAAATTTGATCTGAACGAAAAAGTGTTGAAGACAGGAGCGATTTCCACTGTCCGCTACGCAGTGGAAATGCTGTCTCAGGAGTAAAAAAAATCCGGCCCAGACCTGACGGAACGGGCCGGATTTTTTTGTCTGATAAAGCCGGGAGGATGTCTATCTGCCGGACTTTTCCGGGCCAGTCTCTTCATCCGCGTTCCAGTCCCGGATATCCAGAAGTCCGGGAATCAGCTCCCTGGCGCTGGTTCGCAGGATAATGGAGCCCTTTTCGGCAGTGGCTCCCGACGGATCGCCGCCGATTCCTATGGGGCTGCCGTCCTCCGTCTTCCAGTCCTCTGACATCCAGCTGATGGAAGCTCCGCCGTAGGGCTTTAAGGCCCGGGTGTGGAGAAAAGGAGCGGGAATTCCAGCCTGGGCGGTGCCCAGCTTTACCAGGGATGGATCCACAGCCATGACCATGGAGGTTTCCATCTCACCGCCGTGGAAATCCCACACATTTCCGGGGGAGACGGTGGCTTTTACGTCCGGATGGCTGAACGCTCCGGAAGAGAGGTAGAAGGCGTACAGCCCCAGATCACTGCGCAGCTCCCGGCTGAGGATCTGCACCAGGGGAGCGTTCCCCCCGTGGCAGATGAGAAATACGATCTTTTTAAATCCGTGGCGTGCCAGGCTTTCGCAGATGTCGTAGAGCAGGTGGTAATAGGTGTCCGGGCGGAAGGTGACGGAACCGCAGAAATTTTTGTGCTCCGTACTCAGGCCCACAGGGATCACCGGAAAAATCAGCATGGGAAAGTCTTCGCAGACAGCTTCCAGCTCTTCTTTCAGGCAGGAGACCATGGCAGACGCGATGATGTCGTCGGTGCCCAGGGGAGCCTGGTTGCCATGCTGTTCCAGTGCGCCTAAGGGAATGAGGACAATGGTATGCCTGCGGTCCAGCTGCTCCATTTCCAGACGGGTGAGATCCTGATAATTTCTGATCATAATTTCATTCCTCCTTATTCATTGGGAACGGCTGTCAGTGAACGGCCGGTTTTGTCAGGCGGGAGAACACCCGCAGCCGGTCGTAGAGAAAATATGCCACGACGCAGTTTAGCCCGATTTTCAGGATGTTGAAGGGAATGGTGGCAAGGATGATAAAACCGTTCAGGTCGTGAATAGCCGGATTGACAGAGGCCACGATCTGGATGACGCTGTCCAGAGGCAGCCCCATAGCCCTGGCGTACAAAGGCAGAGTGATAAACGCGTTGCAGAAGCAGGCGAACAGGGTGCGGACCGGGATGCTGACGGCCAGCGAGATCCAGGCGGCCCGTCTGGTCTGCCCCAGTCGGCTGTAAATCAGCCAGACGGGGACCACAAACAGGGCGACGCCGATTAAGTTGGCAAATTCTCCCACATACATGGTGGTGGTTCCCACGGTGACCAGCTTTATCAGAATTTTTAAAATCTCCACCCAGGCGGCGGAAGCGGGCCCGAGAAGGAAGAGGGCCACAATGGACGGCACGTCGCTGAAGTCCACCTTATAAAAAGGCGGCATGAGCGGCACCGGAAATTCCAGGCTCATGAGAGCGCCTGCGGCGGCAGCCAGCATGGCCGTATAAATCAGTTTCTGAGTATCCCATTTCGTTTTCATGACAAAAACCTCCTGAATATGTTTTTGCAGTGAAACGTTCTCCGGCAGCCGGATCCGGATACTTTTTCTGTAAGCTGCCGCAAATGCCTTTCAGGCAAAAGAAAAAGCCCGGGCCCGGGGCCTGAGCTTAAAAATGCCAATTCGGAAAAGAAAAGGTGTGATCCTTTTCCCGGAATTGTCTTCTCCCATCCAGACTATACTGTCGGTTTTGGAATTGCACCAAATCAGCCGCATGGAACATGCGGGTCGCGGACTGTCACCGCCGGTGGGGAATTGCACCCCGCCCCGAAGAACTATTCATTGCTGAGCCTATTGTAACGCAGAACGGGGCGGGACACAAGCGTTTTTTGAAAATAGTCGGATCAGAATTTGAAAGAACGGCTGTCCTTCCCATGGACATCCGTCCTTTCCCTGATTTATAATGAGATGGAAAAGGAGCAGTGATTATGGTTTATGAACTTTATCTGGAAGCAGTGAGAACGAAGGTGACCAGGTTTGAGCACGCCTCCCGCCTGATCAATGGAAAAGAGCTGGCCTGCGCCGTGGGAATGGCCTTCCGGCAGGCGGGACTTCCCATGCCGGAACCGGAAGAGGGCACGGAGGCGGAAAATTTCCAGAATGAAAGCCTGAAAGTCCTGGAGGGAAAGACGGGAGTGGAGGAGAAGCTGATGGACGCCATCCGGGGCTATTCCCGCCGGGATGAGAAAGTGGATGAGGATATGCTGGCGGTGCTGAAGCTGGCCTATGACGCCGGCCTTTAGGCCGGCGGCTGTTTTTACAGATGGGGGTACTATATGAAAAAACAGTATTTTTCTTGCGGCCCTCAAAACCGCAGATGCGATCAACGCGATCAAGGGTGTACCGGTTTCTGCGGATGCAAAGTTCCTGTCAGAGAAGTGGGTCCGAGGGGAATTGACTGGAGATCAGATGAAGCAGGAGTTGCTGGACCTCCATTGGAAAATCGCGGCAGAGGAGAACCGGAGCGATTGTTAAGTTCAAAAGACTGTGGGAAATGAAAAGTACCACAGTCGCAGACCTATGGCGGAAACAGGATTGATTTCCCTTACAGATGTATAGTTTCCCTTAAAATTGATATACTGATAAGGGAAAGCTTTCTTCTAGAGTTGAACTTTCCCTTATTATATGGTAAAATTTAAGGGAATAAAGGGAGGATAAGGGTATGCGTACATTCAACTACTCTGCGATCCGGGAGCAGAAGTGGGACTCGGAGATCCTGGGTCTGGTCGCGGCAATCTATAAAGAGGCCGGAAAGCAGGAACTGTACCTGAAACAGCGGCCAGAGGAATTGGAGAAACTGGTAGAGATCGCAAAGGTGCAGAGCACCGAGGCATCCAATGCCATTGAGGGCATTGTGACCACAAACACCCGTATCCGGCAGCTTGTGGAAGAGAAAACAACGCCGAGGAACCGGAACGAGCAGGAGATCGCAGGTTACCGGGACGTGCTGAACCTCATCCACGAGAACTTTGACGCCATCCCTATCACCCGGAACTACATCCTGCAGCTCCACAAGATCCTCTACAGCCACATGAACAATCCCATGGCAGGCAGGACCAAAAGCGTGCAGAACTACATCAGCGCCACCTATCCCGACGGTCATGTGGAGACTTTGTTCACGCCCTTGGCCCCTTATGAAACGCCGGAGGCCCTGGACAGAATCTGCGAAGAGTATAATCGGGTTATTGG
>DXBC01000059.1 GCA_019116745.1 Candidatus Lachnoclostridium stercorigallinarum
GATTGTGACAGTTGGTCTAGTTTGTATTCGAATATTTTTCTAAATTAATAAGGAAGTAAACAAAAGTTAAAAGAGGGATACTCTAGTACTACAGGAAGAAAAGCTGTAGACTTAGTTGAACAAGGTGAGCAGGCAGTAACTACTAAATCACGAGGATTTAATTGGGAAGAATTTTGGCATTTATTTCTGAGCTGGTTTATTAGTGCGGCAGTTATTCTTACAGTATTATTAGGATTAACAATGGCAGAAAAATCAGAGGATTTGGTGAAAGACGTTATTCTTCGATTGGATACATTGAGTTTAATGTTTTCATTAGTGTTATCAGCAGGATTGGAACAAGTATGGAATAACAAAAAACATTGGAAATATAAGCTGACTCAATATGGAGAATTAACCTTAGCATTAATTGGGCTTGTATTATATCTGGTTTATTCCTTAATGTTTATATTGGATTCAACGAATCCTTATTTACAATCTCGTTTTGGTGTGCATTTATCTTATATAATTGTTAGTACTGTTGTAGTAGTAGGTGGGTTTGTAGCTAGAGCTTTCCCTGAAGCGGAGGTTGTTAAAAAATGAATTTGATTGTGTATGCTGTCTTTGGTGTAGTTATATTATTGCTTTTAATACAGTTTATATATATAATAAAAAATGCATCAAATAATAGGGGCAAAAAACAGAATAATAAGGTATACTCAAAAGAAATTTCTGAGCTAGGGGAAAAAACTATGTGTGCGGTTAAAGCGGGAAAAGTGAAAAAGTATTTGGCTATGATCCTAATGGAGATGTGGAAATCGAAATTGCGGATTACGATGAATATGCCTCTCTTTTGAAGAAATGTATTGAAGAGAGAAAAGATATGTTTGATATTTTGGAAATTTAGCCACCAGCCAGCAACGGCCGGTGGTATTTTTATACCCATTTACAGGCATTCAGGCTGCTCCTGGGTGCCTTTTTTCTGCCCGAAGGCGTAAAACTACGGTGAGACACACCGATAAAAACTGTAGGAGAGACACCCCAAAAACTGAAAGGAGCATGAGAACTATGGCAAGATTTCCAATGAATTTACAGCTTTTTGCAGAGTCGTCCAGTGGAGCAGCGGGCGGCAATGGAGCCGAAGGCGCCGGTGGGAATGCCGCGGGCGCAGCAGGCGGCGGAACCGGGCAGCAGTCAGGTGCTGGAACCGGACCGCAGTTTGACTATGAGAAGCTGGCCAGCCTGATCGCAGGCAAGACCTCTGTCACGGAGGACACAGTGCTGAAATCCTATTTTAAGCAGCAGGGCTTATCTCAGGAGGAGATGGCCCAGGCCATTCAGGCGTTTAAAGCCCAGAAAGTGGCCAGTCAGCCGGATGTGGGAGCTCTGCAGTCCCAGGCAGCACAGGCTCAGGCACAGGCCCGTCAGATCCAGAGCGAGAATGCTGCAATTCTGGCGGCCGAAAGGTAAGCAGTAAAAAACACAAAGAGAAAAGGAGAAAATGAATGATGAATGAGAATTGGAAACCCATGAACGTAAAGGACATCCTTGAAATTGAGGAGAAGCTGTGGCCCCTGGAGAGATCCTGGGACTCTTTCTAATTGCGGAATAACCGCAGCCATGCTATAATGCCAATGTTGCCACCCCTATACCGGCAAGGAAAGGGGGGTTGACCTACGGAAGAACTCATAACTTTTGTCCTTTCTGTCACGGCAGGTGTAATTTGCCACTGCATCTGCAAATGGCTGGACAGGAAGAAGTAAAAGGCAACCAGCCTAGGGCATAAGCCACCCTGCCAAAACGGAATAGAAAACCCCGGAGGACGCCACCTCCGGGGTTTTTGTTGACCATACGGTCAAGCCCATAACTTTTTGCCTATTGGCATTATAGCATATGCAGAATTTAATTGCAAGATACCTGGAAAACTTTGATGAAGTAAACGAATTGTCAGTTGACACGAAAGAGAGTATTCCTAAAAGTATATGGATTGAATTTATTAAAATTCAGCTGCCGGGATCGCCGCTTTCTGATCCCGGCAAATTTTATTGGTAAACCACACCCGGGAAGACGCTGCGTGTACGGCATTTTATTCTGGCGTCAGTACAGCGCTGATGCTATAATGAAAAAAATAGAGAAAATCTCAGGAACAGGCGGGGAAAGAGATGAAGAGGGAAAAGAAACAGCTGATCAGAAATAAGAAAATTTCCTTTGTGTCAGGAACGGCGCTGATTGTGCTTTTGGCAGTATTTCTGCTGTTTATTATATTCAGCGTCCGCTCGCTGGTTATGAAGCTGGAGGACATCCGGAATCATCCGTTTCAGGTGCTGAACGCAGGGGCACAGCTGCGCAACGATGTGGACAATGTGCGGATCAGCTTTGAGCAGCTTCGCCATATCAATACGCCGGAGGTGGTGGCGGATGTACGGCAGCAGATTGAAGTGTTTTATGAGGACGCGGAAGAGCAGCTGGAGATTGTTGAGGAGTGCTATCTTGGAGAGAAGGAGGAGATAAGGTCTCTTCGGGAGCTGATGAATGAGATGCAGAGGGAACAGGATCAGTTTCTCATTTACGCGGCGGCTGCGGAACGAAGCGAGGCGGAAATTGTCTCTTACAGTATGGAGCATCTGGATGAGGTTAATGAAGGGTTTGACCGGCAGCTGGAGCTGGTTATGGCCTATGCAGCCGAGCGTTTTGACTATTATTATGAGCAGGCGAGGAGCACGGGCGCTGTCACTATCGTCATTTCCTGTCTGATTTTTGCGACGGTTCTGGGGGTTCTTTTCCTGTACTGGTATCTGATGAAATGGCAGACGGATCGGCTGCAGAATCAGAATCAGCTGTTTGATCTGCTGTCCAGAACTATCGACCATATTTTTATGATCAATGAGCTGGATCACCCGGAGAGAAACTTTATCTCGGAGAATGCGGAGCGGATTCTGGGATTTGATCCCGATCCGGGGAGTATTTCTCCGGCCATGCTGTTTGACTATATGAGCGAGGGCGACAGGGAGATGGTGCGGGATTTGTTTCAGACCAGCGGGGAAACCTACTGGAATACCATGTTTCATTATTGCAATCCGTCGCTTCCGGGGGAAAAGGTCTTTGCCCTTCAGACCTACCGGATCCGAACGGAGGGAAAAGAGCAGTTTATTTCTGTGCTGACGGATGAGACAGAGATGGTGAACAGTCAGAAAGAGCTGGAAAAGGCGGTGATTCAGGCGGAGCAGGCCAACCGGGCAAAGAGCGAATTCCTCTCCAGGATGTCCCATGAAATCCGCACTCCCATGAACGGCATCATCGGTATGGTAATGCTGGCCCAGCAGAATCTGGACAATCAGGCGAAGGTGGCGGACTGTCTGAGAAAGATCAGTATGTCATCCAAACACCTGCTGAACCTGATTAATGATGTGCTGGATATGTCAAAAATAGAGAGCGGACGGCTGGAAATCAACAATGCCAGCTTTGATTTCCGTGTGCTGATGGAATCTTTGAACGAGGTGATTTACGGGCAGGCCCAGGATAAGGGGATTGAATTTGAAGTAGTGTTTGTAGGGGATATTGAGGAAACGCTTCAGGGAGATTCCCTGCGGGTGAACCAGATTCTCATGAACCTGCTGTCAAACGCGCTGAAATTTACACCCCGGGGCGGACGGATTGCTTTGCGGGTCACCAGGCTGCATGAGGAGGAAACGCGCCTCTGGCTGAAGTTTGAGGTGTCTGATACGGGCTGCGGAATCGCACCGGAAAATTATGGAAAAATTTTCCAGGCGTTTGAACAGGAAAATGCCAGTATAAGTCAGAATTACGGCGGAACGGGCCTGGGTCTGTCCATATCAAAGCGCTTTACGGAGATGATGGGAGGCAAAATTTCCGTTTCCAGCAGTCTGGGAAAGGGAACCACTTTTTCTGTGGTTCTGCCTTTTGGCCGGGTAGAGCGGGAGGACAGAGAGGAGAGAAATTTTTCCGGCCTGACGGCTCTGGTGGCAGACGATGATCCAGATGCTGTGGCTCATGCCAGGCTCCTGCTGGAGAAGCTGGGAGTACAGGTGGATTCCACGGACAACGGGTATGAGGCGGTGGCAAAGGCTGAGCAGGCTCAGATGGCAGAGAGGCCTTATGATCTCTGCCTCATTGACTGGAAGATGCCCTTTATTGACGGGTTGGAGACCATTCGGAGAATCAAGGCAGGAGCTGTGACCGGAAAACCGGCGGCCGTGCTGATGACGGCATATGATACGACGGAAATTCAGGAGGAGAGCAGTCGGGTGGGAGCCTGGTCCATTATCACAAAGCCTTTGTTTGAATCTGCTCTTTTTGCTCTTCTGGCCGGCATATCGGGAAAGAAAGGCAGGGAAGAGGAGGAACATGTGCCGTCCGGAGATTTCCGGGGAAGGCGGTTCCTGATTGTGGAGGATAACGAGCTGAACCGGGAAATTGCCGTTGGACTGCTGGAGACTACCGGCGCTCTGATTGACACAGCGGAGAATGGAAAAGAGGCGGTGGAGAAATTTGAAGCGTCTCTGCCGGGATATTTTGATCTGATTCTCATGGACGTGCAGATGCCGGTCATGAACGGCTATGAGGCTACAAAGGCCATTCGCGCCCTGAACCGGGCGGATGCGGCCCTGGTGCCCATTCTGGCCATGACCGCCAACGCTTTTTCGGAAGATGTGGAGAAAAGTTTTGCCTGCGGTATGAACGGCCATATCAGCAAGCCCATTGACCTGAAAGAGGTATTTGACAAGATTGGGGCAGCGCTGTTGACAAGGCCTCAGTCTGATGATATATTTTTAACTGGAAAAAAATGAAATTAGGAATAGCTAACTCAAAAAGCAGCAGAGCATAAAGGCAGGAAAGGTGATGAAAATGCAGAATACAAGAAAGATTACGGACAATGTGGTCTGGATTGGAGCAAATGACAGGCGGATTGCATTGTTTGAGAACCTGTTTCCGGTGGAGAGGGGAGTTTCCTACAACTCCTATATGATTCTGGATGAGAAGACGGCGGTGATGGACACTGCGGATTCGGCTGTGACTCAGCAGTTCCTGGAAAATGTGCGCAGGACTCTGGATGGAAGAGATCTGGACTACATTGTGGTTAATCACATGGAGCCGGACCACTGCGCCAATATTGAGATGCTGATGCGCCTCTATCCCGGCGCGAAGGTGGTGGGGAATGCCAAGACGTTTCAGATGATCGGCCAGTTTTATGATGTGGATCTGACAGACCGCACAGTGACCGTAAAGGAGGGGGACGTGCTGGAGCTGGGACAGCACAGGCTTCAGTTTGTATTTGCCCCCATGGTTCACTGGCCGGAAGTAATGATGGCCTATGAACAGACGGAAAAGATCCTGTTTTCCGCAGACGCTTTCGGCAGCTTTGGGGCGGTGGATGCCCTGTTTAACGATGAGCAGGACAATCCCTTTGCAGATCTGGCGGAGATGAGAAGATATTTTGCCAATATTGTGGGAAAGTACGGTCCTCAGGTACAGGCAGTGCTGAAGAAGGCGGCCGGACTGGAGATTTCCACCATCTGTCCGCTTCACGGCCAGGTGTGGAGACGGGATCTGGATCTGCTTCTGGAAAAGCATGATAAATGGAGCAGGTATGAGGCGGAAGAGAAGGCTGTGGCCATTTTCTATGCTTCCATGTACGGAAATACGGCGGAAGCTGCAGAAGTTCTGGCGGCCATGCTGGCGGAAGCGGGAGTGAAGAACACGGTGGTATACGATGTGTCCAGAACGCATGTGTCCTGGCTGATTGCTGAGATCTTCCGCTGCAGCAACCTGGTGCTTGCGGCGCCCACCTACAATAACGGTCTGTATCCGGCCATGCTCAACCTGCTGGAGGATATGAAGGCGTTAAACCTTCAGAACAGGAAAGTTTCTATTGTGGAAAATGGTTCCTGGGCGCCTCAGGCAGGAAAGATCATGAGGGAAAAGCTGGCAGGGCTGAAAGGAATGGAGATTCTGGAAAAGAGCGTGACAGTGAAGTCTTCCCTGAAGGAAGGGCAGATGGAGGAGCTGCGTC
The DNA here is from genome assembly GCA_019116745.1 of Candidatus Lachnoclostridium stercorigallinarum. Classification (GTDB taxonomy): domain Bacteria; phylum Bacillota; class Clostridia; order Lachnospirales; family Lachnospiraceae; genus Lachnoclostridium_A; species Lachnoclostridium_A stercorigallinarum. Next base: position 6,008 of record DXBC01000059.1, read on the forward strand.
AGATGTGCGCGGAGATTGCAGGGTCCCTGAAAGCCTGACAGAACGGATATTTAGGGAGTCTGGACGGAACAGTATGAATGACAGCAGCAAAAAGAGCTGGCCGAAGCCAGCTCTTTTGTTATATGTGATTATTCTGCCTTCGGACCTGCCTCAGCAATCTCCTTGGGCATGTTGGGATACTTCTTCGCGAAGTTGTCGGCAAACATTTTTGCCAGCTTCTTTGCAGACTCGTCATAAGCAGCTTTATCTGCCCAGGTATCTCTCGGGTTCATGATCTCTGCCGGTACGCCGGGACAGCTCTGGGGAACGTCCACGTTGAAGATTTCATCATGGCGGTACTCTGCATTGTCAAAGCTGCCGTTTAAGGCTGCGGTGATCATGGCTCTGGTGTAGGAGAGCTTCATACGGCTTCCCACTCCATAGGGGCCTCCGGACCATCCGGTATTTACCAGATAAACCTTTGTGCCGTACTTTTCGATCTTGTCGCCCAGCATCTTGGCATACACAGACGGATCAAGGGGCATAAACGGCTCTCCGAACAGGGTGGAGAAAGTGGGCTGGGGCTCCTGAATGCCTCTCTCTGTGCCGGCCAGCTTGGAAGTGAAGCCGGTTACAAAGTGGTACATAGCCGCGTTCTCGTCCAGTCTGGAGATGGGCGGAAGCACACCGAAAGCGTCGGCGGTCAGGAAGATTACAACCTTAGGAACGCCGCCCTTTCCGGGAATCTGCGCGTTGTCAATGTAGTCGATAGGATAGCCCACACGGGTATTCTCAGTGAGAGAGTCATCATCATAGTCGGGGACTCTGGTTTCCGGATCCACAACCACGTTCTCTACCTGGCTGCCGAAACGGATGGCATTGTAGATGTCCGGCTCGTTCTCCGGGTTTAAGTTGATACATTTTGCATAGCAGCCGCCTTCGAAGTTGAATACGCCGTCCTCGGACCAGCCATGCTCGTCGTCGCCGATCAGCTTGCGGGCCGGGTCTGCGGACAGAGTGGTCTTTCCGGTACCGGACAGGCCGAAAAATACGGCGGTCTCATGGGTCTCCGGATCCATGTTGGCGGAGCAGTGCATGGGAAGTACGTTCTCCTCCACCGGCATCAGGTAGTTCATTACGGAGAATACAGATTTCTTGATTTCTCCGGAATATCTGGAGCCGGCGATCAGCACGATTTTCTCAGAAAAGTTTACAATGATTGCAGCCTCGGAGTTGGTTCCGTCCAGCTCGGGAACACAGTGGAAGCCGGGAGCCACCACCAGGGTGAAATCGGCATCGCCGTAGGTTTCAAGCTGCTCTGCGGTGGGCCGGATCAGAAGCTGATGAATAAACAGATTCTGGCAGGCCAGCTCGTTGATAATGCGGAATTTTCTGGTATATTTCTCATCCGCGCCTGCGAAGCCGTCGAAAACGAATAAGTCCTTCTGCTGCAGATATGCAAACATCTTGTTTTTAATGTTCTGATATTTCTCCTCGGAGATAGCGACATTTACGCTGCCCCAGGCGATCTTATCATGGATGTCAGCGGTGTCAACGATGAATTTGTCTTTAGGAGAACGGCCTGTATATTTTCCGGTCGTTACGGCAAGAGCTCCCGTATTCATCAGAACACCTTCTCCACGCTTTAAAGACTCTTCTACCAGGCGGGCGACTTCCAGATTGCGGTAAATTTTTCCGGTATTAGTAATGCCCAGTTTCTCCAATCCATAGGTTTCCATGTTTTTGTCCTCCTGTTATATTTTTGGAAAGGAAATATTCTTTGATTCCTCTCCATCATTGAACATTATACTTCTTTTCCAGAAAGAAGTAAAACAAATATTTCACATTTTCCCATAGGAAAAAATTTATGATGCCATAAAGGGAGATCCGGGCAGGGAAAAGTGAGGAAATTGGCGGATTTATTAAGATATTTTTAAGAAGTGGCACAGTTTTATTTTCCCCTGCTTCATGGTATAATATGAACACTTAACGAGGTTTTCAAACTTAACGAGGTTTTTCAAACTTAACGGGTTTTTCAGACTCACTCATGCAGGAGGAGAGCGTCTATGAGGATTTTGGCGGGACTGGCAGCAGGACTGGCGCTGTCGGTACTGATTTCATTTCCTTCCTATGCGGGCCACTGGGTTCATGACAGGAACGGATGGTGGTGGCAGGAGGAGGATAAGACCTATCCGCGGAATACCTGGAAATGGCTGGACGGCGATGGTGATTGTCTGGCAGAATGTTATTATTTTGACGAAGATGGCTATCTGGTGAGCAGTACCACAGTGGGGAGCGGATATGAAGTCAACGAAGACGGTGCCTGGGTGGTAGACGGCGAGGTGCAGAAAATCACTGTGCCCTATGGCGGAAATGTGATTGGAACGGATGATTATCTGATTACCCTTCCGAAAAGCTGGGAGGGAAATTTTTATATCAGTCAGACGGATGACTGTCTGCGGGTGTATTTTTATCCGTCGGCAGAGCAGCCGAGAGAAATTTTTGAGGTGCACCGGGTGGGAAGCCTGGACGAGAAAAAGAAAATTGTGATGAATATTGAGTCTAAAAAGGAACTGGGCTGGTGCCGGGGCAATTACTATATCAGCGGCATACCGGAGAACGCCTCCATGGCCGGCTACGGGCCGGGAGAGAGGGAAACCATCCGGCTGATGACTGAGGATTATCAGAAAAATATGAGCAAATATTTTGAATTTCAGTGAGAGGTGCGGAATGGAAGGATCGATACTGCTCTGGATACAGGAGAATCTGCGGAGTGAAGCAGTGACTCCTGTGATGGAGTTTATCACTCACCTGGGAGATACGGCATTCATCTGGATTGCGATGGCTGCCGTTTTCTTCGCGTTTAAGAGAACGAGAACGACGGGGATTCTGGTTCTGACAGCCCTGCTGGGATCTCTGCTGATCAACAATCTGATTTTGAAAAATCTGATTGCCAGGGTGAGGCCTTATGAGGCGGTAGAGGGGCTGACTCTGCTGATCGAGCGGCAGCCGGACTGGTCGTTTCCGTCGGGCCATTCAGCGTCGTCCTTTGCGGCGGCGGCTGTGATCTGGCTCAATCATCGGCGGATCGGATGGACGGCGCTGGTGCTGGCAGCGATGATCGCCTTTTCCAGGCTGTATGTGGGGGTTCATTATCCTACAGACGTAATCTGCGGGGCTGTAAGCGGTATTCTCATCGGACTGGCTGTCTGCCGGATCTGGTACAGGACAGCGGAAAAGAGGAAGGAGTATTGACAGTATTATGTATGACGAGCTGACAGAGAATGACATTAAAAAGATTCAGGAAGAGATCGATTACCGGAAGCTGGTGGTGAGAAAAGAAGCGATTGAGGCGGTAAAGGAGGCCAGGGCACACGGCGATCTCAGCGAGAATTTTGAATATCACGCGGCGAAAAAAGACAAAAATCAGAATGAGAGCCGCATCCGGTATCTGGAGAGGATGATCCGTACGGCAAAGATCATTTCCGATGAATCTGAAGCGGACGAGGTGGGAATCAATAACCGCGTGGAGCTGTATTTTGAAGATGATGACGAGACGGAGACTTATAAGATTGTGACCACAGTCAGGGGAAATTCCCTGGACAATAAGATCAGCAACGAATCGCCTCTGGGACGCGCTGTGCTGGGGCACAAGGCGGGAGACCGGGTATATGTGAAGGTGAACGACAGGGCCGGATACTACGTAGTGGTGAAATCCATTGACAAGACGGCGGATGACGGGACGGATCAGATTCGGAAATATTGATGGGACATAACATTACGGGGCAGCACCGGTGAGATGATGCCGGAAAAATTTATGAGAATTTATAAGGAAAAGGCGCGGCCGGCGGGGCTGCGCCTTTTTTGGCGGTAAACGGCGGGCGCCGGAAACTGTCCGCCGCGATACGGCGGCCAGAAAGGCTCCTCCCAGCCGTCAGCATTCTCCCGCTTCCCGGCGGCGTTTTTTCTCTTCGCATTCGATGGGAGTGAAAGTACCGTCGGGATTTGGGGTAAATACATAGTGCTCTTTCAGATAGATGATGTCGTCCCGGTAGACGGAATCCAGCTCAGCCAGAACGGCGGCCTTGGCGGTCACAATACCGCCTGCCAGCTCTGTCAGCTTTTCCAAGGCGGCCAGAGAATCGCCGGTAGCGATCACGTCGTCGATAATGGCCACCCGTTTCCCGCGGATTTTTTCCACATCGCAGCCATCCAGATACAGAGTCTGCTTTGCCTGGGTGGTGATGGAAAAGACGTTGGCCTCCAGCACATTCTGCATATAGGGCTTTTTGTGCTTGCGGGCCAGGACGAAATCCTTCATGTTCAGAAGGCGGCTGATCTCATAGGTGAGAATGATGCCTTTGGCCTCTGCGGTGAGGAGGACGTCCACCTCCGGCAGGCGTTTTACCAGTTCGGGAGCAACGGCCCGGACCAGCTCTGTGTCAGAGACGATGCAGAAACTGGCGAGAGCCATATCGTCTTTAATCTTTACAAAGGGAAGCTTTCTCTTTACTCCGCAGATCTCAAAGTCAAAATATGGGGGATTGTAGCGCATATTCAAATTCCTTTCTCCTGAATCTAAGGGCAGGGCAACTGATAATCTAAAGCTACTATAACACGTTTTTCCGGGAATGGAAAGAGAAAATGATAAATAAAGATATATTTATAAGAAAAACATATATATAAAAATCAGGGCCGCTGCACTGTAAGTCGGTGCGGCGGCCCGAAGGGTTACAGCCGGCGGCAGATCAGCCCTTTTACCCGGTATCCATCCAGGACCAGGGCATCGCCTTCCGGACGGATATACATGGTAAAATCCGGACAGAAAGAGAAGGCGGAATCGCAGCAGGTATGTTCTGATTCATTTTGCTTTTCAGCGGCCGGAACATCATACAGTCTCGCGCTGCCGTAGCGGGGCAGATAAATCTGCCACCTGCCGTCTTCATCCTGGGAGAGGGAGAAGCGCATGCCGGTTTCTTCCTCCAGGTAGTTTCCGGCTGTGAGGACGCCGGCAGTGCAGGGGGCAGCGGGACTTAGACACAGGAAGCGCCCGGGAAGACGGTACAGGAGGCCGCTCTCGGAAAAATAGAGTTTTTCTTCCAGAGTTCCCACCTGCCAGCCGCCGTCATCGGTTTTGAGCAGCGGAGTATCTCCGTATTCCCGTTCCATGTAAAAGGTGCCGTCCTTTTCTTTCACGGAGACGAACTGAGGATCATCCGGGCGGGAAGTGAGATACAGGCCGGCCCGGGGGGCCAGCGCCGCCGCCATTGGCAGTTCCGGCTCAGGAACAGGGGCGAGGTCCAGTATCATCCGGGCGGCCTGTCCGGCCAGCCTGGACATGAGGCGGGAGGTGGTATTGCTGAGCATAATGATTTCCAGCTCTTTTTCGGGTATGCAGAATACATGGCCGCGGTAGGCGGCGTCAGCTCCTCCGTGTTCGTAAACGGTCAGTCCGTCAAACTGGTGGGTCATAAGGCCTCCGCAGTATTCCGCCTGGGAGCCGTCTGTGAGAACAGCAGGAGTTTTCATTACCTGGATGATTTCCGGATCAATCCGGCTGGGAGAGATGTACTCGTCCAGCATCCTGCTCAGATCCCTGGCACAGGTGTTGACGGAGGTGGGACCGTAGAGAGAGTAGTTTAACGGATTATAATAATAGGAGCCGTTTCCTTCATCCTGATAGGAATAAGCCAGATTCGGAATAATCTCCGAACAGTTTCCGCGCACGCAGGTATGTTCCATGCGGAGAGGATCAAAGATCCTGGTCTTTGCAAATTCAGGGAAGCTCATGCCGCTTAACCGTTCCACAATCACAGACAGAAGGTGAAATCCCATGTTGCTGTACAGGTATGCGCTCTGGGGCGGAAAATTTAAGCGGCGCTGCATTTTCAGGGTGGTGTTCACATCTTCCATGGAGATGGAGTCGTTGATTTTGATTCCTCTCATGAACAGCAGCTCCCACTGATCTCTCAGGCCGCTGACATTGTTCATCATCTGGCGGATAGACACCGGTTCCTGAAAGAAAATGAGATCGCCTGCGTATTTCCGCACATCATCGTCCAGATCTAAAAGACCATCCTTCCACAGCAGGAGTACAGAGAGTACAGTAAACTGTTTGGAAATGGAAGCTACGTGAAAAATGGTGTCGGCAGTGATGGGAATCCGGTGTTCCAGATTGGCGTATCCAAAGGATTTTTCGTAAAGAGTCTGCCCGGACTGCCGGATCAGAATCTGGGCGCCGGGACAGACGCCGTGCTGCCACTGGTCAAAAAGGGAGTCCAGTGATTGTTCCATTTGCTGATTCATGTATGTACTCCTTTCCGGTTACTTTTTAAGAGTTTTTTCCATAAAAGAAAGCCAGTTTTCTCCCGCCAGCCTGCGGATGGAGCTTTCGGAGAAGCCCTGCTGCAGAAGGAGATTTAAGAAAGCGGGAATGGCACTGTGGCCTTTTATGATGTCAAAGGGGTATTCCGGCATTTTTCCCAGATCCAGGGAAGAGCTGTGCTGAAGAAAAATGTCGCAGAAGTCAAAGCCCAGCCCCACGTGTCCTTCTCCCATGACAGAAATCATATGCTTCAGGTGGCGCACCAGGGAGAGAGGGGTGGCCTGACTGCCCGTTTCTTCCGCAAGAATGCTGCAGCCGTTTAAGCCGGCGATTCCGCCCCTGGCGGCAATTTCTTTCATCTGCCGGTCCGTAAGGTTGCGGTTGCATCCGGCGATGGCCCTGGCGTTGGAATGGGTGGCGGCGACAGGGCAGGAAGTCATGTCAAGGACGTCCTCCACTCCCTCGTCGCTCAGATGGCTGACGTCGATGAACATATGCAGACGTTCCGCTTCCCTTACTAGATCACGGCCCAAGGCGGTCAACCCTCCCTTTTTGCTGCTGCCGGAAAAATCACAGCCGTCGGCAGCGGCATTTCTCCGGCTCCAGGCCAGCCCCAGTCCCCGGACACCAAGATGATAGAATCCGTGGAGAGTGAGGCAGGAAGAGACTGGTTCCGCGCCCTCAAAGGCCATGAGAATGCCCACCTTATGTTCGGCAGCGGCGCGGACAAAGTCTTCAGCACAGGTGCACAGCATGAGAATGTCCGCAGATTCCTGTACTTCCTGAAGAAGGGCGGACGCCTGTTCCATGGCGATTTCCAGGGCTCCGCAGGGGAGATACTGGCTGTCTACAAACAGAGAGGCGATTACGCCGGTGACGCCGCCGGCCTGGAAATCCGGCCAGTAAAGGCGGCGGATGACCTGACGTTCTCCGTTTTTGCGGCGGGCGGCCACGTCAGACAGCATATCAAAATGGCCGTCTATCAGATATTGAATGTTCATAAGGATTCCTCGCGATCAGTAAATTAATTTTGAAAAATATACCAGGCAGACGGCTTCCTCGCCAGACAGGTTCAGGTAGTTGTGCAGAGTGTTCTGGGGAACGTAGAAACTGTCTCCCTGGCGGATGCGGTAGACGCGGGTGTCCATGTGAAGCTCCAGTTCCCCCTGAAGGAGAAATACGCTCTCATCATAGTTCACATGGGAAATCATGCGTTCCGTAATCCAGCATCCCGGCTTTAAGTGTACGATAAGGCCGGTGATCTGAGCCGTTTCTCCGCCGGGCAGGGAAGAGGGGGTGAAGATGGAGTAGTCCACATCAATTTCGGGAATCCGCATGGGAATGCGGTTTTCCCTCCGCATCACATAGTCATGGGCGGCGGAAGCGGCTTCATCGGCACGGTCAGAGCGGCTTTCTTCCGCGTATTCCCCCATGATCAGCCACACTTCCGAACACTCCAGACAGGCGGCAATTTTCCGCAGGGCGGTGAGAGAAGGCTGCTTTTGGTTTCGCTCCAGAAGAGAGATGTATCCTACGCTGTAGCCGGTGAGCTCAGCAACCTGCTTCAGGGTATAGCCTTTCTGCTTCCGGGCGCTGCGGATGCGGTTTAAGTCCAGATTTCCGGATTGACTATTCATGACCGTGCACCGCTCTGTGGATACGTGTCAGACCCTCGGTCAGAAGAGAACGGGGACATCCAAAGTTCAGGCGCATATGGCTGGGGCACTGGGAGCCGAAACGGTATCCGGCATTCATCCGCACTCCGGCTTTCTCCAGAAAGAAATGATTCAGATCTTCCTCTTTCAGTCCCAGGCCGGAGCAGTCCAGCCATAGCAGATAGGTCCCTTCCGGCGAAAAGACGCGGATTTCAGGGAGATGAGTGCGTATATAGTCCACCGCGTAGTCACGGTTTGCTTCCAGATATACAAGAAGCTCATTCAGCCAGTCTTCGGCCTGATTGTAGGCGGCTGTGAGGGCCGTCATTCCGAAAATATTGCTGCCCAGATCCAGGGCGTCGTATACGCTCATGTAGGCCTGGCGAAGCCGCTCATTGGGAATTACCACATAAGACTGGCACAGGCCGGCCAGGTTGAACGTTTTGCTGGGGGCGCAGGCAGTGATTGTGCGCTGCATCATATCCTCGGACAGGGACGCAATGGGAATATGCCGATGTCCGGAGTAGATAAAATCCGCGTGAATTTCATCGGAGATTACGATCAGGTCATGCCGCTTTGCAATATCCGCCAGGCGCAGGAGTTCCTCTTTTGTCCAAACCCGTCCTGCAGGGTTGTGGGGATTGCACATCATCAGAATCCGGCAGCGGCTGTCGATCTGAGATTCCAGAAGATCAAAATCGATAAAATACCGTCCGTTTTCATCCTGCTTCAGGGGATGATTGATGATTACACGGCCGTTTTCCCGGATGCTGTTATAAAAGGGACGGTAAACGGGAGTCATGATCAGCACCCGGTCTCCCGGACGGGTGAGAGCCAGAATTCCCATGGACAGGGCAGGAACAACGCCGGGACTGAAGGCGATCCAGTCTTTCTCTATCTTCCAGCCGTACCTTCTGCCTGCCCAGGAGACAATGGAATCAAGAAGAGAGTCTCCGTGAAAAGTGTAGCCGTAAACCGGATGCTCCAGCCTCTGGCGCATGGCTTCCTGAATCTGAGGAGCTACGGCAAAATCCATATCCGCCACCCACATGGGGTGAATGCCGGGATCGGAGTTGCTGTCCCATTTGAGACAGTCGGTTCCCCTGCGGTCTGTGATCGTATCAAAACAATAAGTACTCATAATGATATTTCCTCCTGTTGATAGTTCTGTAAAAGAGATGTGACTGCACACGGCCGGAACGGCTCCCGGTTATCCGATCTGCCCTGCCAGGCCGGTCATGGCCAGAATTCCGGTCTCCAGTTCTTCCAGCGTCTGACAGATGATCTCTGTCTCTGTTCCGCTCAGCCGTTTTACCCCGGGAATCTGAGAAGCCATGTCCGCCATGGATGTGCTCTTGAATTCAATGGTGAGAGTAAAGGGAGCGTCCAGCCGGTACGGAGGAAAGGCGTCCGGTCCGGATTCCAGGACTTCTTTTACTGCGGCTGCGGTCTCCTGGGAAAGCCGGCGCTGAGGGCGGTATTTGGCGGCGTAGCGGGAGAGAGATTCCTTAGTAGTCACAAAATGAACCCAGGGCATCATTTTGTTGTCAATGAGCTGGGTTTTCAGTCCGGAATCTCCGATTACCAGCGCCACAGGAACGCCGTATTCTCCTGCCAGGGCTGCATTTGCTGTGGCTTCGTTCATGGGACGGCCGTTGATTTTCAGAGAGGCGACGGTCTTTCCGGAAAAACAGTGATCCATGGAGGCGTGAAATTCACCGGGACCGGCGTGATAGCCGGCCAGGAATGCCAGATCATAGGTCTCATCCAGGCAGGCCATCATATACTGGCGGCGGGGAAAACCGCTGACCAGGCTGATGCGGTCATCCATGCGGGAGAGTTCGTCATAGGAAAGATTGGTACCGCTTCCGTGGGAATCGGAGATAGTAATTTCTTCGATCTCGTCATTGCGGCAGGATTGGTGGATTCCGTCGATGATCCACTGGATCTGATTGTGAAGTGCCCGGCGGAAAGAGACAGTTTCCTCCTTTTCCTGATAGGGGGCAGTAATGCCGGCCATGCCCTCCATATCCACAGAAATGTAGATTTTCATTTGACCGTCCTCCTTAAAATAATATGATAAAAATTTGCATAATGATAAAATATTATAAACTGGAGCGAAAATAAAGTCAATATATTGACATATTGCATAAGAGCAATTATACTAATAGTAAAATTATACTCTGGGTAAAATTTTTGCAAAAATGTAACTGATGGAAGGACATTTTGCACCTGTTCACGGAAAAAGGAGGAAAACGTATGATGAAGAGAAAACTGGCGCTGTTTTTGACGGCGGCCATGATGACGGCGGCTCTTGCCGGCTGCGGCGGCGGTTCGTCGGAAACCACTACGGCGGCTCCGGCTGAGACCCAGGCGGAAGCGGAGGAAACGGCTGCCGAAACGGAAGGAACCGCAGAGGGAAGTGACCGTTATCTGGTATGGAGAATGTATGTGGAGCCGAAACAGTGGGATCCCACCAATAACTCAGAGTCCATGTCCGATGCGATTGTAAAGCAGCTCTTTGAGGGACTGACCGTGTCTACGGCGGACGGATACAAGCCTGGTATGGCAGAGAGCTGGGACGTATCTGAGGATGGCAAAACCTATACATTCCATTTGAGACAGGATGCGAAATGGTCTGATGGAGATCCGGTGACGGCCCATGATTTTGAGTATTCCTGGAGAAGGATCTGTGATCCGTCGTTTGCTTCGGAGGCGCTGCAGGCCATGACCGATTACGTACAGGGAGCCCAGGAGTATTTTGACGGAACCGGCAGCTATGATGATATCAAGGCGACAGCCATTGACGACTATACATTTGAAGTGGTGCTGAAGAACGTGACGCCGTTCTTCCCGCAGCTGGTGGCCAATGACGTATACCTTCCCATTAAGAAGGACGTGGTGGAGGCGGCCGGAGAAGGCTGGGAGAAGAAGCCGGAGACCTGCGTAAGCAACGGCCCGTTCATGCTGGAGGAGTATCAGGTAGGCTCCCACATGCTGTTTAAGAAAAATCCCAACTACTACGACGCTGACGCTGTGACGATCCCCGGAATCCGTGCGGTGATCATCACCGATGATAATACGGCATATCAGGCGTACCAGGCGGGAGAGATCGATGTGATGGATCATCTTCCCTCCGAACAGATTCCTCAGATTGTGGCAGAGGATCCCAATGTTATTGTCAGCGCTGACACAGGAGCTCAGTTCCTGAACTTTAATGTGGACAAAGCGCCCTTTGACAACGTACATGTAAGACGGGCAGTGGCTTATGCCATTGACAGAAAGCAGCTGGTGGAACAGGTGTTAAAGGACGGCAGCGTGCCGGCCAGCGGTTTCATCGCACCTACCTGCCAGACCACGGACGGCGGATCCTTCCGCACCATGGAAGACGACGGCTATCCGGCAGAGGAGTACGGAATCAATCCGAGACAGGCCAATGTAGAGGCGGCTCAGGCAGAGCTGGCAGAGGCAGGATATCCCGGCGGAGAGGGATTCCCGGAGGTGGAGCTGACCTACTCCAACAGCGACAAGAACAAGAGAACCTGTGAGGCTATTCAGCAGATGCTGGAAGAAAATCTGGGAATTACCGTGACCCTGCGGGCAGAGGAATCCAATGTGTTCACTTCTACGAAGAACAACGGAGATTACCAGATGGCGACCGGCGGATGGACCAACAGTCCTTATGATGCCAGCGGACTGATCAAACTGTTCTGCTCCCAGAACGGAAACAATACTCCTCAGTGGAGATGGCAGGAGTATGTGGGTGCTCCTCACGATACGACCTTAAATCCTGGAAACAAGCCGTTCGACGATGCGTTCAACAAGGCGATGGCTTCCCAGGGCGAAGAGAGAGACGCGGCCTGGAGAGAGGCGGAGAAAGCGCTTATGGATGATGCGCCGGTTACCCCGCTGTACTATCCGTCTTTCACGGCTCTGGTAAATCAGGAGCAGGTGGCGGATGTGGAACTGACCGCCAGCAATTCGTTTATGTTTAAGGAAGCTGTGATTCTTCAGTAGCCCGGAAGTTGATGGAAAGACCGCAAAGAAGGGGTTCTTTGCGGTCTTTCTTTATCATGGAAGAGACTTTGGCAGATGGATGAAGGAGAGAAATTATGCTGCGATATATTATCAAACGGGTCATATCAGCCATTATCACCATATGGTTTATCATGACTCTCACCTTTATTTTAATGAAAGCGATTCCCGGGGATCCGTTTTCCAGCGAGAAAATGGCGGATCCGGTAATTATCGAAAACATCAAGGCAAAATACGGCCTGGACAAACCGCTTATTGAACAATACGGAAAATATCTGTATGACTACGCTCACGGCGATTTCGGAATTTCCTATATGAAGAAAGGAATGACGACCAACGATATTATCTCCGCCGGATTCCCATATTCTCTGAGAATTGGAATCTGGGCGTCGGTGGTAGTGCTGGCTCTCGGCATCTTTTTCGGCATCATCGCCGCCCTGAGGCAAAATAAGATCATAGACCGGGTGCTGATGATTCTGGCCACTCTGGGGGCAACCATTCCAAGCTTTGTTTTTGCCACAGGATTTCTGTTTCTTTTCAGCAAAATCCTGGGGTGGGTGCCGTCGTTCGGAGTGGAAAACTGGAAAGGCTATATCGGACCGGTGATTGTCAGCGCCCTGTTTTCCCTGTCCTATGTGGTGCGTCTTATGAGAACATCCACTCTGGATGTTCTGAATCAGGACTACATCCGGACGGCCAGAGCCAAGGGACTGCCGGAGTGGAGAGTGCTGGGAAAACATGTGATGCGCAACGCCATTCTTCCCGTGGTCACCTATATCGGCCCCATGTTTGCAGCGCTGATCACCGGTTCCTTTGTGGTGGAAAAGGTATTCGGCATTCCGGGAATCGGAAACCTGTTTACCAACAGTATTCTGAACCGGGATTACACTCTGATTATGGGAATTACCGTATTTTTTGCGGTTATACTGGTGATCTGTATTCTGGTGGTCGACATCCTGTACGTACTGATTGATCCCAGAATCAAATATCAATAAAGATTTGGAGAGAGAGCATGAGCAATGAGAGTATGAAGATTTCGGCGGAATTCTGGGAGCCTCTGGAGCAAGAGGAAAAAAACGCGGAAAATCTTGATCCATACCTGACCGCCACGTTTGATGTAACGGGTCATAGCAATACGGGCAGCCTCGATCTGGTTGGAAGT
>DXBC01000060.1 GCA_019116745.1 Candidatus Lachnoclostridium stercorigallinarum
GCTGGGCTAGAAGGATTCGAACCTTCACAATGACGGAGTCAGAGTCCGTTGCCTTACCATTTGGCGATAGCCCAATATAGGTTGTATTATAGATCATATTCGCCTATCCGTCAAGAAATTTTTGGCGGCAGAACCGCAGTTCTGCCGCCTCAGCCAATTCTTATTCAAAATCCAGGCCGTTATTCTCGATCACTTTTTTGTACCAGTAGAAGCTGTCCTTGCGGTAGCGGTCATAGGTGCCGTTTCCATAGTCGTCCGCATCTACATAAATGTAGCCGTAACGCTTGGACATCTGCTTTGTAGACTCGGAAACCAGGTCGATGCAGGCCCAGGAAGTATAGCCCATCAGATCCACTCCATCCTCAACGATGGCATCCAGCATACATTTGAAATGCTGGCGCAGATATTCGATGCGGTAATCGTCATGAACCTTTTTGTCTTCCGTGAGCACATCCTTCGCTCCCAGACCATTTTCCACCACAAACAGCGGCTTGCGGTAACGGTCATACAGATCTACCAGGGAAATCCGAAGGCCGATGGGATCCGTCTGCCATCCCCACTCCGTAGCGGGCAGATAAGGATTTTTCACTGCCAGAATGGTGTTGCCGGGAGTTACGTCCAGTCCCGTAGTGTCCGCCGCCTCGCAGGAGGACATATAGTAGGAGAAGGATACAAAGTCCACCGGATACTCCTTCATCACACGGTCATCGTCCTCTTCCTTGACAATATGAATTCCCTTGTTCTGGAAATGGGACAGCAGATAGGCGGGATACTCGCCGAACACCTGGGTATCGCTGTAGGCATAGGTGGACCGCATCCGCTGCTGAGCTGCCAGCACATCCTCCGGCTTGCAGGTGTAGGGATAGTAGGTGAGTTTTGTCAGCATACATCCCACCTTGGAATCAGGAATGATCTCGTGGCAGATCTTTGTGGCAAGGGCGCTGGCCACAAACTGATGGTGCATAGCCTGGAAAATCACTTCCTCAAAATTCTTTCCCGGGAAACGGTCCTCCACCAGTCCTCCGGTGGTGTAGGGATGGCGGATCATGGAATCCACCTCGTTGAAGGTCAGCCAGTATTTCACTTTATCCTTGTATCTGGTGCAGATGGTCTCCACATAGCGGGTGAACATACCGATCACTTCTCTGGAATACCAGCCGTTGTATTTCAATACGATATTTAACGGCGGCTCATAGTGGGACATGGTCACCAGGGGCTCAATTCCGTACTTTTTCAGCTCATCAAACACATCATCGTAAAACTGCAGTCCCTCCTCATTGGGTTCCGCGTCATCTCCATTGGGGAAAATACGGCTCCAGGCAATACTCATCCGGTATACCTTAAAGCCCATCTCTGCCATCAGAGCGATATCTTCTTTGTAGCGATGATAGAAATCGCTTCCGTGGCGTTTGGGATAGTTCACCGTATCCTCCGGATGAGCCAGAGCCTCTTCAATATCTGCGGAAGTCACCGTATTATGTTTGGAATAATTTTTCACATCCGCCCCGAAATTGGCCCTTGCGGTGTCGGAAACCGACCATCCCTTTCCGCCTTCGTTCCATCCTCCCTCAAACTGGTTGGCTGCCGTAGCTCCTCCCCAGAGGAAGCCTTCCGGAAATTTTTTCATAGTCCCTTCTCCTTTCTGAATCCGAAAACAGCGCCGCGGGGCGGTCTGTAACCAGACCGCCAGGGCAGCGCTCTCCGCTTTCCTTTATAAGTCTCTTATACCATTGACTCCCGCAGGCTGTCAATCAGAAAAGAGCGACTTTCTCCGTCCTACGCCAGCGGATAAATCAGCGTGGACATAAAGATCACCAGAACTCCATAGATAATCCACAGCGGCAGGCATACCTTGACCACATCCTTGATCTTATACTGACCGGCGCCAAAGGCGATGGCTATGGACGGGGATGCGGTAGGCGTCATCATAGCCGCCGTACATCCGGCATAGATCGCGATGCAGAACGCTCTCGGGTCCAGCCCCAGATTCAGTGCCGTCACCACAGCCAGAGTCACGAAAATATTCTGTGTGGCAGTGTTGCTCATAAACTGAGTCAGCACGGCTCCAGCCATATAAAATGCGATGAGCACCGTAATGGGCGCCGGATTTCCTCCCAGCAGAGAAAGAATAAAGTCCGCGAAAACAGTTCCTGCTCCCGTCTTCTGCATGGCAGTTGCCAGAGGCAAAACGCCGGCCAGCATAAACAGGGTATCGATATTCATAAAGTTTTTCACATCATTCAGGTTTAAAATACCGCAGTACAGAAGAACCAGATCGGCGATCACCGGAATCACCTGCATATCAATGGGAAGATAATTGGAAAGCAGGATTCCCACGAAGGTTAAGACAAACACCACATATACGATTTTCTCCTGAAATGGAGTCAGATCGCTCTTCGACGCCGTGGCTTTCACCGCATCTGTCTCCACCAGCTTGTTTGGCTTAAACCCTCTCCAGCCGATAAAAGCCATGTAAAACAGAGAAAACAGAGCCGGAAGAGCTACCACCTTGCTGTAGTCCAGCATTCCCAGGCGCACATCGGTTCCACTGGCCTCCAGATAGGAGTTCAACATGACGAAAAACGCTCCGGGAAACATTCCCTGCCAGCAATGGGCCACCACAGCACCGGGCAGAAGCAGGTGGGACGGCTGAATTTTACTGTCCTCTCCAAAGGCTGCCATGAACGGAATCATCATGGCCACCAGAGCGGTGGGCATACTGAACTGAATCAGAATTGCGTTGGCCAGAAGATAGAGAAATACGATCAGTCCGCTCTTGCTGGAGTTCCTCATGATCAGTTCTTTCAGAACCGGAACCAGGCTGGTTTTTCCCAGAGCACCGCTTAAAATAAAGATTGCTCCTACCATAATCACGTTGCCGTTTGAGAAATTGGCATACGCCTCATCGAAGGTGAGCACTCCTGTCACGCACAGGATGGTAGCTGCCGTCATAGCCACCAGACCCAGCTTAAATTTCCCGCTTAAAAATCCTACAATCAGAAATACGGTAACCCCAAGGGTAATAATCAATGGTGCATTCATGCTCTCTTACCTCCATTCTCTTTTTCCAGTTTCAGCCGGCGCTCCAGACCTCCCAGCATTCCCTTTAAGTATCCCAGAAAATAGGCCTCTGAGATCTTTGACATTCCTTTCCCATCAGGATTAAAGAAGGAATGGTCAATATTCAGCGGGCCATCGTAACCGCAGCGGGCCAGCTGCTCCAAAATGGCGTGCATATCCCCATACCCGTCTTCCAGAAGGGTCTCCTCGAAATAGGGCATAGTACCGCTCACATTCCGGAAATGGACAACGAAAATCTTTCCCTGTTCCGTAAACGTGCGGATATCCTCCATCAGATCTCCGAAATTTTCACTTTCCAGCCAGCAGCCCACACACATTTTCATCCCCAGATAGGGACTGTTTCCCGCCAGGGCAAATGCCTTTTTGTAGCACTCCGTGTTCCAGATCAGGCTGGGAACGCCGCAGACATCCGGCACCGGCGGATCATTGGGATGAAGAGCCAGGCGCACATCCGCCTCCTCGCATACCGGAAGGGCCCGGTCCAGAAAATATTTGAAGCTGTCCCAGATTTTCTCCTCGGAGCTGATCTACCGGGAACTGGCGGAACACCGGATTGACCTGGGCTTTGTCACTTCTTATCAGGAAAATATCAAAAGTATTTTTCCGAAAGCAGATTACACTATAGTCAAATCCTATGAACTGATGCTGACGCTCTCCAGAAGCAACCCCATTTACGATCAGCTGGAGTTTAAAGACGGCTGCCTGTCGGAAAGCTCCTACCATCTTCTGGAGGGACTCCCCATTTTTCGGGGAAAAAACGACATGGTGCGAAAGCGTATGGATGAAGACATTTTTCCCACTCTGGGCATCCGCCCCAAAAAGAAAGACGGCTTGATCGATATTGAATTCACATTTCAGGCCATGATGCTGGAAAACACCTTTTCCATTCTCCCTGTCAGCCGCATCCGCGGGGGCGACATAGAGCAGATCCCTCTTCTGTTTCATCCCAAAGTGCAGCGGCTGTTTATCTATCCGGCCAAGCGTCACCTGACTCAGCCGGAGCGGGAACTGATCAGCCGGGTAACCGACACTTACAGAGACATTTCTTATTATTATGACATCTCTCTGTAAACGGCGCCTGCACTGGCGCTCCGATGCTGAAAAATTATCAACAAAAAAGCGCCTCCTGCGTTTTTTCCGCAGAAAGCGCTTTTGCATTTTCGATTCTCAGTGGATTTTCTCCGTCTCCAGCCCCTCAAACTGCATTTTGTAATAGTGGGCATAAAGACCGTCTTTTCCCATCAGCTCCCGGTGGGTTCCCCGCTCCGCGATTCCTTCATTGTTGATCACAATGATCTCGTCCGCATTGCGTATGGTGGACAGACGGTGAGCGATGGTAATAGTGGTTCTGTCCCTGGAAAGTTTTTCCAGACTCACCTGAATATGACGCTCGCTCTCGTTGTCCAGAGCAGAAGTGGCCTCGTCCAGAATCAGAATCGGCGGATTTTTCAGGAACACTCTGGCAATGGAAATCCTCTGTTTCTGTCCGCCGGACAGCCTGGTTCCCCGTTCTCCCACAAAGGTGTCGTATCCGTCAGGAAGGCTCATGATAAAGTCATGAATATTTGCCTTCTTTGCCGCATCCACAATCTCTTCCATGGACGCCCCCGGCTTTCCGTAGGCGATGTTTTCCTTCACGGTACCGCAGAACAGGTACACATCCTGCTGGACAATTCCGATCATACTCCGCAGGCTCTTTAACGTCACATGGCTGACATCCTTTCCGTCAATGGAAATTTTTCCGCCGGTGACGTCGTAAAACCTGGGCAGCAGAGAGCAGATCGTGGTCTTTCCGCCGCCGGACGGCCCCACCAGAGCCACGGAACGGCCCGCCGGGATCTCAAAGGATACATGGCTGAGCACTTCCTCGTCGTCATTGTAGTGGAAGCTCACATCTTCATAGGTAACATGGCCCTTCACATCCTTTAACTCCACTGCATCCGGAGCGTCCACAATCTCCGGCTCCGTCTCCATTACGGCCACAAACCGCTTAAAGCCGGACAGTCCCTTCTGCATCATCTCCGCCAGTTCCACCAGAATCTGGATGGGATTGATAAAGATGCCGATATACAGGGCATACATGGCCAGATCATCCACCGCCATCTGTCCGTTGGCGATAAGCCATCCTCCGTACACCACGGTCACCAGGTACATCATTCCCTGGAAAAACAGGTTGCCTCCCATGAAACGGCCCATGCAGCGGTAGTTGTTGTCCTTGGAATGGAGGAAATTCTCATTGCTTCTGCGGAATTTTTTCCGCTCCACCTCCTCGTTGGCAAAGGACTGTACCACCCGGATTCCTGCCAGAGTATCCTGCAGGCTGGCGTTCACGTCGCCGATTTTTCTCCTGTTATCCATAAATGTGGCCTGCATCCGCTTATTCTGTCTGGCAGAAAAGATGATCATAAACACCACCAGGGCCAGCAGCGGCACCGCCAGTCTGGCATTGATCATAAACAGGCAGATAAAAGAGCCCACAATCTTAATCAGAGAGATGAACAGGTTTTCCGGCCCGTGATGAGCAAATTCCGCAATGTCAAACAGGTCCGACACCAGCTTGCTCATCATCTGACCGGAATTATTGTTGTCGTAATAAGAAAAGGACAGCTTCTCATAGTGGTCAAACAGCTGCTGCCTCATATCCCGTTCCATGTGAGCTCCCATCATATGTCCCTGATAACTCACATAATATTTGCACAGGGCCTGCACCACGTACATAGCCAGCAGACCGACCGCAATGGGAACCAGGGCCCCCATCACCGTCTCCCTGCTCTCTCTGAACAGCGTCCTGGTAAGCGTTCTCAAAATCTGGGGATATGCCAGATCCACCAGACTGATCACCGCCGCACACACCAGGTCAATATAAAACACCGCCTGATACGGCCTGTAATAGCGGATAAATTTCCTGATCGTATCCATATTCTCCTCCTTTGTCCTTCTTTTTCCTCTAACAGTTTACTATAACTTTTTCCCGGCTGCAAGCAACAACCGTCTGTAAGATTTCTCTCCGCGAACCGGGGCAGACCCGGCTTATGGCGCAAACAGTGCGATCCTCGCGAAGCATTTTTATTTAACAGATAACGAAGTTTCCTGTCAAATAAAA
>DXBC01000061.1 GCA_019116745.1 Candidatus Lachnoclostridium stercorigallinarum
CTCCAGAGCCAGATCCTCAGCGTGCTTTAGCACTTCATAAATACCGCCCCGGGCAAAAAATGGGAAAATGTGAAAAGGAGAACGATGATGAACGCACAGAAATATGTAGAAAAAGATCCGGTAATCGCACGTATCGCAGAGAAAAAGGAAACGGCATGGATCAATCCCTATTTTCTTCCCTTTGATATGACAAATGCGGTGTGCCAGCTGGTAGTGTCGGACGACGACATTGAGGATGCCAGAAAGAGACTGGACAGATTTGCCTCTTTTATCCGCAGATGTTTTCCTGAGACAGAAGAGACCGGCGGACTGATCGAATCCCCCCTGGCGGAGATTTCCTCCATGCAGAAAGAACTGGAGAAGGCTTATGACTGTGAGATTCCGGGGCGGCTTCTCCTGAAGATGGACAGCCATCTGGCCATCGCAGGTTCCGTGAAGGCCCGGGGCGGTATTTATGAAGTGCTAAAGCACGCTGAGGATCTGGCTCTGGAGAGCGGACGTTTTACCATGGAGGACGATTATGCCAGACTGGCGGACGACGATATGAAGGAATTCTTCGGACAGTACACCGTTCAGGTGGGATCTACGGGAAATCTGGGTCTCTCCATCGGCATCATGAGCGCCGCTCTGGGATTCCGCGTGAAAGTTCACATGTCTGCGGACGCTAAACAGTGGAAAAAAGACCTGCTCCGCAGCAAGGGAGTGGAAGTGATCGAATATGCGGATGACTATTCCAAAGCGGTGGCAGAGGGACGGAAACTGTCTGATCAGGATCCCATGAGCTATTTTGTGGACGATGAGAAATCTGTAAACCTGTTTTTGGGATATGCCGTTGCGGCAAAGCGCTTGAAAAAGCAGCTGGAGGAAAAAAACATCACAGTGGACGAAAATCATCCTCTGATCGTATATATTCCGGCTGGTGTGGGCGGAGCTCCCGGCGGAGTAGCCTACGGCTTAAAGCGGATTTTCGGCGATAATGTGCACTGCTTCTTTACGGAGCCGGTTCTGTGCCCGTCCGTTCTTCTGGGAATCGCCACCCAGGAGTTTGAGAAGGCCAATGTTCACGATTTTGGAATCTCCGGCATTACGGAAGCAGACGGCCTGGCCTGCGCCAGCCCGTCAGGATTTGTGACCAGGATTATGACCAACCTGCTGTCCGGTGAATTTACCGTATACGACGGCAAACTGTATGATTATTTAAGACTGCTGTACTCCTCTGAGAAGATTCAGATTGAGCCGTCCAGCTGCGCCGCCTTTGCCGGACCCTGCGGCCTCCTCCAGTATGAGGATTCCCGCAGATACTGTGAAGAGCACGGCCTGACTGAGGAGACTTTGAGTCAGTCAGTTCAGATCGCCTGGGCTACCGGCGGCCGCCTGGTACCGGAGGAGATCCGCAGGGAATATCTGGAGACCTACATCAAATAAGAAGAAATAGCCTACATTTCCATAACAGGAGGAGAAGATAATGGATGCGAATTTTATGGTTATCCTGGGGCTGGTTCTCGGGGTAGCAGTTCTGGTTCTCTGTACGGTTAAGCTGAAAATCCACCCGTTTTTCAGCCTGATTGCCACCACGGTGGTGTTTGCCGTGGTATCCGGCATGAATCTGACGGATATGCTGGAAGCGTTTACCAGCGGAATGGGCGGCACTATGTCGGACATCGGTCTGGTGATCGCTCTGGGAACGGTAACCGGCGCCCTTCTGGAAAAATCCGGGGCGGCGGAAACCATGGCAAAGACCATTCTGAAGCTGACCGGCGAAAAGCACGCGGCTCTGGGACTGGGAATTACCGGATATTTTGTCTCCATTCCGGTGTTCTGTGATTCCGCTTTCGTGCTGTTAAGCCCCATCGCCAAGAGAATGTCCAAGGATACGAATATTTCCATGACTACCATGGCCATCGCCCTGTGCATGGGCCTTCACGCCACCCATATGTTTGTGCCTCCCACGCCGGGCCCCCTGGCGGTGGCGGGAATCCTCAACGCGGATATGGGATATGTCATCCTGTTCGGCGCCCTGGTTTCCATTCCGGTGATGCTGGTGGGATATCTGGGCGGCGTAAAAGCGGGAAAGAAATACCACTACATTCCCAAAGAGGTGACAGAGGTTCCAGTCAACCAGAAGCTGCCTTCCCCGATGATGGCGTTTCTGCCCATCCTCACCCCCATTGTGCTGATGCTGGTAAAGACCATCGGCGAGATGGCCGGCATGGCCGGAATTCCCAGAGCGATCTTTGACGTGCTGGGAACTCCCGCAGTGGCTTTGATGGTGGGACTGCTGATCGCGGCGGTGGGATACCGCCAGAGCGTTCCGGAAGACAAGACAGCCTGGGGATTTGACGGAGTGGTTGCCGACGCCATGAAGACGGCAGGCCAGATCGTCCTGATCGTAGGCGCCGGCGGCGCCTTCTCCGGTGTGCTGAAGGCATCCCCCCTGCAGGGAATCCTGACGGAGACCTTTTCCGGACTGACCATCGGAATCCTGGCCCCCTTCCTTATCGGATTTATTTTCAGAACCTGTGTGGGTTCCGCCACCATCGCCATGGTGACTGCCGCCACTATGATCACTCCTCTGCTGGACGTTCTGGGATTTGGCAGCCCCATGGGCCGGGTGATCGCCATGCTGGCCTGCGCGGCAGGAGGACTGATGGTATTCCATGGAAACGACGATTTCTTCTGGGTGACGGCTACCACCTCCGAGATGGATACCTCCATCGCCTACAAGACCATTCCGGTGATCAGTGTGCTTCAGTCCATCACCGCCCTGGCAGTGGTCTTTATCCTGAGCCTGATTTTCCTTTAATATTCAGATAAAAAAGATATCTCCGGTGTCAAGGCGCCCCGGGGATATCTTTTTTTTGGAGATGCGGAGCACAGATGAGAACTGCCAGGATCCGGCCCGATTCCGGGAGAATGAAAAATGTGGGAAAGCCGGTTGTGCACTGCCGCAGTCCGGATGTATAATAAGCGGTAGAAAAGACAAGGAGGAGGCAGAATGATCGGAGACATACCGATGCGGCGTTTTGAAAGTCAGATCCGGGACAGGGAGATCATGAAAGCGATCCTGGAACTGAAGGGACCGGACGGGAAGACCTTTGACGACTGGAAAGCCGCCGCCGTTTTTGAGGAGTACGGCCTGAAGCGGTGGAAAGAATAAGAGAAGGAACGAAAACCGGCCCGGCGGCGGGAACTGCCGGCCCGGAGATCAGGAGGAAAACGATTATGTATAAAATTATCGCATGCGATCTGGACGAGACTCTGCTGGGGAGCAACCGGGAGATTCCGGAAAGGAATATTGAGGCAATCCGAAAGGCCACAGCCATGGGAGTAAAATTTGTGCCGGCCACGGGACGGGGTTACAATTCGGTGGGAGATACCCTGAAGGAACTGGGGCTTTTTGAAAAGGAAGGGGAGTACGTGATCTCTTACAACGGCGGCGCTATCACGGAGAATAAGGGAAACCGTCTTCTCCATTTTGACGGACTGCCTTTCGAGCGGGCGGAGCAGCTTTATAAGCGTGGCATGAACTACGACGTGTGCATCCATGTGTATACAAAGGATATGGTCTACGCCTACAATATCACCCAGGAAGAGATCAGATATCTGTCAAAACGGATGAAGGTGACGGAAACCTTCGAGAAAGACCTGGGATTTCTGGCGGGGCAGGACATTGTCAAAGTGCTGTACGTGAATACGGACTACGCCTATCTGAGAAAGATTGAGGAAGAGTTGAAAGACATTACCGGGGACGTGGACGTAAGCTTTTCCTCCAACCGCTATATCGAATTTAACCACAGGGGAGTGAATAAGGGGGCTGGTCTCCGGTTTATCGCCGGGATGCTGGGAGTGAAGCCGGAGGAGACCATCGCCATCGGGGACAATTTCAACGACCTGCCCATGATTCAGGCTGCCGGTCTGGGTGTGGGGGTTCAGAATACAATCAGAGACATGAAGCCGCTCTGCGGTTATATCACGGAAGCGACCAACGACGAGGGAGCTGTGGCTGAAGTGATTGAGAAATTTATTCTTCAGACGAAGCAATGAGAAATACGGCGCCCCGGTTCTGCCCGGGCCGGTGAAGGAGGAAGAAACGTATGGGAGA
Organism: Candidatus Lachnoclostridium stercorigallinarum; assembly: GCA_019116745.1. Taxonomy (GTDB): domain Bacteria; phylum Bacillota; class Clostridia; order Lachnospirales; family Lachnospiraceae; genus Lachnoclostridium_A; species Lachnoclostridium_A stercorigallinarum. Next base: position 4,103 of record DXBC01000061.1, read on the forward strand.
AAAGGTGGATTGGGATCCGCCAATCAGTCTGGAACCGTTAAAAGAAAGAAAGAGCCTTCATGAATTTCAGGAAGCGGTGGAGAGAAGGCTGGAGCGATCCCCCGGCGGTGCTGTCGCAGTTTTCAATATGCGGCAGTTTAAATACATCAACGAATCCTTCGGGAGAGAAAAAGGGGATCAGCTGCTGGCTGGCGTGATCTCAGCCATGAGCCAGCGCAAAAAAAAGGAAGAACTGTTCTGCTGGGTCGGCGGAGATGTCTTTTACGTGTTCATCGACAAGTGGGACAGGGACTATGTCCGGCAGCGGCTGGAAAGCTACCTGAGAGGGGCAGCCAGGGTTTCGATGCGCATTTTAAAAAATTCCCAGGCGGCGTTTTACTGCGGGGCGGTAATTTCCAATCCGGAATCGGCGACGGAGAATTATTCCCTGGAACGTATGCTGACCCACGTCATGTATGCCCTGGAGAAGGCGAAAGAGTTTCCCGGAAATAAAATCTGGTTTTTCGACGCGGAGCTTCACAAAAAAGAGCTTCAGGAAAACCGGGTGGAACTTCAGATGCAGCGGGCGCTGAGGGAGGAGGAATTTAAGCTCTATCTCCAGCCGAAGGTGGATCCCGTCACACGGCAGTTAAAGGGGGCGGAGGCCCTGGTCCGGTGGTACATGCCGAAGCCAGATCCGGATCCGGATTCAAATGCGGATCCAGATCCGGAAAAGGATTATATTCTCATACCGCCGGGAGAGTTTATGCCTGTTTTTGAGAGAACGGGATTCAGCAGCCGCCTGGATCAGCATATGCTCCAGGAGGTGGGAAATCTGCTTCGCAGCTGGAGGAAAAAGGGAATCCGCCCCATTCCGCTTTCTGTCAATCTTTCCAGGAAGGCTTTATTCGAGGAGAGTTACATTAGAACTCTGGAATGGGTGAAGGCGAATTATCAGATCAAAAACGGAGAGATTACGCTGGAGATTCTGGAAAGCGTGGCCTTCGGAAATCTGGAGATAGCCAACGAAATCCTGGAAAAGGTGAGAAATATGGGGTATCGGATCTCCATGGATGATTTCGGCAGCGGTTATTCTTCTCTGAATGTGCTGGCGAAGCTGAAGATCGACGAGCTGAAAATAGACCAGGCATTCCTTCGCGGGATGGAGAAAGGGAGCCGGGAGGAGCGTATTCTGGAGACGATTATGAAGCTGGCGAAGGACCTGAACATCCCCACTGTGGTAGAAGGAGTGGAGACCTTGGATCATGAGACGCTGGTGAAATCTCTGGGCTGCGGCTGCGTTCAGGGCTATCTTTACAGCAGGCCCATATCTGCCTGTGAGTTTACGGAGAAGTTTATGAAAGACAGCCAGAACGGCTATCAGTTTCAGATATGATTGTGAGAGGCAGGGAACCAAATGCTGTTTGATGTTATTCCGGAAAATTTTTTCAGCCCTCTGGCAGCGCCGGGAAAAATTGTATACTGGGAATGTATCTGCCGCCTGTTTTCCGTGACAAGCAAACAGCTTTCCTTCGGCGTAGAAAGAGACGTGCTGGTGGATGAGCTGCAGTATTATTTTGAATCGACCATGTCTGCCGATATTCCGGGAGTGGAGTTGGAGGAGACGGGGAGTATGACCAGCCGTGACAAAGCGAATTTTATGCTTCGCAGACTGGAAAGCTACGGGTGGATTTATACGGATGTGGATTACAGTTATGTGCAGAGGGTAAATTTCCGCGACTATGCGATCCAGATCATCAAATCGCTGATTGGCATATCCGAGGAACGGAGAGCAGAATATCAGGGGTATATTTACACGATTTATAATCTGGCCAGGGCAGGCGGAACGAATCCGGGCCTTGGCCTTTTGCAGATTGTGGAAAATATGGATGCGCTGATTACCGGACTGAAAAGTCTGAATGCAAATATTAAGAGGTACATCGACGAGCTGACGAAGCACAGCACGGTGGCGGAGATTATGGACGCCCTTTTGAACGATTACTATACCAATGTGGTGGATAAAGCCTATCACAGGCTGCTGACCTCGGATAATGTGGCGAAGTTCCGGCCGGAAATCATTGAGCGGCTGGAAGCGAACAGCAGAAGCGGACGCTTTCTGAACGCCGCGGCGCAGGAAATTGCAGAATTAAGGGAAATTCCGCCGGAGGAGGCGAAAGAACTTGTACTGGAGCTCTTTCACGAGGTGATCGACGCGTTCCGGAGCATGGACGAGATTCTGGATGAGATTAATAAAAAGAATACCCGTTATCAGAGAGCGGCCATCAACCGCGCCAGATTTCTGCTGTCCAGCAGTGAGGATATCCGGGGCCAGCTGAAAGAGATCCTGACTTTTATGAACGAACGGATTCAGGAGCAGAATATGGATTACAACGCGGTCTATGAGCTGGAGGAAACGGACCGGCTGATTAAAATTTTTTACTGGGATTACCTGGATATGGATTCTCTCTATGCGCCGGTGGAGGGAAAAAAGGAATTTGTGCCCCAGGAGACGCCTCTCCTTATTCCGGATGAGGCGTTCCGGGATGAGAAGCGGAGGCAGATGCGGTTAAAGCTGGAACGAACGCTGAGCCCGGAAAAGATCACGGCTTACGTAATGGAACAGCTGGGGGACAGAAACCGCATGTTTGCTTCGGAGCTGCCCCTTTCCGAGGGGGACACATTTATCAAAATGATTTACATCCGCCTGTACGGTCAGAGAAAAAGAGTTGGATATCGCCTGGAGATGAGAGATACGGTGGAAAAGGACGGCTTTCGGTTTCGGGATTTCCTGATTTTAAAGGCGTCGGGG
>DXBC01000062.1 GCA_019116745.1 Candidatus Lachnoclostridium stercorigallinarum
GCCTGTATGCCCGTTCAAACACCAGGCTCATGGCACAGCCCACAGCCGCCCCCAACAGGGCTCCCAGAACAATGGAAACGGGGATGGCCGCAAAATCCGCCGGATTTGCCCTGCCGCCCTGAGCCATTCCCACAAAGGTGGAAAACAGCACGATGACAAAAATATCGTCGCAGGAGGCCCCGGCCATGATTAACTGGGGAATGCCCTGCTTCGTGCCGTATCCCGATTCCATAAGCTGCACCATCCGGGGGATAACCACCGCCGGGGAAACCGCCCCAAGGACGGCTCCCATGACGGCCGCCTCCACCGGCGCAATCCCGAAAATCCGGGGAGCGAACAGGAAAAAGGCCAGGATTTCAAAGCTGGCGGGCACACAGGCCATCATAAGCGCCGGCCGGCCTACTTTCTTTAAATCCGCCAGATCCAGGGACAGGCCCGCCTTCAGCAGAATGATGATCAGGGCCATCTGCCGCAGGTCTGCGGAGACGGACAGAATGGACGAATCCAGCAGATTCAGGGCGTACGGCCCCAGAAGAATACCAGTTATGAGCATGCCGATGATCCGCGGCAGCCCGATTCTGCCGCAGATGGCCGCCATGGCCGGCCCGGCAAGCAGAATAAATCCAAGTGACGTCAGCATATCGTTTCCTCCTTCAGACACAAAAAAGCTGATGGCTGTTCTGCAATTATCCAATCACAGAAGTCATCAGCTTATATAAGCGGTTCAGGTTTCCCTTGGGAGAACTTCATTCCCGGGGGATATTATACCCGGAAGGGCGGGATTTGTAAATGGTCCAATTTTTCATGTCTTACGGTATAATGGAGGAAGATAATACGCAAGTTGAGGAGGTGTTTTTGTGGGTGAGTACAGGCCCCCTTTCGCGATTACAGATGAGATATTATTCTATGTATCATCAATCTCTGAAAAAATCGGACGAATTACAGCCGCCAATAATCTGGATGCCAAACCACACCTGAGAAAAAATAACCGCATCAAATCCATTCACTCGTCTCTGAAAATCGAAGCAAACTCACTCTCTCTGGGACAAGTTCGGGATGTCATTAACGGAAAAGCTGTACTGGGACAGCAAAAAGAAATTCAGGAAGTAAAAAATGCCTATGCGGCTTATGACCGGATTTCCGAAATAAATCCATACAGCATCGAAGATTTAAAAAAATTCCATGGTATTATGACGAAATACATTGTCGAAGAATCCGGCGATTTTCGCCGGGGTGAGGAAGGAGTATTCAGCGGTGAACAATGTATTTTCATGGCGCCGCCTGCGCGGCTGGTCCCTGCACTGATGGAGGACCTTTTCAGCTGGATGCGGGAAGCGCAGGGACATGTACATCCATTAATCTTGAGCAGTGTTTTCCACTGTGAATTTGTTTTTATCCATCCCTTTTCTGACGGCAACGGAAGAATGGCCAGGTTATGGCATACCGACGGAGCTTCCACTGTTTTCATTGAGTTCATGCTGGCACAGATCGATAAAATTCTTGATGATATTTCTGTTCAGATACAAACCGGTGACGAACAGCTTTCCGAATACGTCAGGAAATTACTTGATGTAATAGAGATTCTCCTACTGGCTGTTATTGCCAGCATCTATTAAAAAGCAGGAAGAAGATATTATTTTTCGTCACATCTTCTCCCTGCTTTTTATACGTTCTGAAAGAAGGGGTCTTTCACCCCTTCTTTTCAATCTCCATAATCATATCCACCCGTCTCTGATGGCGGCCGCCCTCAAACTCCGCGTCCAGCCATTCCTTCACGATCATTTTGGCCAGCTCGTCGCCCACCACTCTGGCGCCGAAAGCCAGGACATTGGAGTTGTTGTGCATTCTGGAGAGCTTTGCGGTGTAAGGCTCGCTGCATACGCAGGCGCGAATGCCCTTTACCTTGTTGGCAGCCAGAGAGATCCCCACTCCTGTGCCGCAGATGGCGATGCCCAGATCTGCCTGGCCGTCTGCCACAGCGCGGCCTACCTTCTCACCGTAAACGGGATAGTCGCAGCTTTCTCTGCTGTCCGTACCCAGATTAATCACTTCATATCCCAGCTCTTTCAGATAGTCGCTGATGGTATTTTTTAAATCCACTGCCGTGTGGTCATTTCCGATTGCAATTTTCATTTTGCCTGTCTCCTTTTCTTCCTGATTATAATGAAAAAAACTTCTGAATCCTGTCAAGCCTGGAGGTCATGGACTGAAGAAGCAGGTCCGCAGCCGTCAGGGCCGCCATGGACTCCACCACTACCACGGCTCTCGGCACAATCACCGGATCGTGGCGGCCGGTGATGGCGATTTCCGTATCGTCCCCGGACCGGGTCACCGTCTGCTGCGGCCTTGCGATGGACGGAGTGGGCTTAAAGGCCGCCCGGATCCGGATCTCGCTCCCGTCGCTCATGCCGCCCAGAATACCGCCGCTGTGGTTGGTGTGCTTTTTCACCTTATTGCCGTCCATGTAAAATCCGTCGTTGTTTGCAGAGCCGCAGCTTTTTGCCGCCAGAAACCCGTCTCCGATTTCCACGCCCTTTACGGCGCCGATGGACATGATCGCCTTTGCCAGACAGGCGTCCAGCTTCTCAAATACCGGCTCGCCCACACCCACGGGCATTCCCATGATCAGGCACTCTACAACGCCGCCCACAGAATCTTTTTCCGCCATCCGCTGCTCCAGCAGTTTTTCCGCCTGTTCTGCAGCTTTCCGGTCCGGCATATACAGACGGTTTTTCTCCATCTCCTCCCAGGAAAACCGGTTCCGGTCGATGGAAATGCCGCCGATGGAGCTGGTGTAGGCTCTCACACGAATCCCCAGGCTCTCCAGCAGCTTCGCAGCCACCGCGCCGGCAGCCACACGCCCGGCAGTCTCACGCCCGGAGGACCGGCCGCCGCCCCGGTAGTCCCGGAAGCCGTATTTTAAATCAAAGGTGTAGTCCGCGTGTCCCGGACGGTACACCTCCATCAGATTTCCGTAATCCCTGGACCGCTGATCCTGATTCCGTATTATCATGGAAATGGGAGTTCCCGTGGTCTTTCCCTCAAATACGCCGGAAAGGATCTCCACCTGATCTCCTTCCGCTCTGGCGGTGGTATATCGGCTCTGCCCCGGCTTTCTCCGGTCCAGACAGGCCTGAATATCCGCCTCGCACAGAGAAAGACCGGCGGGGCAGCCGTCCACGACTGCCCCGATGGCTTTTCCGTGAGATTCGCCCCAGGTGGTTACACGAAATATTGTTCCAAATTCTGAGCCTGCCATGTGTCCTCCTCTTTATTTTACCCGGACAAACACACAGCTGTTGGGTTCGTCCACCTTGATGGAACGGCCGCACATCACTAAAAGTCCCTTCTCATAATCCACGCGGAAGAAGGAAATGTTTCCGCCGTGGTTGATGGAGGCGATATGCTCGTCGTCAGGGAAAACGGCAATATCCTTCGGGTAGTCTCCGCTCACCGGCAGGCAGCAGATAAATTCCAGAAGTCCCGTCTCGCTGTCCCGGTTGTACACGCTGATGGAATTATCTCCGGCGTTGCTGCAGAACAGGTGCTTTTCATCTGTGGAAAAGCGCATGGCGCAGGCGGCCGTCAGCTGACTCATGTTCTTCGGGCCGGTAGTGGAAATAGTCTGAATCCTCTCAATCTGCGGCACCCGGTCTCCTGTTTCATATGTAAACACATCGATCACATTCTTCTGCTCGTACAGCAGATAGATAAATCGACCGTCAGAGCTGAACCGGAAGCATTTAGGCGCGGACTCCAGATCACAGCGGATGGCGTCCACCAGAGACAGAGTCTCATTCTGCTCGCTGAAGCGGTAAATCTTTACCTGATCGATGCCGGAATCGGCCATCATCACAAACTTGTTGTCCGGCGTTCTTCTGGTACAGGTAATATGGGGACGGAACGTCCTCTCCGCTACAGTACCCAGACCCTTGTGGAATACGCCGTCCACAATCTCTCCCACGGATCCGTCTTTATTCAGGCGGAGAACCGTAGATTTTCCGTCATGGAATCCGGACACGAAAATATACTTGTCCTGAGCGTCTGTAGACAGATGACAGCCCCTCATTCCCCGGATGGATGCCGTGTTTAAACGGGCCAGGCTTCCATTCTCCAGAATACGGAAAGACACGACCCCCTCATCCGCTATGGAATACAGCGTTTTCCCGCTGCTGGATGCCACCAGATAGGAGGCGTTGTTCACTTCCTCCTCACATCTGGGGATAAACAGCCCTTTCTCCAGATCCACATCAAAAACCGTAATGCCTTTTGCCTTTCCTGTATAGGAATAGGAACCGACATAAGCCATGTATTTGCCTTTCATCATGTCAATCCTCCTGATTTTTCCTTCGGAAACACCGAGTCCTCTTTGTCTTTCATTATCCACATTTTTCATTCTGTTGTCAATGTTTACTGACTGGAAAAAACACGTTTCCCCCTGTCTCTCCTCCGCTCATCTTCCGCCTGTACAGAATCCGACAAAAACCGTATTGACACGGTCCCGTTTTCCTGTATAATGAATGGTGCTGTTGTTTATTATTACTAAACTTTTTGATTAATAAATTGAGTCGTCCCCATTGCGACACATATCGTCCGGGGACGGCGCTCCGGGCGCGCCGGAGGAAAGGAGGAGTGTCATGGACATCGGCAGCAGACTGAAGGAGCTGCGCATTTTAAAAGGCCTCACCCAGGAGGAACTGGCCGACCGGGCGGAGCTGTCCAAGGGCTTTATTTCCCAGGTGGAGAGGAACCTGACCTCCCCTTCCATCGCCACTCTTATGGACATTCTTCAATGCCTGGGGACATCCGTCAGCGAGTTTTTCAGCGAGACGCCGGAAGAGCAGATCGTGTTCGGCCGGCAGGACTTTTTCGTAAAGTACGACGCAGAGCTGAAAAACGAAATCCAGTGGATCATCCCCAACGCTCAGAAAAACCGGATGGAGCCCATTCTCCTGACTCTGGAAGCGGGAGGCTCCACCTGTCCCGACAATCCCCACGAAGGGGAGGAATTCGGCTATGTCCTTCAGGGATCTGTGACCATCCATCTGGGCAGCCGGATTCAGAGGGCCAAAAAGGGAGAATCCTTTTATTTCACTGCGGACAAAAATCACTATCTCACCAGCCGGACGGGAGCCACTCTCATCTGGGTCAGCTCACCGCCCAGCTTTTAAGACAATGCTCAGGAGGAAAAGATAATGGAACGCCCACTTATTGATTTGATAAATATTTCCAAAACCTTTGACGATACCATGGTGCTGGATGACTTAAACCTGACGGTAAAAGAAAATACTTTCGTCACCCTTCTGGGACCGTCCGGCTGCGGCAAAACCACCACCCTGCGGATCATCGGCGGCTTTGAAAAGCCGGACACGGGAAAGGTGATCTTTGACGGCCAGGACATCACCAATCTGCCTCCCAACAAAAGGCAGTTAAATACCGTTTTTCAGAAATACGCCCTGTTCACCCACATGACAATCGCGGAGAACATCGCCTTCGGCCTGAAAATCAGGAAAAAATCAAAATCCTACATCGATGACAAAATCAGATACGCCTTAAAGCTGGTCAATCTGGACGGGTTTGAAAACCGCAGCGTGGCCTCTCTCTCCGGCGGCCAGCAGCAGCGTATCGCCATCGCCAGGGCCATTGTAAACGAACCCCGGGTTCTCCTTCTGGACGAGCCACTGGGAGCCCTGGACTTAAAGCTGCGCCAGGATATGCAGTATGAGCTGATCCGCCTGAAAAACGAGCTGGGAATCACCTTCATCTATGTGACCCACGACCAGGAGGAGGCCCTGACCATGTCCGATACCATTGTGGTCATGAACCAGGGATACATCCAGCAGATGGGCACTCCGGAACAGATCTACAATGAGCCGGAAAATGCCTTTGTGGCCGATTTCATCGGGGAGAGCAACATTGTGCCCGGCACCATGATCCGGGATGAGCTGGTGGAGATTTTCGGAGCAAAATTTGCCTGCGTGGACAGGGGCTTCGGCAGCAACCAGCCGGTGGACGTGGTAATCCGGCCGGAGGACATCGACCTGGTGGAGCCGGAGGAAGGCACTCTCACCGGCGTGTGCACCCACCTGATCTTCAAGGGGGTTCACTACGAGATGGAGGTGACCACTCCCGACGGCTTTGAGTGGCTGGTTCACTCCACGGATATGTGTCCCGTGGGAAAGAAAGTGGGCATTCACGTGGATCCCTTTGACATCCAGATCATGAACAAGCCCGCATCGGAGGACGAGGAGGCCGTGGGAGTCAATGAATAGCAAAGCATCCAGATTACTGGCGGGACCTTACATTGTGTGGATGATCGGTTTTACCGTCATCCCCCTGATTCTGATTATTATTTACGGCCTGACCGACGGAGACGGCCATTTTACCCTGACAAACGTGGCGGCCATCGCCGCGCCGGAGCACCTGAAAGCTCTGCTTCTGGCCCTGGCCCTGTCTTTAGTGAGCACGGTAATCTGCCTGGTGATCGCCTATCCTCTGGCCCTGATTCTGAGAAACCGGAACGTGGGAAGAGGGAGCTTTATCGTGTTCATCTTTATTCTTCCCATGTGGATGAATTTTCTGCTGCGCACCATGGCATGGCAGACCCTGTTAGAGAGAAACGGAGTGATCAACGGCATCCTGAGCTTTTTTCACCTGCCGCCCCTCTCCATCATCAATACCCCCGGGGCCATTATTCTGGGCATGGTATATAACTTCCTGCCCTTTATGGTCCTTCCTATTTACAACGTACTTGCCAAAATCGACGACGACGTGATCAACGCTGCCAGAGACCTGGGCGCCGGAAGCCTGCAGACCATCACAAAAATTCTGATTCCCTTAAGCCTTCCCGGCATTATCAGCGGAATCAACATGGTGTTTGTGCCGGCCCTGACCACCTTCGTCATTTCCAACCTTCTGGGCGGCAGCAAAATCCTGCTCATCGGAAACGTGATCGAGCAGGAATTTACCAGGGGAAGCAACTGGCATCTGGGCGCCGGACTGTCCCTGGTGCTCATGATCTTCATTCTCGTGAGCATGGCCTTCATGGCAAAATATGACAAAGATGGGGAAGGAGCTGCATTCTGATGAAAATTTCCCGGCTGAAACGGTTTTTCCAGGATTTTTACCTGGTATTTGTGCTCATATTTCTGTACGCCCCCATTCTCACCATGATGGTGCTGTCCTTCAACACCTCCAAATCGAGAACGTCATGGGGCGGCTTTACCCTGGACTGGTATATCCAGATGTTCGGGAGCTCCTCTATCATGGACGCCCTGTACAACACCCTGCTCATCGCCTTCATCTCTGCCCTGGTATCCACCATTCTGGGCACTGCGGCGGCCGTGGGCATAAACGGAATGAAAAAGACGCCGAAAAACATTGTCATGGGCATCAACAACATCCCCATGCTCAACTCGGACATCGTCACCGGCATCTCCCTGATGCTGGCCTTCCTGGCTTTCGGCATCTCTCTGGGATTTAAAACTATCCTGCTGTCCCACATCAGCTTCTGCGTTCCCTATGTGATTTTAAGCGTCATGCCGAAGCTGAAGCAGACCAGCCGCTATACCTACGAGGCGGCCATGGACCTGGGGGCAGGGCCGGCGGAAGCCTTTTTCAAGGTAGTGCTTCCGGATATTATGCCCGGCGTTCTCTCCGGCTTCCTGCTGGCATTTACCATGTCCCTGGATGACTTTATCATCACCCATTTCACCAGGGGCGCCGGCATCAACACCCTGTCCACCCTCATATACAGCGAGGTGCGCCGGGGAATCAAGCCGTCCATGTACGCCCTGTCCACGGTGATCTTCGTGACGGTGCTGGTGCTCCTTCTGATCACCAATTTCGCTCCGGAAAAGCAGGGGAAGAAAAATGGCCTTCCCCTTACAGACAAAGAAAAGGCCGGCCGCCGGCGGGCGGAAAACCTGCGGAAGGGACTGCTGGTAACTGCTTCCTTCTTTGTGGTGTTCCTGGTTTCCTTCACCACATTCCGCCATTTCTCCGCCGGAAACTCCAACGAGCTCTATGTCTACAACTGGGGCGAATACATTGACGAGAGCGTCATCGAGGATTTTGAGAAGGAAACCGGCATCCATGTGGTCTACGACCTGTTTGAGACCAACGAGGAAATGTACCCGGTAATCGAGGCCGGGGGCGTCGCCTACGATGTGGTCTGCCCGTCGGATTATATGATCCAGAAGATGGCGGAAAACGGCCTGCTGGCAGAGATCAACTTTGACAACATTCCCAACATCGGCCAGATCGATCCGGAATACATGGAACGCTCCAGAGCCTTTGACCCGGAAAACAAATACTCCGTTCCCTACACCTGGGGAACTGTGGGCATCCTCTACAACGACAAGCGGCTGAAGGAGCTGGGCGTGGAACCGCCGGACAGCTGGATGGATCTGTGGGATGAGAGGCTGGCCGGGGAAATCCTTATGCAGGACAGCGTCCGGGACGCCTTCATGTGTGCCCTGAAACCTCTGGGCTATTCCCTGAACTCCACAGACCCTGAGGAGCTGGAGGAGGCCAAAAACCTGCTGATTGACCAGAAGCCTCTGGTTCAGGCCTACGTCATCGACCAGGTCCGGGACAAGATGCTGGGAGAGGAAGCCGCCGTGGGCGTCATCTACTCCGGCGAGATGCTTTATCTTCAGGAACTGGCAGAAGGGAAGGATTTCAACCTGGTATATGTGATTCCCGAGGAGGGCACAAACCTCTGGATCGATTCCTGGGTGATCCCCAAAAACGCGAAAAACAAGGAAAACGCGGAAAAGTGGATCGATTTCCTCTGCCGGCCCGACATTGCAAAGAGAAACTTTGAATACATCACCTACGCCACCCCCAACCGGGGCGCCTTTGAGCTGCTGGACAAAGAACTGCAGCAGAACAAAGCGGTATTCCCCGACTGGGATTCCCTGGAAAATGCGGAAGTTTACCAGTATCTGGGGGATGAAGCGGACAACCTGTACAACGAGCTCTGGAAGGAAGTGAAGTCCAATTAACAGACAGAATTCTGATACGGAAAACCGGCAGGCGGCGGAGCTCTCCGCCCGCCTCTGGTCCATTGCCAATGACCTGAGAGGAAATATGGATGCCTCCAAATACAAGGATTACATCCTCAGCCTGATCTTCTACCGTTACCTGTCGGAACACGGGGAAAAGCTGGCGAAGGAGGCCCTTGCAAATCTGGGATATGTTCTGGAGCCTCGGTACTGTTTTTCTTCCCTTATAAAGGGGATTGAAGACGGCTCCTTCACCATCTCCCTCCTGCAGGAAGCCGTGGAGGCGGTCACCGCCTCTGCTAAAACTCCGGAAGCGAAGGCGGCTTTCGACGGAATCTTTGACTCCCTGGACTTAAACGCCCGGAAACTGGGAAAGGATGAAGAACAGCGCACCCGCCTCATCTCCCGCGTTCTTCTGAAAATCAACGATATTCCCTTCGGCGCCGGTGACGCCGCCATGGATGTGCTGGGCACCGCCTACATGATTCTCATCGGCCTTTTCGCGTCCGATGCCGGAAAAAAGGGAGGAGAATTTTTCACCCCCGCCCAGCTTTCCAGGCTCTGCGCCCGCCTGGCCTGTCTGGGGCTTTCCGAGATCCCTTCGGCCTGTGATCCGGCCATGGGCTCCGCCTCCATGCTGTTAGAGATTCCCCGGGCTGCGGGCAGCGTTTCCGTAGGCCATTTTTACGGTCAGGAAAAGAACCGGACCACCTACAATCTGGCCAGAATGAATATGCTGATCCACGGAATCCCCTGCGGAAAATTTTCTTTCTTTAACGATGACACCATCTCCTCGGACCAGTTTGGTAACAGGAAATTCCGGGTTCAGGTGGCCAATCCCCCCTATTCCCAGAAGTGGGATGCCTCCCAGGAATTTCTGAATGATCCCCGTTTTTCAGGCCCCGGACGGCTGGCTCCCAGATCCTATGAAGACTTCGCTTTTCTCCTGCACATGATCTGGCACATGGACGAGCAGGGCCAGGCCGCGGTGCTGCTGCCCCACGGCGTGCTGTTCCGGGGCGGAGCCGAAGCCGTCATCCGCACCTATATTGTAGAGAATCTGAACGTGCTGGACGCCGTCATCGGCCTCCCCCCCGGCTGCTTTCACAGCACTCCCATTCCCGTCTGCTGTCTGGTATTTAAGAGAAACCGGGGAGCAAACCGGGACAACATCCTGTTTATGGACGCGTCCCGCTGCTTTATTCCCGGCAAGAAGACCAACACCATTTCCGACGAGACCCTGGACCGCATCGTCTCCGCCTGTGAAATGCGGACGGATCAGGAGAAATTCTGCCGGGCCGTTCCCCTGACGGAAGTCCTGGAAAACGGCTGCAGCCTGACCATTTCCCGGTATGTGGATCTGTCTGAGAAAACTCCTCCCGTGGACCTGGCTCAGGTGCAGAGCGATCTGAAGCGGCACCGGGCCCGGTGCCTCAGCCTGGAGCAGGAAGTAAACCAATACCTGTCCCGCCTGGGACTTTCAGGAGAAGACTATGAATAATCCCCATCTGCGCTTTCCCCGTTTTGCCGGCTCCGGGCCGTGGACGCCTGTCCCCTTCGGAGCGCTGGCCGTTTTAAAAAACGACAAATTTACCCCGGGTCCTTCCCCCTCCGCCCTTCCCTGCATCGAACTGGAACATCTGGAACCGGGAACGGGAACGATTCTGGGACAGACGGAAATCTCCCCCGGCATGACGGTGAAAAACCGGTTTGAAAAAGGAGACGTGCTCTTTGGAAAGCTGCGCCCCGGCCTGAGGAAATTTGCCAGACCTGACTTTAGCGGCGTCTGTTCCCAGGAAATCTGGGTATTGTCCGGCGGGTTGGCGGACAACGGCTTTCTGTTCCAGCTCATTCAGACCGACCGGTTTTTCCGTGCCTCCATGGAGACTACCGGTACCCGGATGCCCAGAGCCGACTGGAAGCGGGTGTCTGAGACCGTTTTCCCCGTTCCATCGCCGGAGGAGCAGCGGTACCTGGCGGCCTTCCTATCCGCTGCCGATGAAGAAATCCAGGCCAGACGCCAGGTGATTGCCTGCCTGAAAATGAGGCGGGAGGGCATCCTTCAGAAGCTGTTTGCGCCGGCGGAAGCGCTGGAAGCATCGCCGGCAGCGGTGATGTCCGGCGGGGATGCCTCCCCTTTCCCCGGTTCCTGGCGGCTCCTTTCCCTCTCCTCCATTCTCACAGAACGGCGGGAATATGCCAGAAAAGACGGCTCCTATCCACATGTCTCCCTGACCAAAGACGGAGTTATCCCCAAAACAGCCCGGTATAACCGGGATTTTCTGGTGAAAACCGAGGAAAAATCCTACAAAATCACCCGCCTTGACGATATCTGCTTCAACCCTGCCAACCTGAAGTTCGGCGTCATCTGCAGAAACCGCCTCGGAGACGGGATTTTTTCTCCCATATATGCCGCCTTCTCCGTAAACAGCGGCTTTGACCCCGGCTTTGTGGAGCTGTCTGTCACCCGTTCTTCCTTTCTGAACCGTGCCCTCCGGTACCAGGAAGGCACGGTTTACGAGAGAATGTCCGTCAGGCCGGAACGGCTTATCTCCCTGGCCATAGCCGTTCCCGGACCGGATATCCAGCGGGAAATCGCCGGAATCGCAGACCTTCTGGAACGTCAGATTCAGGCGGAGGAGGCTGTGCTGGACGATCTGCGAAAGCGAAAACAGGGACTTCTACAGGAGGTGCTGCTATGAATATCATGGATTTATCTCAGCGATATCTGCTAAACGCCACGGAGCTTCGGGTGCTGGAATATATTTTAAATGCCATGGAACGGGGTGAGCAGAAAATCAATATCCGGACTGTCGCCCAGCAGTCCTATGTGTCCACCACCGTGGTGGTAAAGCTGGCAAAAAAGCTGGGCTATCAGGGATACAGCGACATGATCTACTCCCTGCGCCGGAGAACGGAGGAAGAGCGCAGCAGCGCTGCCGCCGGAATCGACCTGACCAGCATCCTGGAAACGGTGGATCTGCCTTCCATGGACGCCTTCGCCGACGGGATTCTACACTGCAGCGACCGGTGCCTGTTTATTGTGGGACTTGGATTTTCCACCATCGCCTCCTCCTACTTTATGCGCCGCCTGGCCACCCTGGGATTCCTGGCCTACGACGGCGCCCCGGTGGATATGATGCGGGGCGGCAGGCAGCCCAGCCTCACCATCATTCTGTCAAAAAGCGGGGAGACGAAAGACCTTGTGGACGTGGCCACCCACGCCAGGGCCATGGGGCATAAGCTGTATACCATCACCGCTCATGGGGATTCCACTCTGGCAAAGATGAGCGACTGCGTTCTCACCATTCGCTCCGGAACCCCGGTGGCCTACAATGTCCCGGACTTTTTTATCGGACGCACCATCATACTTTTTGAATATATTCTCTCCCGTCTTGCGGACCGGCTGGGAAAAGATGAATAAAAACATATTTTTTATGCAGTTTACATTTTTTTATTCATCCGAAAATATTGAAAAATGAACCGTATTCTTTTTATTATAAGGATAAAAGGAATACGGTTTTTTTGCCGTTTTCATACTTTGAGACGTTCTGCATCCGCAGATCCGTCCATTACAGGAGGGATACGTTATGAAATCATTTTCCGTTGCCATTGCAGGCGGAGGCAGCACCTACACTCCCGATATGCTGGAAATGCTCTGCCTGGTACGCAGCCATTTTCCCCTGAGACGGGTGGTGCTGTATGACATTGACAGAGAGCGCCAGGAGCACGTGGGCCGTTTCGGGGAAATCCTGTTCCGGGAATATTATCCGGAGGCAGAATTTTCCTACACCACCGATCCGGAAACCGCCTTTACCGACGTGGATTTTGTCCTGGTACAGATTCGCGCCGGCGGCCTGAAGATGCGGGAGCTGGATGAGAAAATCCCGCTGAAATACGGAGTCATCGGCCAGGAAACCTGCGGCCCCGGCGGCTTTGCCTACGGAATGCGCTCCGTTCCCGCCATGATCCAGCTGGTAAAGGACGTCCGCAGATATTCTCCGGAAGCCTGGATCTTAAACTATTCCAACCCCGCCGCCATCGTGGCGGAGGCTACAAAGCGGATCTTCCCCGACGATTTCCGCCTCATCAACATCTGCGATATGCCTATATCCATTATGGACGTGTTCTGCCCTCTGGCCGGCGGCAGAAAGCGCACGGATGTGGAACCCCGTTACTACGGCCTGAACCACTTCGGCTGGTTTACCGCCATGTACGACAAGAAGACAGGAGAAGACGTGCTTCCCCAGATTCTGGAGAAGCTGAAAAAAGGCAACTGTGACAGCGAGCTGGGATTTTCCGGGAAAAATGACGAGTACTGGACCTTCACCTTCCGCCATCTGGAAAAAATGGTGCAGGATTTCCCCCACTCTCTTCCCAACACCTACATGCAGTACTACCTCTATCCCCAGACCATGGTGGATCACAGCGATCCGAATTACACCAGGGCCAACTCCGTGATGGACGGCCGGGAAAAGCGGGTAAAGGAATACTGCGATTCCATTGCCGCCCTGGGAAAGATCCGCGGAACCCGGTACGATCTGGATAAAAAGTACAGCGCCGGCTCCCACAAAAACGCGGACGGGGAGTTTGAATCCGCTACCATCGCCCACAACGACGCCCACGCAACTTACATCGTGGAGCTTGCCATGAGCATCGCCTACAATCAGGGGGACGTCTTCCTTCTGATGACGGAAAACAACGGCATCGTTCCCAACCTTTCCGACGGCATGATGCTGGAAGTGGCCTGCCGGGTGGGAAGCCGCGGCGCGGAGCCATTCCGCCTGAGCCCGGCGGGAACCTTTGAGAAGGGCCTGCTGGAAAGCCAGTACGCCTATGAAAAGCTGACGGTGGACGCTGCCCTGGAAGGCTCTTACCAGAAGGCCCTGGAAGCCCTGGTGGTGAACCGTACCGTAGTGGATACGGATCTGGCCCGCCGGCTGTTAAACGAATACATTTCCGTCAACGGGGACTACTTTCCAGAACTGAGCTGACAAAAGAAAACGATAGGGGGTATAGAAATGAACAAAATGACAAAATTTATGGAAAAGTATCTGATGCCGCTGTCTGAAAAGCTGTCCGGGAACAAGTATCTTATCGCTCTCCGGGACGGTCTCATGCTCTCCATGCCGCTGCTGATCATCGGTTCCGTGGCTATCGTCATCGGCGATTTTCCGGTGCAGGCCTTCCATGACTTTATGGTTTCCCTGGTAGGAGACGTGTGGACTTCCTGGTGCTGGGATATGGTAAATCCCGCCACCATGGGACTGGTAGCCCTGTTTGCCGTAGTCGGCGTATCCTACAGCCTCGCCTCGGAAGAAAAGGTGTCACCCCTTCCGGCGGTGGCCATCTCCCTGTCCGCCTATTTTCTGCTCCTGCAGCAGATGGAAGGCGGCGGCTACGCGGCTTCCAGCTTTGAATCCGGCGGCCTTTTCACCGCCATGCTGACGGCTCTGCTGGCCACGAAGCTGTATGCGGTTCTGCTGAAGAAAAATATCAAGATCAAAATGCCGGAATCCGTTCCCAGCTTTGTGTCCGGTCAGTTTGAGGCTCTGATTCCCGCCGTTTTCGTGGTGATCCTGTTTCTGGCCATCCGCCTTATTTTTGCCGCCACGCCCTACGGCACCGTGACCAACTTCATCGTCACCGTGATCCAGATGCCTCTCACCCACATCGGAACTACTCTGATCGGAACCATGTTTATCACCCTGCTCAACTCCATCCTGTGGTTCTTCGGCATCCACGGCACGGCGGTGATCGACTCCTTTATGGGTCCGCTGTGGTACGCGGCCCGCTTTGCCAATCTGGAGGTGTTCCATCAGGCGGCTGACGCGGCCCGCCAGTTTATCGTCACCCAGGATTTTGCCAACCACATTATTTTCCTGGGCGGCACCGGAAACACCCTGTCCCTGGCCATCATCATGGCGTTTAAGTGCCGTTCCAAACGGATCCGCTCTCTGGGCAGGCTCAGCTTCCTTCCGGGACTGTTCAACGTAAACGAGCCGGTGATCTTCGGCCTTCCTCTGGTGTTAAATCCCATGATGGCCATCCCGTTTTTCCTGGTTCCGGCCGTTTCCGTGCTGATCTCCTTCTGCGCCATGTATTTCGGCCTGGTGCCCTACCCCACGGGAATCACAGTGCCCTGGACCATGCCGGCCCCCTTCGGCGGCTGGATGATGTGCGGAGATATCCGCGGCGGCATCCTGCAGCTGGTCATCCTCATTGTGGGCGGCATGATCTACTATCCGTTTATCACAGCCCTGGACCGTCATTATCTCCAGGAGGAAAACGGGGAAGGGTAAACAACGATGAAAAGAGGAAGCTGCTGCCGGCTTCCTCTTTTTTCTGTTTACTGGAAAACCACAGGATTTTCCAGAAATTCTGTCTTGATCACAATATAGGGATAGGACTTTTCCGTTCCTCCGTCCTCCCCCTTTTCCGGTCCTATGAGCTCCGCGTCAAATACAATGGAATCCTCCGTCAGATACAGCTGCCGCACGGCGATGCTGTAGCCGCCCGTCTCCTGTTCCCCGTATCCCTGCACAATGTAAAGTCCCTGTCCGCTGCTGTAAGTCAGCTTAAAGGGCGCCCCCTGCTTTTCTGCAATAATTCCTTTCAGCTCCTCCGGCACCTCCCCGTCTCCCACCACGGTAAATTCCAGATCCCGCAGCTTCTCGGGAGCCGTATTCTGTGTACAGCCCGCCAGACAGCCAATCACCATCATCCCCAAAAGCAGCACGCACGCCAGAATCCTGCCCGCCAGAGTTTTCTTTCCCCTTGATATCTGTCCCATCTCAACCTCCCTTTCCGATTGCTACCATTTTATGACGGCGGACCCCGGGATATTCTTTTCCTTCAGTATGGAAATCTTCTCCTCCATGGGCCGTTTTTTCTGCTATACTTGATATAAATCATCTGAGTTTTCAAACGCCGGACAGGAGGATCACACATCATGAAGTACAAAATCGGAACGGTAGCAAAACTCCTGGGAGTGTCCCCGGAGGCCCTTCGCCTCTATGAGCGAAACGGCATCCTCACCTCCAAACGGGAGGAGGGAGAAAACGGCTACCGGTATTACAGCCGGCTGGATATCACCGCCCTTATGCGGGCCAGATCTTACCACCAGTACGGCTTTTCCATGAAAGAAACGGAGGCTCTGATCAATACTGACAAAACGGACTTCGTGCTGAATGAATACCGGGCCCGCGCCGACGCTTTGGAACAGGAAATCTTCATGAAGCAGCAGATTCTCCGGGTTCTGAACCAGGTTTCTGCCATGCTGGAGGAACTTTCCTCTCAGCTCTGGACCATCCGGCAGGTGACAAGGCCCGCCATGTTCCGGCTGGAATTTATGAAAGGCGACGAACTGATTCTGCGTCCGGATCAGCTGGAGTGGTTCCCCCAGTGGGTTTCTCTGGCTCCCTTTGTCTTTCCGGCTCAGCGAAACAGCTGGGAGGCCCTGCTAAACGGCAGAGACGAGAGCTTCTCCGCCCTGGGAATCCTGGAGGAGGACGCTGTTATCCTGGGACTGACGGACCGCGAAACAGGCCATCCACTGGCTCCCCTCTCCTGCGGCGTCCTCCTTCCGCCGGCCCGCTGTCTCTGCACCGTAGTGGACATTTCCGGAGAAAACGCTTCCTGCGTCGGTTATCTGTCCCATCTGGAACAGTATGTCCGGGAACATCATCTCACCGTGACCGGAGACCCTGTCTGCCGCACCTTTCTGTCCATGAACAAAAAAGAAAACTACCGGCGGTTCCGACAGGTGTGGCTGCCGGTTCTTCCGCAGGCAGATGCGGCTGCCGGTTCTTCTTCCTTGACTTTACATATGGTGTAAGGATTATAATTGATGTAAATTTCAGGAAATGAACCGATAGCAAGGGAGGAGAAACTTGTGAAAAACTGGAAAAAGATGCTTGTGCTCTTCTGGCAGTTCTTTCAGTTTGGCTGCTTTACCTTCGGAGGCGGCTGGAGCATTGTGGCTCAGATGCAGAAGCTGTATGTGGAGAAGGAAAAAACCATTTCCAGCCAGGAACTGCTGGACATCACCAGCGTAGGGCGCAGTCTGCCGGGCACCATGATCGGAAATGTGGCCATGCTGTATGGCTGCCGGGCAGGCGGATTTATCTGCGGCGTTGCCTGCGTCATCGCCATGATTCTGCCGCCTATGATCATCCTTTCGCTGATCACCTATTTTTACACCATATTCAGGGAAAACACATGGGTTATGAGCGCCATGACCGGCGTCCGCGCCGCCATTGTGCCCATTATCGCCAGCGCCGCCGTCAATATGGTCAAAGGCGCTTTCCGCTTTCCCCCCTGCTTTGTGCTGGCCGCTGCCACCTTCGTGCTGTATTTGTTCCTAAACGTGAGCTGCGTGGAGCTGGTCATCATGGGAATGGTCGGCGGAATTCTGATCTGTGAATTTTACGAGAGAAAGGGGGCGGACAGACGTGATTCTCACACTGCTTGAGCTTTTTTGGAGCTTTATCAAAATCGGCTTTACCAGCTTCGGCGGCCTCTCCATGATCCCCCTGATCTCCAGTGAGGTGGTCTCCCACGGCTGGATGAATCTGAGCGAAGTATCCGATATTGTGGCCATCGCGGAAATGACACCCGGCCCCCTGGGCCTAAACTGTGCCACCTTCGCCGGCATCCATGCCTCCGGCATTCCCGGGGCCGTCACTGCCAATCTGGGCGTTCTCATGCCCACCTTTACCGTGACTGCTCTGGTCGCCGTATTTTTCCGGAAATTCCAGAACAGCCACCGCATGGAACAGCTTCTCACCGGTGTCCGCCCCGTCTGCATCGGCCTGCTGGCCGGCGTCATCGCCTCCTTCTGCCAGACCAATTACGTGATCAACTCCGCCGTCAGTCTTCCGGCCATCGCCATCGGCGCCGTGGATCTGGCGCTGCTCTTCAAGTGGAAGCTGAGCGTTCCGAAGGTAATCCTTTTAAGCGCGGCCATGGGACTGGTGCTGTTTCACTGAAAATCCGGAATTACGCAAAAGATGCCGGTGTATGAAAATATCCCTGCAGGGGGCAGGTTTTCCTGCCCCGTACAGGGATATTTTTTGTGGGTTGGATATTCTTTCTGGTCAGAGATTCTTTTTTGGTCAGACTTTTTCTTCCGGTCAGGCCCTCCTTTTCAGGTGCAGCGTCGGCCGGCTCAGATCCTGAGAGTTCATGTTCACCCACCGGTCAAGGGCCGCCTCTTCTTCCCCGTCCCAGGTAATGGAGACATGGTCAAAAAATGCCATTTCCGGAAAGCGCCACTCCATCATCAGGGTTTTCTCCCCGCTCCAGTAAGCGATGGCGGAGACTCTGGACTGATCCGGCTCATATTGATGGTGAAGATAGGCTCCGGTCATGGTGGTGACGCCGTCCGCCCAGTGATCCAGGCCGGCGGTGATCTCATGTCTTCCGCGTCCGTCCTCCATCACGTAAACCACCTCTCCCCGGGGAGTAAAATGCAGTTCCGCCGCCGTCACGCCGTCCCCGTTTTCCTCCGGCACAAAAAACAGGTCTTTCTCCTTCGGCTCCCAGTGATCCTCCGCGGAAACATTTTTTCCCTTCAGGGTCATCCGCAGACCTTTCTGGCGGAGAATATCCTCACAGGGATCCTCACCGGCCTTTTCCGTCTGTCCGCCGTCGGCTTTCTTCTCATCTTCCTTCACCCGGTCGATCACCTCCCGCTGGAAAATTTTCATGGCCTTGTATCCATTGTCAGCAGCGGTGATGGCAAATACCATATTCAGAGCCGGAACCAGCCCGCAGGTCTGTCCGAACATTCCCCTGGCAGCCCATATGTCTTCCCAGTGATCCCAGTGGAAATTGTACTGCAGGCCATTCACCGGCGGAAGGGGATCCCGGTATCCCATGGCGTACTCCACCCACTCCTCGGAGATCAGCTGCTCTCCATTCCAGTTTCCTCTGTTGAGATAGAGCAGACCGATGCGGAGCATATCTTCCGTGGTCAGGGAAACTCCGTTTCCTCCGGAGCAGACTCCTTCCGGACTTAACATCCACGGAAAATCCGTCAGGCCGATCTTTTTTCCCACTCTCTCCTGCACCAGCTCCCGGCAGGTCTTTCCCTCCGCCTGCTGAACGATGTAAGAGAGGATGTAGCTGTTTCCGCTGGAATACATATAGGTTTTTCCCGGCTCCTTGTCAAAGGGAACCTGAAAATAGGCGTCTTTCCAGCTGGTCTTTAAGGGCCGCCATTCATTTCCTCCGATTCCCCTCTCCTGACCGCTTCGCATGGTAATCAGATCCCGGACCGTACACTTTTTCAGATATTCATTGGCTCCCGCTTCATATTCCGGAAAGAACTTCAGCAGGGGATCTTCCAGCTTCAGAAGGCCGTCAGACCAGGCCAGAGCCACCGCTGTATTGGTCAGGGTCTTCGTAAAGGAATGCATGATATGGGGAATGTCCGCGGCGTAGGGGGCATTGTAGGCCTCAAATATCACCTGGTCATTTCTCGCGATCATGATCCCGTGGATCTCCGAATCTGCCTTTTCACAGGCGTTGAGAAAATCAATGATGTACTCCGCCGCCACCCCCTGTGCGGCCGGAGCGGATCGTTTCAGTTCACATTTCATATTACTTGTCTCCTCCGTTCCATTATGATATTGAAATCCCCGTCAGATCAGAAGAAGGGGAACACCTGGGGCAGAATCAGCACGCAGCAGATCCAGGAAATAATCAGCAGGGGCCAGCCGAATTTAGTGAAATCCTGGAATTTCAGCTTGGTGAACAGCATCATGGTCTGGTTGGTTCCCGACGCAATGGGTGTTAAGTAAGAACATCCGGCGCCGATGGCGATGGCCAGCACAATGGCCTGGGGATTGGCTCCCAGAGATTCCGCGATGGAGATGCCCACCGGGGCCAGCATTCCGGCGCAGGCCATGTTGTTCATAAACTGGGTGGCAATCGACGCTCCGATGCAGACGATGGCGGTGATCACATACAGGTTCCTGGATTCTCCGATGAGACTTACAATGATGTCTCCAAACAGACTGCCCAGGCCGCTCTGATTCATGATGGCGATCATAAGATTGATGCCGGCGCAGAAAATGATCATATTTACATCCAGGGAGCTTAACACTTCCTTCGGCGTCACGATGGTGGAGAGAACGGCAATGGCGATCATGGCGTATCCCACAAAGTTGGGATCAATGGAGATCACGCCCAGAGAACCCAGCACCAGGGCGATGATGAACACCAGGAACGCGATTCCCACAACCTTCTGCTTGTTCTTCTGCTCTTTTGTCAACTGCGTTTCCACCATCTCCTCGCCGTAGTCATCGTAGGAGGCGCACCAGCGGTTCATGACCACCATGTAAATTCCGCCGATGATGAAAATGGGGACGGCCACCCAGGCAAAATCCAGCAGGCCGAACAGGGGAAGCCCCGCTTCCTCCAGGGCTGTATTGGCATACACGTTGGTGGGCGTTCCAATCAGGGTCACGGCGCCGCCCAGGGTAGTGGAGTAAATCACAAACAGCACCAGCTTGGAAAGGCTGATCCGGTTTTTCTTGGCGATGCTTCGCAGCACCGGCAGGAAAGCCAGGGCCACATAGCTGTTCTGAAGCACGGTGGAAACCAGTCCGGAGGTAATATAGACGATGGCAAAGATCATCATTTCCTTTTTTGCCCCGGTCTGGGAGCTGGTTACCCTATCCACAAAATCTCCGATCACCACGTCCAGTCCCGTGGCGGCGATCATGCCGGAAAACATACAGATAATGATCATCAGGTGCAGGCTGGAACTGTTTAACACCCCGTAAATATCGCTGCTTCCCATAATTCCCGTAAACAAAGCCACCGGGGCCAGACAGATAAATGTCATCCAGTTGGGCAGCTTGGGATGGGCCAGAACCACAACAAAGATCACCAGACATACAAGCGCCCACAGCAGTGTCATACTCATAAAAAATCCTCCTTATACGTGTCTTGAAATCTTCTGTCCGGCCGGGCAGCTCTCATCTGTTGATTTCAGTATAAGAGAATTTTCCGTTTTTTTCCAATACCTGTAAAAAATGGGGGTATAGCATTCTGCTATACCCCGCGAATCCGTTTTAAAATCTCCTGCTCCCCTTCCAGCATGGCTTTTTTTATGCAGGAAATGCAGTACTTCTCTTCCTCCAGAAGCTTTCTCCCCCTCATCCGGATCACTCCCGCCGCTGAATAATCCTTGTCGCTGATCTGATAAAACCTCAGTTTTTCCCGGTTGTTTAAAAATGCCAGATGCCCCAGGGCCGCCACGCAGCATCCCATCTGGTTTTCCGCCGCCTGTATGGCGATGGTACTGCTGGTGACCTCCATCTTCGGCTCAATCCGGAAGCCCAGATTCCGGCAGATCTGGTCAAACTCCTTTCGCACCGCCGTAGTTTCATCCTGCAGAATGTAATCCATCTGAGGAAGCCTGCGCAGATCCACCAGAGGCAGATGAAGCCCGTCCTGATATCTGGCAAAAGATTCAATATCGTACCGGTCCGGCACCACCAGAATCAATGGATCCTGATAAAATTTTTCAAAAATCAGCTCCTGGGGCCATCCCAGATCCGGCCCGATGGCAAAATCGTATTTTCCCTCCTTCAGCGTAGCTGGAATATCCTTTGAGAGCAGATTGAACAGCTCCACCTCGCAGTCCGGATATTTCGCCTTCACCTTTGCCGCCACATTAAAAGCGGAAAGGGAAATGGCGTTTAAGGTCATCCCGATCCGTATCCGTCTGACCTCCGCCTTCTGCATCTCCCGCAGCTTCATCTTCATGGTACTCCGCAGCCGTTTAATCTCTTTAGCGTATTCCACGTAAAGTTTCCCGGCCTCCGTCAGCTCTGTGCCATTGATGGTCCGGATAAACAGATTCACTCCCAGATCATTTTCCAGACTGGACAGATAACGGCTTAAGGACGGCTGGCTGATGTACAGCACCTCCGCCGCCTGAGAAATACTCCCGCACTCCGCCACCGCAATTACATAGTCAATGTCTCTCTCCATCCCTTCCCTCCCGTCTCGTTTCGCTTCACGGCCATAAACCTATCATACAGCCGGAGAGACAAAAGGTAAAGCAGCCACTTTTGTAATCTTCTCAGGCGGAGACTGCCCTGGAGCCGGAGCTGCCGGCAGCCCGCCCGGCCTCTTTTCCCCCGGGCAGGCCTGCCCGCACCCGCCTCCACAAAACCGCGGAGAGAATCACCGCCGCGTAGTCCGTCACCGACTGGCCGAAGATCACTCCCGTCAGGCCGAACATGGCCTGGAGCAGGTACAGCAGAGGAATGAGCAGCACTCCCTGGCGGAGCACAGACAGCACCGTGGCCTCCAGGGCATGGCCCACCGACTGGAGACTGTTCATATTCACAAACAGGAACCCGATTACCGGCCC
>DXBC01000063.1 GCA_019116745.1 Candidatus Lachnoclostridium stercorigallinarum
TATGTACCTTCCCGTGCGGCTGATCATGGGGATGGAAGAATATTTGTGATACTCCATCTTCTCCAGCGCCTGTCTTAAGCTCTCGTCTTCATAGATAAACGCAACCTCGCTCTTCGGTGTAAGGAAAAATAATATATTCATCAGAAACCCTCCTGTTTCATTATTTCAACTCTGGGATTATTATAGCACCTGTCTATGAATCTGCTGTGAAGAATTTATTATATTTTTATAACTTTCTTTCGTTTCATCCTGTAAAATTCTTAAAAATTTACATAAATTTCCAGCGGCTGCCGGGCACAGGGACAGCCGGCAGGGGACCTTTTCCGGATCCGCCTCCCGGCCGGCTGTGTTCCAGGGCTCTTCCCGCCCTGTCTGTCTCTGATTCTGTTTTCACTCCAGATAATCCAGAGGATCCACCGGAGTTCCTTCATGGGTCAGCTCCAAGTATACGTTGGAGCCTTCCACCGAATAATATTTGGTAGGCTCCGCCACATATCCCAACAGGCTTCCCGCCTCCACATAGTCGTTTGCCGCCACCGGAATCTCCTTTAACTGGCCGCAGATGGCGGTATACTCATTTCCCAGATCCAGGGTGACATAGTTTCCCAGCTCTTCATTGCTGCCCACCTCCAGCACACGGGCCGCAGCCGGAGCATATACTGGAGTGCTCACCTCGCTCTGAACCACGATTCCGGGACTGCATTTGTACTGCTCCAGGGTGGCAAAATAAGTGGTCGTGTCCATGCTGTAGTCAATCAGCACAGAGCCTCTCACCGGCCATCCCAGAGTGTCCGCGTCAGTAAAATTCAGCACCATGGCGGAAGCCGCGTCATTTCCGGCTCCCGCCAGGGCAGCCTCACTCTGGCTGTCCACGGCAGCTTCCTCCGCGCTGTCTGTATCCGAAGCGGAGTCCGCCAGCCAGGAGGAAACATCTGTCCCGGAGACACGGTCCTCTTCCCCGCCGCTGCCGGAGGCAGAATCGCCGTTTTCCAGGCCGTCCGGCTTCTCCATATCGGAAGCTCCGGCCAGCTGCCCGGCGCCCCCCTCCGTCTCATCCGCTATCAGGCTCTCCTGATCCTCCATGGACAGATAGGGATTTTCCTCGGTTCCCCCTCTCTGAATGGTTACCACGCCTGCTGCGGCTACAATAGTCAGCAGGCCCAATACCAGCATGACAAGAAATAACTTATCCTTGAACATCTGCCTTACTTTATTTTTCACGTTTATCACCTCGGTACTATTCTTACCAAAGCGATGGCAGTTATACAGAAATCAGAGCAATATTTTTATAAAAAAACTTCAGGATCTCCTCCGCCGTCCATCCCTCTTCACTGAGGCGATGGGCTCCGTACTGGCTCAGACCGTACCCGTGTCCGATGCCGAAAGTCACCACTCTCAGCCCTCCTTCATATTCCTCCACGGAAAAGCAGGGCGATGCCAGGCCCAAGGCGTACTGCACTTCCTCGCCCGTATAGGTGCCGGTGCCGATCTGGATTTGACTCACATACCCTGCTTCATCGGAAGCCAGAATCTGTACGGCCCCCGGCAGCTCCCGGGCCGCCACCTCCCCCGCCTCCGGAATCTCCCGGATTCTCTCCGCGAACTCCTCCTTTGTGAAGGTTGCCGCCTGGAGATAGCCTTCCGCCTCCTGATCCTCCGGGCAGTTCACTGAAGCCAGATAGGGATATCCTTCTCCCCCGTTTCTGGTTTTTCCGGCGCTGGCCCGGTGAAACAGGGGCTCAATCAGCGCCCCGTCGCAGGCGATCACCAGCCCTCTGGTCGCCTCCGCCGCCTCTTTCAGCCGTTCATAATTTTCCGCCGCCTGCTCTCCCCAGAGAGCGGCCAGCTGTTTTCCTTCCAGACAGTCCATATCCAGGGCAGATTCGGCGATTTCCCTTTCCTCCCCCATTCTGCTGCAGATATAGGTCCTCGCCACAATGGCCTGGGCCTTCAGCGCCTCCTCTCCGTATTCTGCCGGGATCTGGGCCGCCAGCACCCCGGCCAGGTATTCCTCCATATCCATATAAGCGGAGGCCGTCCCCCGGTCCAGCAGAATTTTTCTGCCCCCCAGACTGCCTCCGCGGCTGCCGTTCCCTTCCACCGTGCCTGTCCAGGCCAGCGTCACAATATATGGAAACAGCAGGGCAAACAGCAGAGCCGCCGCCAGTTTCTTCATAAAAAAACCCCCCTTTCACAAGCTGCTGTTTACAGCTTATGAAAGAGGGGTCCTCAATTATTCCTGTCTGGTTTGTTCCTGTTTGATTTATTCCGCCTTATCCAAGGTCACCGTGATGGGCGTCAGGTGCCAGATATCGTTCACATACTCTCTGATAGTGCGGTCAGAGGAGAATTTTCCGCTGTTGGCCACATTCAGGATGGCGGCCTTTGCCCACCAGTCCTCATTCCGATATGCCTTGTCGATCCGGTCATGAGCCTCCGCATAGGAGCGGAAATCCTTCAGGATAAAGTACGTGTCGGCCCGGTCGCTGCTCTTTGTATTTAACAGGGAGTCGTAGATATCCCGGAACAGCTCCGTATCCTGAGGAGCATAGTAACCGTTGATCAGCTGCATCAGCACCCGGCGGATATCCTGGTCGTTATTGAAGATATCCATGGGGTTGTAGCCGCCGTTCTTCTCATAGTTAATGACCTCGTCAGAGCTCATTCCGAAGATAAAGGCGTTCTCCCTGCCCACTTCCTCCACGATTTCCACATTGGCTCCATCCATGGTGCCCAGGGTCAGGGCGCCGTTTAACATGAATTTCATGTTGCCCGTGCCGGAAGCCTCCTTGCTGGCGGTGGAGATCTGCTCGCTCACATCTGCTGCGGCAAAGATGATCTCCGCGTTGGACACCCGGTAATCCTCGATAAATACCACCTTGATCTTTCCGCCGATGCTCTTGTCATTGTTGATCACATCCGCCACGGAGTTGATCAGCTTGATGGTCAGTTTCGCTCTCTTGTAGCCGGCAGCCGCCTTCGCGCCGAAGATAAAGGTTCTGGGCACAATGTCCATGTTGGGGTTATCTTTCAGCTTATTGTACAGATACATCACATGGAGAATGTTCATAAGCTGACGCTTATACTCGTGGAGACGCTTTACCTGTACGTCGAAGATAGATCTGGGATCCACGTCGATGCCGTTGTGTTCCTTGATGTATTTGGCCAGGCGGACTTTGTTCTGATACTTGATATTCATAAATTCCTGCTGGCACTTTTTGTCGTCAGCATAGACTTCCAGCTTTTTCACATGGGACAGGTTGGTGATCCAGTCATCGCCGATCTTGTCTGTCACCCAGTCAGCCAGAAGGGGATTTCCGTGAAGCAGGAAACGTCTCTGGGTAATGCCGTTGGTCTTGTTGTTGAACTTCTGAGGCATCATCTCATAGAAGTCCTTCAGCTCCTGCTTTTCCAGGATCTCCGTGTGAAGCCTTGCCACGCCGTTTACGGAGAAGCTGCCCACAATGGCCATGTAAGCCATGCGCACCTGTCCGTTGTGGATAATGGCCATGCGGTTCACTCTGTTTGTGTCGCCGGGATATGCCTTCTGAATCTCAGCCACAAAGCGGCGGTTGATCTCCTCCACAATCTGATAAATTCTGGGAAGAAGTCTGGAGAACAGCTCAATGGGCCATTTCTCCAGGGCCTCAGCCATGATGGTATGGTTGGTGTAGGCACAGGTTCTGGTGGTAATATCCCAGGCCTCATCCCAGCTTAAGCCCTCCTCGTCCATGAGGATTCTCATCAGCTCCGGAACGGCCACCGTAGGATGGGTATCGTTCATCTGGAACACCACTTTATCCGGCAGCTCGAAAATGTTGCTGTGGTTCTCCTTGAACTTCCGGATCGCCAGCTGCACGCTGGCGGAAATAAAGAAGTACTGCTGTTTCAGACGCAGCTCCTTGCCGGCGTAGTGATTGTCGTTGGGGTAGAGCACCTCCACCAGGTTCTTGGCCAGGTTTTCCTGCTCCACCGCCCGGTTGTAATCTCCACGGTCAAACTCGGAGAGGTTGAAGCTGTTCACCGGCTGGGCATCCCAGATCCGAAGGGTGTTCACCACGTTATTTCCGTAGCCCACCACCGGCAGATCGTAGGGAACCGCCAGCACAGACTGATAGCCTTTCTGGATGAAATTATTCTTGTGGCCGTCCCACTGAATGTCCACATAGCCGCCGAATTTTACCTCAGTAGCGTACTCGGAACGGCGCACCTCAAAGGGATAACCGTCCTTGAGCCATTCATCCGGCACCTCCACCTGAAAACCGTTCTCAATTTTCTGTTTGAACATACCATAGCGGTAGCGAATGCCGCAGCCGTATGCCGGATATCCCAGAGTGGCCAGGGAATCCAGGAAGCAGGCCGCCAGACGGCCAAGGCCTCCGTTTCCCAGGGCCGGATCTCTCTCCTGGTCCTCGATCACATTCAGATCGAAGCCCAGCTCCTCCAGCACCTCCTTCACCTCTTTCTGCGCGCAGATGCTGATGATATTGTTTCCCAGATACCGTCCTACCAGGAACTCCATGGAAAGGTAATACAGCTTTTTGGAATCCTGTTTCACGATCTCCTTCTGGGTGGCGATCCACTCGTCGATGATCACGTCCTTTACCGCATAGGCCACCGCCTGATAAGCCTGAGCCGGAGTCACTTCGTCAATGGTCTTTCGAAACAGATTTTTCGTGTTTGCGATCACACTCTTTTTAAACGTTTCTTTATCAAATCCCTGATACATACCTGCCTCCTATATTTCAGTCAGTGAGCTTTTCCACTCCCAGTGTTACTTTTTCCCCGTTAATATTCCATTCCTTAACATAGCCGGAAGTCTGGCCGTACTGGATCCGGTCAGCCATAACTTCGCCGCGGACTGTCTCCTCGTTTTCCTTCAGGATGGACTCGATTCTGTCATTGCCCTCCTCGTAAACGGCAATATGATCCATCACCTCAAAGCCGGCTTCCTTTCTCATGGTCTGGATTTTGCTGACGATCTCCCGGACAAAGCCCTCCTCGATGAGTTCCGGTGTCAGGTTCGTGTCCAGAACCACCGTCATGGTATTGTCTCCCTCGGACACAAAGCCGTCCTTCTGAGCCATGTCGATAAGCAGATCGTCCTTTGTCAGCTCCACCTTCTGGCCGTCAAAGTCAAAGGTCAGAGCTCCCGTCTCATTTAAGGTATCCATGGCCTCGTTGCCATCGATCTCCGTCAGAGCCTGCCGGATCCTGCCTAACAGCTTGCCGTACTTCGGTCCCACCGTCTTTAACTGAGGTTTAAATGTATAGGAAGTAAACGCTCTCACGTCATCGGTGAATTCCACCGTCTTCACATTCAGCTCATCCTCGATGATCTCCTGGTAGAACTCCGGCAGCACTCTGCCTTTTACAAACATCCGTCCGATGGGCTGACGGTTCTTGATGGCGGCCGTATTTCTGGCAGCGCGGCCCATCACAACCACTTTCAGCACCTCGTCCATCCGGTCCTCCAGCTCCTGATCGATCATCTCCTCATGAACGGCCGGGAAATCGCACAGATGGATGCTCTCCGGAGCGTCTGCGTCGATTTTTCTCACCAGATTCTGATAGATATCTTCTGTCATAAACGGAATCATGGGCGCCGCCGCCTTGCAGATGGTGGTCAGAGCCGTATACAGGGTCATATATGCGTTCACCTTGTCCTGCTCCATTCCCTTGGCCCAGAAACGGCTGCGGCTTCTTCTCACGTACCAGTTGCTCATGTCGTCCACAAAGTCCTGAAGAGCGTTGGCAGCCTCCGGCACCTTGTAATCGTTCAGGCAGCTGTCCACCGTCTTCACCGTGCTGTTTAATTTGGACAGCAGCCACTTATCCATGACCGGGAGCTTATCGTATTCCAGCTCATGCTTTGTGGCGTCAAACTCATCAATATTGGCGTAGAGCACGAAAAATGCGTAGGTATTCCACAGGGTGCCCATAAACTTTCTCTGGCACTCCTGCACCGCCTTGCCATGGAAGCGCTTGGGCAGCCAGGGAGCGCTGTTTACATAAAAATACCAGCGGATGGCATCGGCTCCGTAGGTGGCCAGGGCGTCGAAAGGATCCACCGCGTTCC
Source organism: Candidatus Lachnoclostridium stercorigallinarum (assembly GCA_019116745.1). Taxonomy (GTDB): domain Bacteria; phylum Bacillota; class Clostridia; order Lachnospirales; family Lachnospiraceae; genus Lachnoclostridium_A; species Lachnoclostridium_A stercorigallinarum. The sequence continues at coordinate 6,080 of DXBC01000063.1, forward strand.
CCTTGGATTTGCTCATCTTCTGGCCGTTCTCATCCTGAACGTGGCCCATGACGATGACGTTCTTAAAGGGCGCCTTGTTGAAGATCAGGGTGGAGATGGCAAGGAGGGAGTAGAACCATCCTCTCGTCTGATCCACCGCCTCGGAGATAAAGTCTGCCGGGAACTGGGACTCAAACAGCTCTTTATTTTCAAAAGGATAATGATGCTGGGCAAAAGGCATGGAACCGGAGTCAAACCAGCAGTCGATTACCTCCGGAACACGATGCATCTCCTTTCCGCACACCGGGCAGGTGATGGTTACCTGGTCGATGTAGGGGCGGTGAAGCTCAATGTCATCCGGGCAGTTTTTGGACATGCTCTTTAACTCTTCGATGCTGCCGATGGAATGCTGATGGCCGCACTCACACTCCCAGATATTTAAAGGCGTTCCCCAGTAGCGGTTGCGGCTTAAGCCCCAGTCCTGCACATTTTCCAGCCAGTCGCCGAAACGTCCTTTTCCGATGCTCTCCGGAACCCAGTTGATGGTGTTGTTGTTGCGGATCAGATCATCCTTTACGGCGGTCATCTTGATAAACCAGGACTCTCTCGCGTAGTAGATCAGAGGAGTATCGCATCTCCAGCAGTGGGGATAGCTGTGCTCAAACACCGGGGCGTCAAAGAGCAGCTCTCTCTCCTCCAGGTTCTGAAGCACCATGGGATCCGCCTTTTTCACAAACACGCCGGGCCAGGGAGTCTCTGCCGTCATATCACCCTTGCCGTCCACAAGCTGAACAAAGGGCAGATTATAATTTCTTCCCACCTTGGAGTCGTCCTCACCGAAAGCCGGGGCAATATGCACCACGCCGGTTCCATCGGTCAGGGTGACATAGGTATCGCAGGTGACATAGAAACCCTTTTTCCTCTGCTTCTCCGCCACGCCCGCAGCGCAGTCAAACAGCGGCTCGTATTCCTTGTACTCCAGGTCTTTTCCGATATAGCGCTCCAGCACCTCGTACTCGCCCAGGCCGCCCAGCACCTTTTCCGTCAGGGCTTCCGCCATATAGTAAACCTTTCCGTCTCCGGCCTTTACCTTTACGTAAGCCTCATTGGGATTGACGCAGAGAGCCACGTTGGAGGGCAGGGTCCAGGGGGTGGTGGTCCATGCCAGAATGTAGGCATCCTCGCCCTTCGCTTTAAAGCGGACGATGGCGGAACGCTCCTTCACATCCTTGTATCCCTGGGCTACCTCGTGAGAGGACAGGGGGGTGCCGCACCGCGGGCAGTAAGGAACGATCTTAAAGCCTTTGTAGAGAAGGCCTCTGTCCCAGATTTTCTTCAATGCCCACCACTCGGACTCGATAAATGTATTGTCATAGGTCACATAGGGATGATCCATGTCCGCCCAGAAACCGACGGTGTTGGAGAAATCCTCCCACATGCCCTTGTATTTCCATACGCTCTCCTTGCAGTGCTGGATAAAGGGTTCCAGACCGTACTCCTCGATCTGCTCCTTGCCGTCCAGCCCAAGGGTCTTCTCCACCTCCAGCTCCACAGGAAGTCCGTGGGTGTCCCAGCCGGCCTTTCTGGGCACCATATACCCCTTCATCGCCCGGTATCTGGGAATCATGTCCTTGATGACACGGGTCAGTACATGGCCGATATGAGGCTTTCCGTTGGCCGTGGGCGGTCCGTCATAGAATACGTAGGGAGTTCCCTTCGCCCTCGTCTCAATGCTCTTCTCAAAAATGTGGTTGTCTTTCCAGAACTGCTCTACCTTCTTTTCCCTGTCCACAAAATTGAGGTCCGTGGATACTTTGTCGTACATAATTTTCCTCCTTACTCTTTCCGCAGCACAGGTTCCGGCCAAAGCCGTCCTGCCGGCGCAGATACTGCCGCGCATCCCGCCGGTTCAAAACAGGAGTCTTTGTAAGATAACAAAAGGCTCCGCCCTGTACACTCAGGACGAAGCCTACCAAACCTCTTCGTTTTACCACCTATTGCTGCATACTGTCATATGAGTTCTCTGTAACGTGAGAAATACGTCCTGACTTACTGACTTTTCAGCCGGCGACTCCGGAGTGATTTTCACCGCTGCCCTACTCATGCCGGGCTTTCACCGCTCCCGGCTCGCTGCCATTTTCCGGCAGTGCTACTCTCTCCTTCACAGTCTTTCTATCTATTAACTACTCCAGTATAAATTTCCGGTTATCAAATGTCAAGGAATTTCTGGCCCCGGCGGAAAAAAATGTATGTCCGGCCCCAGCGGAAAATGTAACTCTTTGATATTTCCCCGGTTTGTGCTATACTACCTAAAATACGTCTGTTTCCCGCATCTGCGGCCAAAGCGCCCTTTGCGGAAATTATCGGGACGCCTGAAACACAGGAGGAAGATTATGAATCAGAGAAATCTTACACTATTAACCGATTTTTATGAACTCACCATGATGCAGGGCTATTTTAAGGAAGAGACAGCCAACGAAACCGTGGTCTTCGACGCGTTCTACCGGAATAATCCGGACGGCAACGGCTATGCCGTCTGCGCCGGCCTGGAACAGGTGATCGAGTATCTGGAAAACCTGCATTTTGACCAGAAGGACGTGGATTATCTGCGCTCCACCGGCATGTTCCAGGAGGACTTTCTGGATTATCTCCTCCACTTCCGGTTCTCCGGCGACGTCTACGCCATACCGGAAGGCACCGTGGTCTTCCCCAGAGAGCCGCTGGTGAAGGTGGTGGCCCCCATTATGGAGGCCCAGTTAATAGAGACTGCCCTTTTAAACATTATCAATCACCAGAGCCTGATCGCCACCAAAGCGGCGCGGGTAGTGTACGCCGCCGCCGGAGACGGAGTCATGGAATTTGGTCTGCGCCGGGCTCAGGGCCCGGACGCCGGCATTTACGGAGCCAGAGCCGCCATGATCGCCGGCTGCGTCGGCACCTCAAATGTACTGGCAGGCCAGATGTTTGACGTTCCTGTCAAGGGCACCCACGCCCACAGCTGGATCATGAGCTTCCCCGACGAGCTGACGGCTTTCCGCACCTATGCCCGTCTCTATCCCGACGCCTGCATCCTGCTGGTGGACACCTACGACACGCTGAAATCCGGCATTCCAAACGCCATCAAGGTCTTTACGGAAATGCGGGAAGCCGGAATTCCCCTCTCCTACTACGGTATCCGCTTAGACAGCGGGGACCTGGCCTATCTCTCCAAAAAGGCCAAGAAAATGCTGGATGAAGCGGGATTTCCCGACGCGGTGATCTCCGCCTCCAACGACCTGGACGAGCACCTGATCGCCAGCTTAAAGCTCCAGGGCGCCGCCATCAACTCCTGGGGCGTGGGAACCAATATGATCACCTCCAAGGACTCCCCTTCCTTCGGCGGCGTATACAAGCTGGCGGCCATTATGGACCGGGAAACCGGGAAATTTATTCCCAAGATCAAGCTCTCGGAGAACGCGGAGAAGATTACCAATCCGGGAAATAAGACCATCCAGCGGATCTATGAAAAGGACACGGGAAAGATTATTGCCGACCTGATCTGTCTGGCGGACGAGACCTATGACAACAAAAATTCCCTGCTGCTCTTTGATCCCATTGAGACGTGGAAAAAGACTCTTCTGGCTCCGGAAACCTACACTCTGCGCGAGCTTCTGGTTCCCGTATTCCAGAAAGGAAAATGCGTCTACCACTCTCCGAAGGTCATGGAAATCCGAGACTACTGCACCAGAGAGCTGGACACGCTGTGGGAGGAATCCAGACGTCTGGTAAATCCCCACGAAGTCCACGTGGACCTTTCCAACGAGCTGTGGCACATGAAAAACCAGCTGCTGGACTCCTATCATTTCAGCGGGAGATAATCCGCAGCCTTAAGGGGAGGCAATCTGCGGCGGCTTTTCCTCTGCTCCTGTTTATTCACAATTATTTCATAAGTTTGCTAAACTTTTTTCATATTTCTCCGATATAGTAAAGACAGTAGCAGAGGCAATGCTAATGACTACGCAAAACTTTTTCATAATTGCCGGCGGCTGGCAGGCTGCCGGCTCCTCCCTTTTTCAGGTACATTTTTTCACACCCCTGTCTGTACCTCCATATAATAGGTTAGAATCTATCATGGAGGTCTTTTCATGGCTTCATTTTTCCCCATTACCGGAACCATCTCCCAGATCGAACCGATGCAGTCCTCCTCCAATAACTGGTGCGGCTGTTCCCTCCTGATCTCCATCTCCACCACCTGTCAGGGGATGGTCAATCTGGTGGTTACCCCCTATACCTACATTTTCAATCAGGAGCCTCTGCAGGCCGGAGATTCCATCACTGCCTTCTACGACGCATCCGCCCCGGCACCTCTGATCTTTCCGCCTCAGTACCGGGTGACTGCCATTGTCAAAAACACAGAGGGACGCATGGTGGACTTCAGCTACTACGACGAAAATCTGGTGAATGCCGCCGGCACTCTGCAGTTAAACCTGTCCGGAGACACGGTCATCGCCTATCCCAACGGCCAGACCTTTTTCGGCAGCCCCGCCGACCACTATCTGCTGGTTCTCTACTCCTCATCCACCAGGAGTGTTCCCGCTCTGACGAATCCGGATGCCGTAGTGGTATTTTGCTGTGCATAAAAAGGAAACATTTGCATTTCCCCCACACCGGGATTATACTGAATACATCTCATAAAACATACGGAAACGCTCCCGCCGTGAGGGCGGGAGCGCTTCGTATTGAAGGAGTCTCTTTTATGATAACCGAATTGCTGAAAATAACCGCGTGGCCCATGACGCCGCCGCGGCCCTATTCCTTTTTCCATATTTTTCTCAGCGCCGCCGGCATCGGATGTTCCATCTGTCTTGCGGTTTTTCTCAGCCGCCGCAGAAAGGATCCCCAAAGGCATCTTTTCCTGTGCGGCCTTTTTCTTGCCGTCAGCGAAATCTACAAGCAGCTCTTTCTCACTCTGGTAGTTCATCCCGGCGTGTACGACTGGTGGTACTTTCCCTTTCAGCTGTGCAGCGTCCCCATGTACCTCTGTCTGCTGCTGCCCTTCCTGCCCTCCGGCGGAAAGAAAATCTTCGCCGCCTTTCTGCAGGACTACAGTCTTCTGGGCGGTTTCATGGCGCTGGCGGAGCCCAGCGGCCTGATGCACCCCTACGTCACCCTGACTCTCCACGGCTTTTTCTGGCACTTCGCCCTGATTTTTATTGGGACGAGCTGTTTTCTCTCCCGCCTTCCGGACCGGTCCGTGAAGGGGTACCTCGCTTCCCTTCCCCTTTTCCTGGGCTGCTGCCTCACAGCCCTTTTCATCAACTGGGCCGCCGGACCGGACACTAATGTAGCCATGTTTTACATCTCTCCCTACCGCCCGTCCCAGCAGATCATATTTCACCAGATCGCGCTGAAAACAGGAATCTTCTGGGGCAATGCGATCTATGTGGCCGCGACGGCTTTCGGGGCCTTTCTGATTCATCTGGGCCTTGGGGCAGCGTATGGCAGATGGGCGGCAGGCTCAGGAAATTAAGCGTTAAGGGAAAGTTTCTTAAGTTTTCCATCATTTAACTTTCCGGAGAATAGAAAAAAAGCACGTAAACCTTATATTTACGTGCTTTTCTCTATCTTTTGAGAGAGCTGCTGACGGGAATCGGACCCGTGACCTCCTCACTACCAATGCGACGCTCTACCGACTGAGCCACAGCAGCAATCCTGTTTCGTTCGCCTCACGCGAACCTTAGATATAGTATCATGGATTCTTCTTATTGTCAACAAGTTTTTCAAAAAATTTTTTCATCCTTTTTCTGTCCATTTTCCGGGGCTTTCCGGTCACTGTTCTCCCGGGCCGGCATATGATAAAGTAAAAAAGCATGAGGTATCCTATGGCTGAATCAAACTACTTTTTCAGCAGCTCTCCTTCCCAGACAAGCGGAGGCAGGGCTGAGGCGTCTCAGGAGCAGAATATGAACAGCCAGAGCGTTCAGGCCGACATATCCCGGTCTCTGGACCAGAGCGCCATTCTTACCGTATATCCGGAAACAAGCGCCGGAGGAGGCAACAGCGGCGGCAATGACTACGGCATCTCTCTTCCCGTCGCGCCGCCGGACAGTGCGCCGGTAGCTCCGCTTCCGCCCACCTCGCCCACACCGTCTGTACCGTCCTTCCCCGCTCCCTCTCCCGGACGTCCCATTTTCCCCAATCTTCCCGGGAGCGGCAGCACCTTCAGTGAAACCAGATTCCTGGTGGCTGCCACCAACAATTTTCCTCTGCGGCTGTCAGTAGACTCTTCCGTATACGACACTGCCGCCCGGTTCGGCACCGTCACGGGACACGGGTTTGTGACTGACGGCTTTCACACCGTCACCGTCCGGCGGGCCAATGACCTGCGGGCCATTCTCTTCCAGAAAAGCTTCCCCTTCCGGGCCGGGGAAAAGACCACCCTGGCGGTGGTTGATTCCGGCCAGGGCGGCATGGATGTGATACAGGTATCCGACTCCGGCTGCCGCAATCTCGCCGCCGGATCCGGCTGCTACCGGGTCGCCAATATGTCTTTTGACGGCTCCTCTTACAACGTGCTGCTTGACGGAAGCGGAACCATCTTCCGCAATGTGGGCTATACTGCCGTAACCCCCTTTAAGCAGGCCATGCAGGGTTCCTATCTGTTCAGCATTACCAGCGCCTCCTGCTGCAGAAGCTTCCAGGAGCTTCCTATCATCGCCATCGGCATCCTGGGCTCCGGAGCCGCCGTCTCCACCCCGCTGCTCACCGTACCGGTGGAAATTCAGGCAGGCAAAAGCTATACCACCTATCTGATCGGCAACAACTGGTCTGACTTCAGCCTTCGGGCCGTCACCCTGGAAAGCTGAATAATTTCCTACAAAATCCCCTCATAGCTCTTTCCGAGCGTTTCGCAGGAGCTGGCCAGACGGCCCAGCTCCTCCTCTGTGAGGGAAAGGGTGAGGACGCTCTGGATCCCGTTCTTATTGATAATGCAGGGCACCCCCGCAAACACTCCCGACTGGCCATACTCTCCTTTTAACATGGCGGTTACGGTCAGGACGCTGTGCTCATCTCCCAGTATGGCTTTTGTGATCCTGGTGAGAGCCATGCCGATTCCATAATAAGTGGCGTTTTTTGCCTCAATGATCCGGTAGGCCGCGCTTCTCACCTCCTCAGCAATCTGATCCAGCTCATCCTGGCAGACTCTCCTGCTGCCCTTTTCCCCGCAGAGGCTTAAAATCGGCTTCGTGGCCAGCATGGCCTGACTCCAGGGTACAAATTCACTGTCTCCATGCTCACCGATCACATAGGCATGGACATTTCTGGGATCCACATTCAGATATCCCCCCAGAAGGTATCTCAGTCTCGCAGTATCCAGTGTCGTTCCTGTTCCCAGCACTCTGCGGGGATTGAAGCCGGACAGGTCACAGGTGATTCTGGTCATAATATCCACCGGATTGGTGGCCACCAGAAAAATCCCGTTAAACCCGGAAGCGGTAACCGGGTCCACAATGGACTGAAACACCGCGGCGTTCCGCTTCAGCAGATCCAGCCTGGTCTCCCCCTCTTTCTGGGCAACACCGGCACAGATAACCACGATATCCGCGTCCTCGCAGTCCTCATAGTCCCCGGCATAAATTTTCATATTGGACGGGGCAAAAGCAAGGCCGTGATTCAGATCCATAGCCTCTCCCTCCGCCCTCTTCCTGTTTACGTCAATGAGCACAAGCTCGTCGCAGGCGCTCTGGTTTAACATGGCGTAGGCATAGCTCATGCCCACCATTCCCGTTCCGATGAGAGCTACTTTTCTGTTGTCAACCCTCATAACTGTTCCTCCTTTCCTTTCCGGGCCGCAAATCTCCCGGCTGCGGCATATACCACAGAAGGCGCCGTTTCCGGCGCCTTCGTCCTGTTCTCTTTTATTGTAACCTCTGACGCACAATTTCATACGCCAGAACTCCTGCCGCCACAGAGGCATTCAGGGAATCAATATCTCCTTTCATGGGAATGGCTGCCGTCATGTCGCATTTTTCCTTTACCAGACGGCTGACCCCGCTTCCCTCGTTTCCGATCACCAGGCCGATGGGGCCCTTCAGATTCAGGCGGTACATCACTTCCCCGCCCATATCGGCGCACACAAACCACAGTCCCTGCTCTTTCAGCTCATCGATGACCGCTCCCAGATTGGTCACCTTTGCCACAGGTGTGTAGTTTAAAGCCCCGGCAGACGTCTTTGCCACCGTGGCGGTCAGCCCAACCGCCCGGCGCTTGGGGATAATCACCCCATGAGCGCCTGCCAGATTTGCCGTCCGGATAATGGCTCCCAGATTGTGAGGATCCTCAATCCCGTCCAGGAGAAAGAGAAATGGCGGTTCTCCCTTTTCCCGGGCCGCCTGAAGCATATCCTCCACCTCCGCGTATTTGTAGGCGGCGGCGTAGGCCACCACTCCCTGATGATGGCCGTCCCCGGCAATCTGATCCAGCCTTTCCCTCGGCACAAACTGAATAATCGTGTCCTGTTTCTTGGCCTCCCGGATGATGGACTGCACCGGGCCGTCCTTGCATCCGTCCTGGACAAACAGCCGGTCTATGGTCTTTCCTGAACGGAAAGCCTCCAGCACCGCATTTCTTCCCTCTATCGTCAATTCCTCGTATCTCATTGAATTTCTCCCATTTTCTTTAATCCCAGGCTCACCAGCTCCGTCAGCCGGTCCAGGCGCCCTGAAAGGTACAGCCAGCCCATAAGCGCCTCAAATCCCGTGGCCATGCGGTAGTCCCTCATGGTGGCATGCTTCGCCATGGTGGCGGATTTGGCATTTCTGCCCCGGCGGTAAACCGCCCTCTCCTCCTCTGTAAGCTCTTCCTCCAGAAGAAGATACATCTGAGCCTGAGTCTGGGCCTTTACCAGCCCGGAGGTGACCTTGTGCATCTTGTTGACCTGGGTATTTCCCCGGTTCACCACCTTCGTGCGGATCACCAGCTCGTACACCCCGTCCCCAATATAAGCCAAAACCAGAGGAGAGTACCCGTTGGGGTCCCTCTCCTCCAGCTCTAAAAATTCTCTGCAGCGGGAGATTATGCTCTCTTCCATTTTACTCCCTCTCTTGTATCCTCCAGGATAATGCCCTTCTCCAGAAGCTGTCCCCGGATCTCGTCTGCCAGAGCAAAATTCTTTTCCTTTCTGGCCTGCTGTCTCTTTGCGATCATCTCTTCAATATCGCTGTCCAGCATCTCCTCTTTCTTCTCCGCGATAATTCCCATCACGTCGCAGAGCTTCACAATGGTATCCTTTAAGGATGCCAGATAGGCTTTCGCACTGCCTTCTCCTGCTGTGGAATTGGCCAGCTTCACCAGCTCAAAGATGGCGGAAATGGCGTCTGCCGTGTTGAAGTCGTCGTCCATGGCCGCCTCAAATTTGGCCACCAGCTCCTCCATTTCCTTCTGTCCGTTTTTCTCCTCCTCCGCAGGCTCTCTGTCCTCAGCCGTCTTCAGGAAGTCGTTCAGACGGGATACGGAATTTAAAATTCTCTCCAGTCCGTTTTTGGAGGCCTCCATCAGCTCGGCGCTGAAATTCAGCGGGCTTCTGTAATGGGCGCTGAGCATAAAGAAGCGGAGCACCTGGAGATCATATTTCTCGCTGATCTCCCGCACGGTGAAGAAATTGCCCAGGGATTTGGACATCTTCTTATTATCAATATTCAAAAATGCGTTGTGCATCCAGTAGTTGGCAAAGGTCTTTCCGTTGGCCGCCTCGCTCTGGGCGATCTCATTTTCATGGTGGGGGAAGATCAGGTCCTCTCCGCCGGCGTGAATATCAATCTGATCTCCCAGATACTTTTTGGACATGACGGAGCACTCAATGTGCCAGCCGGGACGGCCCTGGCACCAGGGGGACTCCCAGTAGGGCTCTCCCTCTTTTTTCGGCTTCCACAGTACGAAGTCTGCCGGATCCTCTTTTCCCTCTTCTCCCGTCACCTTGATCTCCCGGAAGCCGGACTGAAGATCGTCCAGGTTTTTGTGGGACAGCTTTCCATAATCCTTGAATTTCTTTACCCGGAAATAAACGGTGCCGTCCTCCGCCTTGTAGGCAAAGCCTTTTTCGATCAGCGCCTCGATCATCTCCAGCATTCCGCAGATCTCCTCCGTAGCCAGGGGATGGGTGGTGGCCGGCTTTACATTCATGGCCGCCATATCCTTTTTGCACTCCTCAATGTAGCGCTTGGAAATAGTGTCGGCGTCCACGCCCTCCTCGATAGCCTTGTTGATGATCTTGTCGTCCACATCGGTGAAATTGGAGACGTAATTTACCTCGTATCCCTTGTACTCAAAATACCGGCGGACCGTGTCGAACACGATCATGGGCCGGGCGTTTCCAATGTGAATGTAGTTGTATACCGTGGGACCGCAGACGTACATTTTCACCTTTCCCGGCTCCAGCGGTACAAATTCATCTTTCCTTCTGGTCAATGTATTAAAAATTTTCATGATTTTTCTCCTTTTCCTTCCTGTTTTCTGTCCGGGGTCGTTCGCTTCTCCTAGTCCCTGACGGGACAGCCTCCGCATCCCCCGCACCCGGCAGGCGGCGCCATCCGGTCATAAAAACTGTTGTCCTCCACCGTAGTGAGCAGGGCGATGGCCATGGCGGAGATTCCCTCTCCGGAGCCGGTAAATCCCAGCCCCTCCTCCGTAGTGGCTTTTACTCCCACCTGTTCCGGAACAATTTTCAGGGCAGCAGCCATGTTTTTCCGCATTTCCTCCCGGTAGGGGGCCAGTTTCGGTCTCTGGGCGATCACCGTGGCGTCGATATTTTCAATTACGAATCCTCTCTCCTCCAGAAGCTCTCCCACCTTTTTCAGGAGCTTTATGCTGGAAATCCCCTCGTACTCCGGGTCCGTATCGGGAAAATGCTGGCCGATATCCCCCAGAGCGGCCGCACCCAGAAGGGCGTCCATCACCGCATGGACCAGCACATCCGCGTCGGAATGCCCCAGCAGCCCTTTCTCATAAGGAATGGTCACGCCGCCCAGAATAAGCTTTCTGCCCTCCGTCAGACGGTGCACGTCATATCCCTGTCCAATTCTCATATCCGTTCCTCCATATTTTCCGGCCGTGCCGGAATTTTTACCGTCGGGCAGCCCGCCGTTTCGTTTTTGCCGTCGGACGTCCCGCCGTTTTGGCCCGTCCTCCGCCGGCTTTCTCAGATGATCACCCGCATCTTTTTCTGGATGCACCGCAGGTGAATATCCTGCTGTACCAGACAGCTCTCTCCGTCCGTATGAACCGCCATGGGCTTCTCCAGATGAACGGAAGCCTCCCGGCACTCATAGCGCCGCACCCCCGGCCGCCTGTTTTTCCGGCCTGTAAGGGCATCCAGCAGAATCTGCAGCAGCCGCAGCCGGCTGGACGTGTGAACCACACATAAAGACAGCAGGCCGTCGCTGCAGTCCGCTCCGGGAGCAAAGCGGAAACCGCCTCCCTCAAAAGGCTGGATGTGGGCGGAAATAAAATAAATATGATTAAATTCCACTTTCTGTACGCCGTCCAGAAGAAGATATCCTTTCGCCGGGCGCAGCCGGATCATCTGCCAGATTCCGGCTGCGATATAGCGCAGTTTTCCCGGCAGCAGCTTCACCGGACCGCCGTGCAGAAGGCTGTGGCAGACCGCTGCGTCAAATCCGATTCCCGCGCTCACCGCAAATCTCCGATGGCGGATTTCTCCCTCTCCGTAGGACAGCACTCCGTAGTCCACCAGCCTCTGATACTTGGGATGGAGAATCCTCCGAAGTCCTCTTCCCGGAGATCTGGACAGACGAAGACTTCTGGCCAGATCATTTCCGGTGCCTGCCGGAATAAACCCCAGCGTCACGGAACCATTGAAATTTATCCCGTCAATGGCCTCGTTCATCGTGCCGTCTCCGCCGGCGATCACAATAACCCGGAGATCACGGCTGCCTTCCGTCAGCTCCCTGGCTATCGTCCTGGCATCTCCCGGGCCATGGGTAAAATACGCCTCGTATTCCACGCAGGTGCGGCTCAGCACACGTTCCAGTTTTCGCCATACCCGAAATCCCTTTCCTCCGCCGGAATTAGGATTCACAATGAAATAATACATGGGAATCCTCCTGTCTCATTACTGTTTTCTAGTATAGCATACTACCTGTAAAATGATAAGAAAATTTCTATAAAAAATTTATGGAGAAACTATTGACAATTTTTTTATTTCCATTTATACTAGCTAGGCAATCGCGGTTTACGAAATATTCGGACTGCGTCTGATGGGGTCTTAGCTCAGCTGGGAGAGCATCTGCCTTACAAGCA
>DXBC01000064.1 GCA_019116745.1 Candidatus Lachnoclostridium stercorigallinarum
GAAGCCGGGATACGGCGGCAGTGAGGGAGATCTTATTCGGGCATTTGAAGACATCGCCAATGAGATGATCCATGTGGTAGATGCCGGAAGCCAGGTGGTTGATGAAATCGGAAATACGGCTGAGTATAATTTTGATTTTATCAATCAGATTGACAGACTGACTCTTACGGTAGACGGAGCAGAACTTGAGGCTGTACAGATTAATGACACAACTTATGGCTTTGGACTGGATGGAGACGGATATCAGTTCGTGCTTCACTATTATCCGGAGGGAACTGCTTTCAAGGGCAATACTTACGGCGAGTGTTTTGTATGGGATATCAATATTCCGATCACCATTGATATGAAAGTTTCCCTTACCTATGGAGTGAAGCTGATGAATCCGCAGACTGCGGAAGGGACCTATGGCCGGTATGATGAGGACGGAAGCGAAGGCTATGATGGCCTGTATACCAATAATGTGGCCACCCTCTATCCGGTGGACAGCAACGGACAGGAATATCAGCCTGAGGACTTCCCCAAGCCCACCGTTTCCTACACCGTAGACAACGGCGGCGATACGCCGGTGGATCCTGATCCCGATAAGGAGCAGTTCACTATTACCATCAACTACTACCGCAGATCGGACAATGCAGTTCTCCGCGAGTCAGAGACCATAACTTTGGATGCCGATGCGGCATATAATATCAACGATCTGGTGAACATGGCGATCTCCGGATATCGCTGGAGCAATTACTCCGTGCCGGAGGGACAGACCAGCGATCTGACCGGTACGCTGACCAGCGATCTGGTATTTAATGTGTACTATGTGAGAACCGGCAGCAGCGGCGGCGGAAGCGGCAGCAGCGGCGGTGGCCCCAGCGGCGGCGGTGTTTATACCCCCGGCGGCCCGGGAGTCACCATTGAGCCTGAGGAAGTGCCGTTGGCGCCCCTTCCGGATACTCCCACCACCATCGGCGAGGGAGAGGTACCCTTATCTCCTCTGCCGAAGACCGGTGAGACATCCAGAAGAGGATGGGCAGTGATGATGCTGTCAGGAGCTCTTATGGCGGCTGCAGCCATATTTGCACGGAAACGCGAGGAAGAGCAGTAACTTTTCCGAATGAAAGGAGCAGGGAATGATTTCCCTGCTCTCTTTTTATGACTGATCTGCAAATATTTAAAACCGTTTTTCTGATAAACAGTTCACAGTTTTCCCACAATATGATAAAATAGACAGGATAAATTTGGATGACCGCCCCGGTGCAGGCGGCGGCTGTCCGGATACAGATGACAGAACAATAAATGGAAAAAGAAGGAGGACACCATGATCAACCGTCTGGTAAAAAAGATTCAGGAAACGAAAGCGCCGGTATGTGTGGGACTGGATCCCATGCTCAGCTATATTCCGGAGCACGTGGTGAAGAAAGCATTTGAGGAGTATGGGGAAACCCTTGAGGGGGCTGCGGAGGCCATCTGGCAGTTCAATAAGGAGATCGTGGACCACACCTGGGATCTGATTCCGGCGGTGAAGCCTCAGATCGCCATGTATGAGCAGTTCGGCATCGAGGGACTGAAGGTTTATCAGAAAACGGTGGACTACTGCCAGGAGAAGGGCCTGATCGTCATCGGCGATGCAAAGAGGGGAGATATCGGCTCCACTTCCGCAGCTTACGCCACCGCCCACATTGGCACGGTGCAGGTGGGAAGCAGGACCCTTTCCGGCTTCCACACCGATATGGTGACCGTAAACCCCTATCTGGGAACGGACGGGGTAAAGCCCTTTGTGGATGTGTGCAAAAAGGAAGACAAGGGAATTTTCGTGCTGGTAAAGACCTCCAATCCGTCCAGCGGCGAGTTCCAGGATCAGCTGATCGACGGCCGTCCGCTCTATGAGCTGGTGGCAGACAAGGTTCTGGAGTGGGGAAGCGAATCCATGGACGGAGAGTACAGCAACGTGGGAGCCGTAGTGGGAGCCACCTACCCGGAGATGAGCCGGATTTTGAGAAAGCTCATGCCTCACACCTATTTCCTGGTGCCGGGCTACGGCGCTCAGGGAGCGACGGCGGAGGATCTGCGTCCCTGCTTCAATGAGGACGGTCTGGGAGCTATCGTAAACTCCTCCAGAGGAATCATTGCGGCGTACAAGAAAGCTCCTTATGACAAGTTCGGACCGGAGCATTTCGGCGAGGCGTCCAGACAGGCAGTGCTGGATATGGTGGCCGACATCAACCGGGTATTATAATCGGGAGGCGCGTTTCATGGCACAGATCAAGTTAGAAGCGGAAGTAAAAAGCCAGAAGAAGCTGGCGGAGGGCGTGTACAGCATGGAGCTTTTCGCGCCCCAGATCGCCGGACAGGCAAAAGCGGGACAGTTTATTTCCATTTACACAAAGGATGCGTCGAAACTTCTGCCCAGGCCCATCAGCCTCTGCGGCATCGACCAGGCGAAGGGAATCCTGCGGGTTGTGTACCGGGTAGCGGGCGCGGGAACGGCAGAATTTTCCGCCTGGGAAGCAGGTGAGAAGGTCCAGATTATGGGGCCTTTGGGAAACGGATTTCCTCTGAAGGACAAGAAAGCCATTCTCATTGGCGGCGGCATCGGAATCCCGCCCATGCTGGAGCTGGCAAAGGAGCTGTCCTGTGAACGGACGGCGGTGCTGGGATACAGGGACGAGCTGTTTTTAAATGAGGAATTTCAGGCTTACGGGCCGGTGTACGTTGCCACGGAGGACGGCAGCGCCGGCACAAAGGGAAATGTGCTGGACGCCATCCGGGCAAACGGGGTGGACGGAGAGATCATTTACGCCTGCGGCCCCACCCCCATGCTTCGGGCAGTGAAGGCCTATGCGGCGGAGAAAGGGCTGGAGTGCTACATTTCCCTGGAAGAGCGGATGGCCTGCGGCATCGGCGCCTGTCTGGCCTGCGTGTGTCAGTCTAAGGATGTGGACAGCCATTCTCACGTGCACAACAAGAGAATCTGCAAGGACGGTCCGGTATTTGAGGCTCAGGAGGTGGAGATCTGATGAATACGAAAGTGAACATAGCCGGGGTGGAACTGAAAAATCCGGTGATGACAGCTTCCGGCACCTTCGGCTCCGGAGCGGAGTACGGAGAGATGGTGGATTTAAACCGTCTGGGAGCCGTGGTGACCAAGGGCGTGGCAAACGTGCCCTGGCCGGGGAACCCCACTCCCAGGATCGCAGAGGTGTACGGCGGTATGTTAAACGCCATCGGTCTGCAGAATCCGGGAATTGACGTGTTTATAGAGCGGGATATCCCCTTTTTAAAGCAGTATGATACAAAAATTGTGGTGAATGTCTGCGGAAAGACCACGGAAGATTATGTGGAAGTGGTGGAGCGCCTGGGAGATGAGGATGTGGATCTGCTGGAGATCAACATTTCCTGCCCAAATGTAAAAGAGGGAGGCATCGCCTTCGGGCAGGATCCAAAAGCCGTGGAGGCCATCACAAGAGAGGTGAAGCGCCACGCAAAGCAGCCGGTGATCATGAAGCTCAGCCCCAATGTGACGGACATCACCGTGATGGCAAAGGCTGCGGAGGCCGGCGGAGCCGACGCCCTGTCCCTGATCAACACCCTGACGGGCATGAAGATCGATATTCACAGACGGACCTTTGCCCTGGCCAATAAGACCGGCGGCTTTTCCGGGCCGGCGGTGAAGCCGGTGGCTGTCCGGATGGTATATCAGGTAGCAAACGCGGTGAAACTGCCCATTATCGGCATGGGAGGCATTTCCACGGCGGAGGATGCCATTGAGTTCCTGCTGGCGGGAGCCACGGCGGTTTCCGTGGGAACGGCCAATTTCTTCAATCCCTACGCCACTGTGGAGATTGCGGACGGAATCGAAAACTATATGAGAACATACGGCGTGGAAGACGTCAATGAGCTGATCGGCGCGGTGAAATAACGCGGAGCAGATGAGAGAAAAAGCCGGGGCTGTCGGAATAAAGGCGGTTCCGGCTGTTTTTGGCGGAGGGTATGTCTGTCCGCCGTGCGGGGAAAGGAGAAGACATGAAAAAAGACAGGAGAAGGCTGATCGCCGCGGCTATGGGAAAGATTCCCTGTGACCTGACGGTGAAAAACGTACAGTACGTAAATGTATTTACAGGAGAGATCTACCCGGCGGAGGTGGATGTGATCGACGGCTTTGTGGCCAGAGTGCGGTATCCGGAGGAGGCGCAGGAGCTGGAGTCCAAAGAGACGGCGGACGGAGAGGGACATTACCTGATTCCCGGCTTTATCGATGCCCATGTGCACATTGAGAGCTCCATGATGATTCCGGAGCAGTTTGGCCGGGCCGTGGTTCCCTGGGGAACCACCACAGTGTGCACCGATCCCCACGAGATCGCCAACGTGCTGGGAATCGACGGGGTGAAATTCATGCTGGAAAACGGCAGAAAGTCCCTGCTTCGCCAGTATGTTCTGGCCCCCTCCTGCGTGCCCGCCGTGCCTGGACTGGAGCACTCCGGGGCGGAGTTTGGGGAAGAGGAGATCGGCGAGATTCTGGACATGGACGGCGTGGTGGGAATCGCGGAGCTGATGGACTATGTGGGGGTGTACAGCGGCTCTGAGCGGATGTACCGGATCATGGAAAAAGGACTGGAAAAGAACGGATTCCTTCAGGGCCACGGCCCCCTTCTGTCGGGGAAGGAGCTAAGCGCCTACGCGGCGGCGGGAGTGGAGAGCGACCACGAATCCGAGACGGCGGAGGAGATCCGCGAGAAGCTGAGACGGGGAATGCACATCAACCTGCGGGCCAGCTCTCTGGTCAACCACATGGATCAGCTGGCGGAGGGAATCCGGCAGATTCCCTATCACGATTTTATTTCCGTGTGCACCGACGACGTTCACGCCGGAGACCTGCTGGCTCTGGGCCATGTGAACAAGGTGGTCCGCTACAGCATTGAGCACGGGATGGATCCGGTGGACGTGATCCGCATGGCCACCTTAAACGGCGCAAGGGAGTACGGATTTAAGGATCTGGGCGCCCTGGCGCCGGGGTATGCGGCGGATATGCAGCTGGTGAAGGCCCTGGACGGCGGACGGCCGGAGCGGGTGTGGATCGGCGGAAAGCTGGCTGCGGAGAACGGCGTGTACGTGGGAGAGACGGCGGAGGAGACGCCGGACTTTTCCAATACTATGAATGTGGGCTGGATGAAAAAGGCGTCAGATTTTTCCCTGACTGCGGAGACGGAGAACGGAACGGTGCCGGTGAATGTGATCGTTCCCTTAGACAGCACCAATGTGCTGCGAAAAGTGGAGCGGCAGGAGCTTCCGGTGAAAGATCACCGCGTCTGCCTGGACGGCCGGGAAGATCTGGCTTTTGTCTGCGTGTGCAACCGGCA
This sequence comes from Candidatus Lachnoclostridium stercorigallinarum, assembly GCA_019116745.1. Taxonomy (GTDB): domain Bacteria; phylum Bacillota; class Clostridia; order Lachnospirales; family Lachnospiraceae; genus Lachnoclostridium_A; species Lachnoclostridium_A stercorigallinarum. The sequence continues at coordinate 5,346 of DXBC01000064.1, forward strand.
CGGCCTGGAAAACAGGACGGTGGCGGTGATCCAGAACTTTGGCCTGAGAGAGGGAGCCGTGGGCACCACAGTCTCTCACGACAGCCACAATGCGGTGATCGTCTATAAAAAAGAGAAGGACGCCCTGGCTCTTCTCAGGGAGCTGGAGAGAACCGGCGGAGGCCTCTGCGTGGTGAAGGACGGGCAGGTGACGGGATCGGTGGCCCTGCCTGTGGCCGGCCTTATGTCCTTAAAGAGCTGCCGGGAGGTGGCGGGAGAGTTTGAGCAGTACCGGCAGGCGTTTTACCAGGTCTGCGGGGAAAGCACCCCCCTTCTGTCCTGCGCCATCATGTCCCTGACGGCTCTTCCCGGGATCGTGGTGACGGACTGCGGGCTGGTAGACGGCGGAAAACAGGAATTTGTGGACGTATTTGCAGAGTGACAGGGAATTCCTTAATTGCAAATACCCCTGACTTATGTTAGAATTGAAGAGGATTTTTACCTTACATCAGGAGGTTTTGAAGATATGGAACAGTACAAGAAAGAATTTATTGAGTTTATGATTGACTGCGAGGTGCTGCGGTTCGGAGATTTCGTGACCAAGAGCGGACGGAAGACACCGTTTTTTGTGAACACCGGATTTTACCGGACGGGAGCTCAGCTGAGAAAGCTGGGAGAATATTACGCAAAGGCCATTGAGAATACCTTCGGCACAGATTTCGACGTGCTGTTCGGACCGGCCTACAAGGGCATTCCCCTCTCTGTGGCAGCCAGCATGGCCCTCAGCGAGCATTACGGGGCGGATATCCGCTACTGCTCCAACCGGAAAGAGGTCAAGGATCACGGCGACAAGGGCATTCTTTTAGGCGGCCCCATCGGAGACGGCGACCGTGTGGTAATCATTGAGGACGTGACCACGGCCGGCACTTCCATCCACGAGACTCTGCCCATTATCAGGGCTCAGGGCGATGTGAATGTGCTGGGACTGGTGGTGAGCGTAGACCGTATGGAGCGGGGACAGGGAGAAAAATCTGCCTTAAAGGAGATCGAGGAGCAGTTCGGCTTTAAGACCACCGCCATTGTAACCATGGCGGATGTGGTGGAGCATCTCTACAATAAGGAGTACAAGGGCCGCGTGGTGATCGACGACAAGTTAAAGGCGGCCATTGACGCATACTATGAACAGTACGGTGCAAAATAACAGGAGTGAACGGCATGGAAAAAGTTTATAAGACCATGAGAAATACGGGAGTCTTAAATATTGTGATCGGCTCTGTCATTCTGGCCGCAGGAGTAGCGGTGGGAGTGATGGCCATTGTGAGCGGGGCTGTGCTCTTAAAGAGAAAGTCGGAGATCACATTTTAAGCTGCGGTTTCCTAAACGAAAAGAGGGCGGGAGTAGAATCCGCGCCCTCTTTTGCGCCATAAGCGGTCCGATCTCTGCCGGGAGAATATCCCGGAGATGAAAACGGTGTTGGAGTGTGTATATGATTCGGAATACGACAAAAAAGCAGAAATTAGGATGGGTGCTTTTTATCGTCTACATGGCGGCGGTCGTCTATTTTATGTTTTTCGCGGAGTCCTTTGACCGGCCGGATGTGAGACAGGAATATCATTATAATCTTATTTTGTTTAAGGAAATTAAAAGATTCATTATCTACCGGGATCAGCTGGGGATGAAGGCGGTCTTTTTGAATATATTCGGAAATATGGCGGGCTTTATGCCCTTTGGTTTTTTTCTGCCTATTATCAGCAGAAGAAGCCGCAAATGGTACAACACGGTGCTTTTTGGCTTCAGCTTCAGTCTGGCCATAGAGGTGATCCAGCTGGTGTGGAAGGTGGGAAGCTTTGATGTGGACGACATTCTGCTCAATACCATTGGCGCGGCCCTGGGATTTATTGTGTATCGGAACGTGCAGAAGTACAGAAGGAGGAGAATGAATGGAAAAAGGGAAAAATAAAATTTCCTATATCCGCAAGCCTCTGGCCAGAAGGGGGAAAATGGCCCTGATTCTGGCGGCGGCCGCCACTCTTCTCGGCGGCCTGGGGGCATACCTGGCGGTGCGGGGAAACGGCACAGCCGGCCTGAATGTGGCTGCCATGGGATTTTCCAGCCTGCTGTTTTCCCTGGTCAGTCTCTGGTATGGCTGGCTGGCGTTTCTGGAGAGAAACAGGAATTATCTCATGGCGAAGATCAGCATTGGAGTGAGCGGCCTGTGGGCCGTTTTCTGGGTGTGCATGGTGATTATCGGTCTGAGAGGCTGAAGGAAAGGATGAGAAACATGGGTGAGGAGACCATTGTAAAAGAACGATATGAACTTTCTCTGGAGAGAATCAGGGAAATGACAGGGGAGGAGGCAGCCGCGTCCTCCTTTGCCGATTATTTTCACAGGACGGCGGAGTTTATCCTGATGGTGAATCAGGTATACGGAGAGCTCCGAGGGAAAAAGGAACTGTCCATGGAGGAATGTCAGGAGAGAAACGCGGCGCTTTACGGGGATATTCTGCCGGAACATTACGGGGAGAGCTACGGCAATCCGGCCTACGCAGTGAAAATGCTGGGAGATGGATACGGCCAGATGCTCTCGTTTCTTTACAGCGAGGTGAGGGGGCTCATTCCCCTGGCCTATGAAAACCGGCTGGAGGATATGACCATTCTCCAGGAGACGTTTATAGAGGTATACAACCTGTTCACCATGGCGGCTGCGGACGGAGCCGGGCTGCCGGGAGAGGAGGGAGAGGACGGGGCGGAGACTGCCTATCTGCCTCTGGAATCCCGGGTAAAGGAGACGCTTTACTGGTACGCCAGCGATTACTGCGACCGGATGGCGGAGTACCGGGTCCGGGAGTGCCTGGATCCGTCCCTGGATTTCGCGAAGCGGATTATTATGGAGTCGGACCTGACAGACCTTACCTATCTGTACCGGTTCGGGGAATACATCTCTGACACGGAGCTTAAGACGGCGGAATTTATGAACAGCCTGCCGGAGGAGACGGTGGCGCTCATGGCGGACACCTACACGGAGGGTTACCGCCGGGGATTTGAGGTGATGCGCCGGGACCTTTCCAAAAAGAGTACGGTGGTGATCCGGTATGAGCTGGGATTTGAGCGGATGATCCGGGCGGCGGTGGAGAATTTCCGGGCAATGGGCCTGGAACCGGTGATCTGCCGGACGGCCATTCATTCGGTAAATAAAAACGCCGGCCGCTCTGCGGGCTATCACAGCTCCAGCCCCAACCGGCAGTATGATTACGATCACCGATACGACTGCGCTCTGTATCTGGACAAGGCGTTCAAGGACAGGAAGACAGCCGTGCTGAGGGCGGCATACGGAAAGTACAGAGTGCTGGCTGCAGCTTATGCAGGGCCGGCGGTGGTGGAGACCTTCGGCCAGGACGGTTTCCGGCCGGTGAACCGGAAGGAATGTCTGTCTCTTACGGAAAAACAGGAGAAGCTGGCCAGGGAAATGGCCAGCGAGAGCGCCCAGGTGTCCCAGCAGTACGTGCCGGGGGATGAGACCAGCTTTACCATTATCGCCTTCCCCGTCCCGGAGATCGGAGAGCGGTACGGGGAAATTTTCCGGGAAATCATCCGGATCAACACCCTGGACTATGAAGAGTACAGAACCATGCAGCAGGCTCTCATCGACGTGCTGGATCAGGCGGAATCTGTGGAAGTGAAAGGAGGCCCGGGAAATGACACCAGACTGCGGATCGCCCTTCACCCCCTGACCGACCGGGAGCGGCAGACCAATTTTGAAAACTGCGTGGCGGATGTGAACATTCCCGTGGGAGAGGTGTTTACTTCCCCGGTGTTAAAAGGGACCGCAGGCCTGCTTCATGTGGGAAATGTGTATATCGGAGAGTTCCAGTTCCGGGATCTGAAGATCTGTTTTGAGGATGGACGTGTGAAAGAGTACTCCTGCGCCAATTTTGAGGATCCGGAAGAGGGAAAACGGCTGGTGAAGCAGGTGATTTTAAAGAATCACGACAGCCTGCCTATAGGAGAATTTGCCATCGGCACCAACACCACCGCCTATCAGGCGGCGGAAAAATACGGGATCACGGAAAAGCTGCCCATTCTGATCGCGGAGAAAATGGGGCCGCACTTTGCCGTGGGAGATACCTGCTACAGCTGGGCGGAGGACAGCCCGGTGTACAATCCCGACGGAAAGGAGATCATTGCCAGGGACAACGAGGTGTCTCTGCTCCGGAAAACCGATCTGTCAAAAGCCTATTTCAACTGTCACACGGATATCACCATCCCCTATAAGGAACTGGGAGACATTGCGGCGGTGCTGCCGGATGGGACCAGGAAATATGTGATCCGGAACGGAAGATTTGCGGTGGCCGGGGCCGAAGCCTTAAATAAGCCCCTGGAACGGGAAGAATAATCCCCGGAAAAAGCCTATTGACTTCCCTGGGAAATTCCAGTATTATTTCTAATAAGTAGTGATTATTTAATAAATCATACTTATAATAAAAATTAATAAGAAACTGTATATTTTCTAATGAATGAAAAGGAGACGTGTGCGATGGCAAGAGTAGGCATTGTGATGGGCAGCGATTCGGATATGCCGGTGATGGCCCAGGCGGCGGCCGTGCTGGAGAAGCTGGGAGTGGATTTTGAGATGACGATCATTTCCGCTCACCGGGAGCCGGACGTATTTTTTGAGTACGCGAAGTCGGCGGAGAAGAGAGGCTGCAGGGTGATCATTGCGGGAGCGGGAAAGGCGGCTCATCTGCCGGGTATGTGCGCGGCTCTGTTTCCCATGCCGGTGATCGGAATTCCCATGAAGACGTCAGATCTGGGCGGGTTGGATTCCCTGTACTCCATCGTGCAGATGCCCTCCGGCATTCCCGTGGCCACGGTGGCCATTAATGGAGGAACCAACGCCGGCATTCTGGCGGCGAAGATCCTGGCCACCTCCGATGAGGAGCTGCTGGGAAGGCTGAAGCAGTACTCTGAGGATCTGAAGAACGATGTGGTAAAGAAGGCGGAGCGGCTGGATGAAATCGGCTACAAGGCCTATCTGGACGGCATGAAAAAGTGATGGCCCGGCGGACAGTCAGGGAAAAATAAAAGCGAAGGGGAGCAGTCATGGATTACAAGAATGCAGGAGTAGATATTGAGGCCGGATACAAGGCCGTGGAGCTGATGAAGAAGCATGTGCAGAGTACGGCGCGGCCGGAGGTGCTGGGAGGCATCGGAGGCTTTTCCGGAGCTTTCTCCGCCATGGCGTTTAAGACCATGGAGGAGCCGGTGCTGCTGTCCGGCACAGACGGAGTGGGAACGAAGTTAAAGCTGGCCTTCCTCATGGACCGGCATGACACCGTGGGCATCGACTGTGTGGCCATGTGCGTCAACGACGTGGCCTGCGCCGGCGGAGAACCGCTGTTTTTCCTGGATTACATCGCCTGCGGAAAGCAGGTTCCGGAAAAGATCGCCCAGATCGTGTCGGGAGTGGCGGAAGGCTGCCGCCAGGCGGGAGCGGCCCTGGTGGGCGGCGAGACGGCGGAGATGCCGGGATTTTATCCCGAGGACGAGTACGACCTGGCGGGGTTTGCCGTGGGAGCGGTGGACCGGAAGGATCTCATCGACGGAAGCGGCCTGGCTGCCGGGGATGTGCTGGTGGGAATGGCTTCCTCCGGCGTTCACAGCAACGGCTTTTCCCTGGTGCGGAAGGTCTTTGAGAAGGAGATGACCGCGGAGGGACTGCATACCTACTATGAGGATCTGGGAGCCACTCTGGGAGATACCCTGCTGGCCCCCACAAAGATCTATGTGAAGGCATTAAAGGCGGTGAAAGAGGCAGGGGTGAAGGTAAAGGCCTGCAGCCACATCACCGGCGGCGGCTTTTATGAGAACGTTCCCAGGATGTTAAAGGACGGCATCCGCGCCGTGATCCGGAAGGACAGCTATCCCGTTCCCCCTATTTTCCCGCTGATGGCGAAAAAGGGCGAGATTGAGGAGAAGATCATGTACAACACCTTCAATATGGGAATCGGAATGATCGTCGCCGTGGATCCGGCGGACGTGGAGAAGACCATGGAGGCCATGAAGGCGGCAGGGGAGACTCCCTACGTCATCGGCTCTGTGGAAGAGGGAGAAAAGGGAGTGACCGTATGCTGAGAGTGGTTGTGATGGTGTCCGGCGGCGGCACCAACCTCCAGGCGATTCTGGACGCCATAGACAGCGGGAAGATCACAAACGCCTCCGTGGAAGCGGTGATCAGCAACAACAGCGGGGCCTACGCCCTGGAGCGGGCGAGAAACCATCACATTCCCGCTGTATGCGTTTCCCCCAAAAGCTATCCGGACCGGGCGGCCTTCAATCAGGCCCTTCTGGAGACGGTGAAGCAGTACCGGCCGGATCTCATTGTGCTGGCGGGATTTCTGGTGACCATTCCGCCGGAGATGATAAAGGAATACAGGAATCGGATCATCAACATTCACCCGTCCCTGATTCCCTCGTTCTGCGGCGTGGGCTATTACGGCTTAAAGGTTCACGAGGCGGCCTTAAAGCGGGGAGTGAAGATCACCGGCGCCACCGTTCACTATGTGGACGAAGGGGTGGATTCCGGCCCCATTCTCCTGCAGAAAGCGGTGGAGGTAAAGGAGGGGGATACTCCGGAGACCCTGCAGCGCCGGGTGATGGAGGAGGCGGAATGGCAGATTCTGCCGGAAGCGATTAACCGGATTGCCAATAAATAGGAGGAAAAGCTCATGAAAATACTGGTAGTGGGAAGCGGCGGAAGAGAGCACGCCATCGTCTGGAAGCTGGCTCAGAGTCCGAAGGCGGAGAAGATTTACTGCGCTCCCGGAAATGGCGGCATAGAGGAGCTGGCGGAGTGCGTGGACATCGGCGCCATGGAATTTGAAAAGCTGGCGGCTTTCGCGAAGGAGAAGGAGATCGATCTGACAGTAATCGGCATGGACGATCCTCTGTGCGGCGGTATTGTGGACGTGTTTGAGAGCCAGGGGCTGCGGGTCTTTGGCCCGAGAAAGAACGCGGCCATACTGGAAGGTTCCAAAGCCTTTTCCAAGGATCTGATGAAAAAATACGGCATCCCCACCGCGGATTACCAGGTGTTCACCGACCCGGAGAAGGCGGAGGAGTATCTGGAGACGGCAAAATTTCCCATTGTGCTGAAGGCGGACGGCCTGGCTCTGGGAAAAGGCGTTCTCATCTGCAATACCCTGGAGGAGGCGAAGGCCGGGGTGAAGACCCTGATGCTGGATAAGCAGTTTGGCTCCGCCGGGGATGAGATCGTGATCGAGGAGTTCCTGACGGGAAGAGAGGTGTCCGTGCTCAGCTTTGTGGACGGAAAGACCATAAAGATCATGACCTCCGCCCAGGATCACAAGCGGGCGAAGGACGGAGACCAGGGGTTAAATACCGGCGGCATGGGAACTTTTTCTCCCAGCCCCTTCTACACGGAGGAAGTGGACGCTTTCTGCCGGGAGCATATTTACCAGAAGACAGTGGACGCCATGAGAGCGGAGGGCAGAGAATTTAAGGGGATTATCTTCTTTGGCCTGATGCTGACGGCGGACGGCCCCAGAGTGCTGGAGTACAACGCCCGATTCGGGGATCCGGAGACCCAGGTGGTGCTGCCCCGGATGAAAAATGACCTGGCGGATGTGTTTGAGGCCTGCGTGGACGGCACCCTGGATCAGGTGGAGCTGGAGTTTGAGGACAACGCGGCGGTGTGCGTGGTGCTGGCCTCCGACGGCTATCCGGAAAAGTATGAGAAAGGCTTCCCCATTTCCGGCTTGGAGACTTTTGACGGGAAGAAGGACTATTTTGTGTTCCACGCCGGCACGAAGCGGGGAGCGGACGGACAGATCCTCACAAACGGCGGCCGTGTGCTGGGAGTGACGGCCACGGGAAAAGACCTGAAGGAGGCCAGAAAGAAGGCCTACGAGGCCACCGGGTGGATCTCTTTTGAGAATAAATACATGAGAACGGATATTGGAAAGGCCATCGACGAGGCTTGAGAGGTGAAAAATGTTACGGGCGATCAGAGAGATTCTGATCGCCTGTTGCGTTTATTACGGCAGTATCAGGGCCGGCTTGAAATTCAGGTAGTCTCCGGACACCAGCAGGTAGCGAACCCCGTGAAAGGTTCCCCGGATGCTGTCGCCGAACCGGCGTTCCCCGTGGCAGTGAGAATAAACCACGGCCAGAGCGCCGTATTGTTCTGCAATTTCCGTAAACGGGGAGGCTTCCTCCAGGATGCTGGTGGGCGGATAGTGGAGAAACATGATGTATTTCCGAAATCCGGCCGCCTCCGCCTGGGCAAAGGAATCCCTTAAGCGGCTCATTTCCCGCTCCACCAGTTTTTTGGCGTGGGCCTCCCGCTCCTCATCCCAGCCGGTGAGATTGCCCCAGGGATCCAGATAGAAGGGTCCCTCAAACGTATAGCCCTTCGTCCCCACCAGGGCGTAATCCTGATACACCGCGAAATTATTCTGGAGAAAGAACAGGCGGCCGGCGTATTCTTCATTGAGACGGTCTGTTTTCCTGGCGTCCCAGAACATGTCGTGATTCCCCCTCAGAAGAATCTTGCGGCCGGGCAGGTCTTCGATGAAAGCCAGATCTTCCCGGCATTCCGAGAGCTTCCGTCCCCAGGAGTGGTCGCCGGTGAGCACCAGGGTATCCTCCGGCCCCACCGTCTGGCAGACGTATTTTCTGATTTTTTTCTCGTGATGTTTCCACACCCGCCCAAAGCTGTCCATGGGTTTGTGGACTTGAAAGCTTAAGTGCAGGTCGCCTAAGGCGTAGAGAGCCATGGCGGTCACCTCCTCTCTGCCATATTATAACCGGAGAAATGGAAAACTTCAATTTGAAATGATTGTGGTCTGCAGAGAGGGCTGGTATAATTAGAACAGAATATATCATTTTCAGGGGGTTAGAACAATGAAATACAGAATGCTGGGCAAGACTGGTTTGGAAGTGAGCGAGATCGGTCTGGGGGCCGAGTGGCTGGAGCGCCACAGCGAGGAAGAGGTAAAGGAGATCATCCGCTGCTGCGAGGAGCAGGGAATCAATGTTCTGGACTGCTGGATGTCAGAGCCCAATGTGCGGTCCAATATCGGAAAGGCTATTGAGGGAAGACGGGACAGATGGATCATTCAGGGCCATTTCGGCTCCACCTGGCAGAACGGTCAGTACGTCCGCACCAGGGATCTGGACAAGGTGAAGCCGGCGTTTGAGGATCTGATGACCCGTCTGGGCACAGACTACATCGATCTGGGGATGATTCACTTCGTGGATGAGGAAGCGGAGTTTCACCGGATTATGGAGGGAGAATTTCTGGCCTATGTGAAGGAGCAGAAGGAAAAAGGAGTGATCCGCCACATCGGAATGAGCACCCACAACCCGAAGGTGGGAAAGCTGGCGGCCCTCAGCGGCGAGATTGAAATGCTGCTCTTCAGCATCAATCCGGCTTTTGACCTGCTGCCGGCCAGCGAGGATTTGAATGTCTGCTTTGCGGAAGAATACGAGGCGGGCCTGGGAGGCATTCACCCAGATCGGGCGGAGCTCTATCAGGTCTGCGAGCAGCAGGGCGTGGGGATCACCGTGATGAAAGGCTATGCCGGCGGCCGTCTGTTTTCCGCAGAGACCTCTCCTTTCGGTGTGGCTCTGACTCCCGTTCAGTGCATTCACTACGCCCTGACACGGCCGGCGGTGGCCAGCATTCTGGCGGGATATGACACGCCGGAGCACGTAAAGGAGGCGGTGTCCTACGAGACGGCCACAGAGGAGGAGAAGGACTATGCCAGCGTCCTGGCCCACGCGCCGAGACACGCCTACACCGGCCAGTGCACCTACTGCGGCCACTGCGCTCCCTGCCCGGCAGGCATAGACATCGCCATGGTCAACAAGCTTTCTGACCTGGCCGCCATGCAGGAGGAGGTTCCGGCTTCGCTGAAGGCCCATTATCAGGGACTTTCCGCCACGGCGGCGGACTGCATCGCCTGCGGAAGCTGCGAGTCCAGGTGTCCTTTCGGAGTTCCGGTGGTGGAGAAGATGAAAAAGACGGCGGAAATATTTCTTGACAAATAAAAAATCATGACCTATAATACCTGACATCTTAAAGCATCAGCACCATAAAACTGAATTGTCGCTTATCGGAGGGCGGGCAATCGCAATTGCCGCGTCAGAGAAGATATCGAGTGCGCTCGGTTATTTGAAAAAATAACCGGGCGCTTTTTTCGTTTCCGGATATCCTGATTTTCGGAATCGGGGAACGGATCGGGGCTGGTGCAGAGAAAAACAGGAGGCGCAGAGTCAATGATGAAGAGATCGGAGAGTTTGTTTCCGGACAGGAGAAAATATCTGATCGCAAATATGATTGAAGCGGTCAAAAATGCCCTGTGCAGGGAGAAATGAGAACAGACAGAGCGCAGGACGCCGCATATGGCAGGCGGACAGATCATGTGCGGCCGGAAGGAGACAGATATGTTTGAAGAGAATGTTTTAATCTCATTTTTGAGAAAATTTGACCAGTATCCATTTCTCGTGAAATTTCAGGACAGAGAATACCTGATCGGAGAGGGAGCGCCGGTTTTTACCGTAAAATTCAACAGAATGATCCCGCTGCAGGATCTGATGACCAGTACTTCCCTGGCTCTGGGAGAGGCCTATATGGACGGAATCCTGGAGATTGAGGGAGATCTGTTTTTTGCCCTGGATCATTTCCTGGGCCAGATGGGAAAATTTTCCACAGACGAGAATGTGCTGAAAAAGCTGCTCTACACCTCGGTGTCCAAGAAAAATCAGGAAAAAGAGGTGGTCAGCCATTACGACATTGGAAATGACTTTTATGAGCTGTGGCTGGATGAGACTCTCAGCTATTCCTGCGGATATTTTAAGGATCCCGAAGACACCCTGTACCAGGCTCAGGTGAATAAAGTGGACTATATCCTGAAAAAGCTCCGGCTGGAAGAGGGAATGACCCTTCTGGACATTGGCTGCGGCTGGAGGTATCTGCTCATGGAAGCGGCGAAAAAATACAGGGTTCACGGCGTGGGAATCACCCTGAGTGTGGAACAGTTTCACAAGTTCCGCAGCCGGATTGAGGAAGAGGGACTGGAAGAATATCTGGAAGTGAGGCTCATGGACTACAGGGAGCTTCCGGAGACGGGACTTTCCTTTGACCGGGTGGTGAGTGTGGGCATGGTGGAGCACGTGGGACGGAAGAATTATCAGCTGTTTCAGGACTGC
>DXBC01000065.1 GCA_019116745.1 Candidatus Lachnoclostridium stercorigallinarum
TCATTTCTCAGGGCGATCCAGTTGGCCTCATCCCTCTCCACAGAGCCTCTGAAACAGAGCCCGAACACAGGATCGGAAGAACCGCTCACCATGGCCCTCACCTCATACACCGCATTGTCTGTGTAGGGAACGCCGTCCCCGGTGAGAAATACCGGATTGTTCTGGGACATATCAGAGAGAACCAGCACGCCGTCCTCCACAGAGGCTCTTGTAAATATTCCGCCGTTTCCGTTTCTCCACTCTCCGCCTTCGCCGTCCTCAAAATCCATCTCAAATACTTCCCCGGTCTCATCCGCCGGCTCTTCAAAATCCAGCTGGAAACCGGTAAGCTCAATATCCACATCTCCCGCCAGATCTTCCACCAGTCCGCTCTCGGTGCCGGAGGCCAGATCCCAGGCGTGAACGAGACCGTCCTCAGATCCGGTCACCCCGTAGGAGGCGTGATCCGCCACTTCCTCTGCTGTCAGGGCGTGATCCCAGAAACGGACCTCTGCCAGTTCGCCGTCCATATAGAAAGCGCCGCTGCGGTAATCTGTTCCCAGTCTGGTGGGCTTTGCAGTCACCGCCCCTTCTTCTTCAAACCGGAAATTTCCCAGAGGTTCTTCTCCCATCAGCTCCCCGTTGATATAGGCCTTTACCGTGTTGTCTTCCCGGTCACGGACAATGGTGATCAGCATCCACTCGCCGGTACAGATGTCAATTTCCGCCTCGTTATTGCTCCCGTCGAATTTACAGCTTCCCAGGGAAGTTCCGTCGCTTCTGCACTCCCAGTACCGGAGCGTGTTGTCCGCGTTCACCTCCACCGACCAGCTCAGGGTTCCGCCGCCATAATTTCCCAGAATAATCTGCCTGCGGTTTTCTCCCGGCTTCAGCTTCGCCCACACTTCCACAGTTTCCGGCACTTCCACAGCCTGGGAAAGCTGAGCATACTCCCTGCTGTCCGCATTAAATGCCAGTCCTTCCTCCGGGGCATCGCAAACGACCTCCTCTGTTTTCGGAAGTTTTTCCTGCTCCTCCAGAGTCGGAAGCTCTGAAGGCGTGGCTACCTCCTCGATGTCCTCTTCAGCGTCTTCTTCCGTGTCTTCTTCTGACTCTTCCGTCTCTTCTTCCGATTCTTCGGTTCCTTCTTCTGACTCCTCGGTTTCCTCTTCTTCATCCTCCCACTCCGAAGGTGTGGAAATCTGTCCGGTCACAGAATCTGCCTTTGCGTAGGACGGCATTCCGGTCCCTCCCGCGGCGGTGGACACTACAATTGAAACAGCGAGCACGGCAGCCAGTCTGCTGCCCATCAAATGTCGTTTTACCATGATATTCTCCTTTTATGTCTTATGTCAGATCAAAGTCTCTTTTTCACCCATACGAATATCCGTTCAATGATGTAAGCCACCAGAAATACCAGCAGGATCGCCAGGCCGGCGGTTCCGTACTCATAGCCCTGGAGATTTCTGGAAATGATAAAGCCGATGCCGCCGGCTCCCACCATTCCCAGGATGGCGCATTCCGAAAAATTGGTTTCCAGCCGCATGCCCGTCCAGGCCACGATCTGGGAAAACGCCGCCGGAAGCACGGCGTTGGTAAATATGCTGAGCCGGCTGGTGCCGGTCACCTCCAGCGCTTCCAGAGTCTCGTCGGGAATGCTCTCAAAACTCTGGGCAAAGGATTTGGTAAAAAATGCGGTGGTGTGAACGCACAGCCCCGCCACACCTGCTTCCGCTCCCATTCCCAGGCACACCATCATAAGGAGCACCCACACCGGAGTGGGCACGGCCCTGAGAAAGGTAAAAAACGACTGAGTGAGAACGGAAAGCCAGGTGATCCGGAAAATATTCCTGGCCGCCAGCATCCCGAAAATCACACCCAGAAGCAGGCTGTAGAGAAGGGACAGAACAGCGATAGAGATGGTTTCCATCATGGAAGACAGGATCAGATCCATATTGGAAAAATCAAAGTGCGCCAGCTCCCAGAACACGCCTCCCACCTCGGGAGTTCTGGACAAGAGCTTCAGCCAGTCGATCTGCAGATACAGAAGGCTGATTGCGCTCAGCACCGCAGCCACAATCAGAAACCCGGGAATAAACGTGTTTCTCTGGGCGCAGCGGACAGAAATCCTGTTTTTTCTGTCCCGGACCACATACGGTGTAATTGTCTTTGCAGGTTCCGTCATTTCAGAATCTCCTTTCTCAGTCTTCCCGTCACCCGGTCAACCACGATTACCATGGCAGCCACCAGCAGAATGATGGTAAAGGCAATGTCGTACTGAAATCCCTTTATGTAGGAAAACAGCGTCAGACCCACGCCTCCGCCTCCCACCATTCCCACAATGGTTGATGCCCTGATATTTACCTCAATGCAGTAGAGATACCAGGAGAGGAATCCGCAGAGGCAGGATGGAAGAATGGCCTGGGCCACCCGCTGGGGGAAGCTGGCTCCCACCGCCTCCAGGCTTTCCACACAGTCCTGGGAGACGTCCTCGATAGTCTCCACAAAAGCCCTCACCATAAAGGCAAAGCTGGTGATGCAGAGAGCCACAAATCCTACTCCCGTCCCGATTCCCAGGGAGGAAAACAGAATAAACGCCCACACCAGGGCCGGTATATTTCTCAGAAAGGTGGCGAAGCCTCTCACGTATTTCGCCGCCCGGGGAAAAGGCGAAACCTTTTCGCTGCCGAAAAGAGATACAAAGAACGCCAGTATGGCAGCGATGGTGGTGGCCGACATGGCCAGGGCCAGGGTCACCAGCACGCTCTCAAAAATTCCGGGAATCCGGCTTGCCTTCGGAAGGGCAGGCGGAAGGAAATCCTTCGTGATAAATTCCCAGAAGGCGTCTCCGTTTCTCACAAGGACCATGGGATTAAACCCGGTATAGGCGGTGGTGATCACAAACATGACCGCCATGATAATGAGAAACCCGGTATAGATACGTTTCTGCTCACGCGCAATAAGCGGCATCTTTCTTTTCATCCGTTCCTCCGATCATCAGATTTTCCCTTGAAGTTCCATAAATACGCTCAATCATTTCATCCGTCAGGTATTCCGGCGGGCCGTCGAATACGATCTCTCCTTTGGAGAGGCCAATGATCCTGGTGGAATAAGCCAGAGCCACATCCACCTGGTGGAGATTGACAATGCAGGCGATATTCCGCTTGTGGGTCATATCCTTTAAAATGTCCATTATGGTCTTCGCGCTGGACGGATCCAGGGAGGCGATGGGCTCGTCGCAGAGCAGGAGCTTGGGGTTCTGCATAATGGCTCTGGCAATTCCCACTCTCTGCTTCTGCCCGCCGGACAGATCCGCGGCCCGGTTCAGACAGAACTGCTCCATTCCAAGCTCTTTCAGCAGCTCCACCGCCCGCTCCTTGTCCTCCTCGGAATATCTCCCGAAAATCCCCTTAAGTCCGCCCATGTAGCCCAGACAGCCGTGCAGAACGTTCTGGAGAACCGAAAGGCTGTATACAAGGTTGTAATTCTGAAAGATCATTCCCACTTTCCGGCGAAGGTTCCTGAGAGCCTTTCCCTTCAGTCCGGAAACCTCCTCGCCGTCCACATACACGCTTCCTCCCGTTATGGGGATCAGATGATTGATGGACCGTAAAATAGTGGATTTCCCCGAACCCGACGGTCCGATTACAGATACAAATTCTCCTTCATGTACTTCAAAAGATACGTTTTTCAGGGCCTTCGTGCCGTTTGGGTACTCTTTGCTGACCTTGTCAAACACCAGTATCGGTTTCATAATTCTCCTCCTCATTCTGCAGGCGGGTAGCTTTTACTGCTCTACATTCATAATGTTGTTCAGCTCTATGATGGGCTCGTAATCGCTGATATCACATGGGATAAATCTTGCCCCCGGATTTTTGATCACGTCGGTAAAGTAAGCCTCGTTGTCATAGGCAATCAGGAAATCCTGAAGCATCTGCTGCGTCTCGTCGTCCACGGACTCGGCCACTACCATGGCCTCAGCAGGGATGGCGTCGGACTCGTGGATGATCTTCACCGCGCCGTCCTCCACGTTGCCGTTGGCAATCTCAGAAGCCAGAATCTGATCGGAAATAGGGGCTACATCCACATCTCCCTTTGCCACCGCCTGAAGTCCTGCCTGGTGAGAACCGGAATAGCTTACCGCCTCAAAGAAATCGCCGTTGGTGTGAAGCATATCAGAGTTTAAATTGTCATCCGGAAATGCCTTAATGATTTCGGAGCAGGGAACCAGGTTGCCGGATGTGGAATCGGGATCCACAAAGGCCATGGTCTTTCCCTTGATGTCGGCAATGGAATTAATCTCATCATTTCCGGAATTGGCGATCAGCACGGAGTGATAGATGGCCTTCTCCGGGTCTCCGTCGTCCGCCTTCATGGCGATGGGCTCTACGCCGGCTCTCTCCACGCCCAGGGCGATGGCAAGAGCTCCCATGTATGCCATGTCGGCCTTTCCGGTGCGCAGCGCCTCAATGATGGCGTTGTAGTCGCTGGCCTGGATCTCCTCCACCTCGCAGCCCAGCAGCTCGCTTAAATCTCTGGCCAGGCCGTTTCTGGCGTCTGTGCTCTGATCGGTGGACTCGTTGGGAGCGTATGCAATGGTAAATACTCCGTCTTCCCCGCCGTGATTAACCTGAGCCTCCTCTGCGCCGTCTTCCGCCGCGCTGCCTCCTGCCGTGGTGCTCTCCGCCGCGTTCTCAGGCGCCGCCTCTGTCTGACCGGAGCCGGAAGAACAGCCCGTCAGCATTGCAGAAAGTCCCAGTACAGCTGCCATTGTCACAATTCCAACATTTTTTCTTCTCATAATTTTTCTCCTTTATTATTCATAAATCTTTTCAAGAATTGCCTGTATTTTCTCCGGATCCAGATCCACCGGATTGTTGTCTGCTCTTCCCTTGGTGATTCCCAGTTCCGCCAGATGTCTCAGCTCTTCTTTCTTTATATTCCACTGAGAGAGTGTGACCGGAAAACCTCCCCGGGTCAGAATATCCTTCACCCTGGCGTCCAGCTCTTTCACATCGGATACGCCCAGAGCCTTGTACAGCCGTTCTTTCTGTTCCACAGCCTCCTCATTGATCTCCGCCACGGGAGCCAGCAGAAGGCTCACAGCCGTTCCATGGGGAATTCCGGCGTGCATGGTCAGAGGATAGGAAATGGAGTGGCAGGCCGTAGTCTTGGTGTTGCTGAATGCCAGTCCCGCCAGCATGCTGCCCTTCGACATCTCATCAAGAGCCGTTTTGTCTCCCTCCAGAAGCCGGTCCATGTTTCCCATCACCGTCTCAATGGCTCCCAGGGCCAGCTCTCTGGACACCATGTTGGAATGTCTGGCCCAGTAGCTCTCCGCCGCGTGGGCCACCGCGTCCAGGGCGGAGGAAACGGCTAGTTTCAGAGGCATTTCTTCCAGAAGGGCCGAGTCTGCCACGGCGGCAAAGGCGTAATTGTCCTGGGATTCCACAGACCGCTTCACATCTCTGGACGGATCCCAGATGGTAGCCCAGCAGGTGACCTCGCTTCCCGTTCCCGCTGTGGTGGGAACTCCGATCCAGCGGGCCTGGGGTTTTCCAAAGGCCTTCTCCTGAATCAGGCGGCGCAGCCCGTCTTCGTCCTCGATCTCTTTCCCGTACAGGCAGCAGAGGGATTTTCCCACGTCCATCACGCTTCCGCCGCCTACGGCGATCACCAGCTGGGGAGAGAATTCCCTGGTGCGGCAGTATGCGTCGTACAGCTGCTCCACCGTGGGATTGGACTGGCAGAAGCACAGGTTCTGCACCTGATGTCCGTCCTTTTCCAGTTTTTTCATCGCCTCAAGCTGGAACACCCTGTCGCTCCATGCCAGAATCAGAATCCGGCAGTTCTCCGGGAAATTTTCCTTCACCAGCCCGTGAAGCTCATTCAGGCTGTCTCTTCCCTGAACGGTGTGAACCGGATTGTAGTAGTGGCTGATCTTCACGTCTCAGTTCATCTCCTTTTCGATTTCTTTTATGGCCTCTGGAAGATCCCGGATGGAATCGATGACTTTGTCGGCTCCCGCCGCAAAGTATTTTGCTCTCGCCTCTTTCATCCGCTCCGCCAGCTCTTCTCCTTCCATGGAGTTGTATTCTTCCTCGGTCAGGCCCAGCAGGTTGGAACCCTTTAAGATTCCGATGCTCCAGGCTCCCGCATTTTTTCCTTCATAAATATCCGCCACCGTATCTCCCACTTTCACCACAGCGGTGACCGGATACACGTGAAGCTGTCTCATACACTCAAACAGCATGAACGGGCCCGGTCTTCCCTCTCCCGTCACATCGGGAGTCACCACACAGTCCGGTTTGTAGCCGCAGCTCTCCGCTCTCGGCAGAACGCCTTCCATCATCTGAGAAGTATATCCTGTGGTGGAACCGATTTTGATTCCCATTTCTCTCAGCTTTTCCACCGTCTCCACCACTCCGTCAATGGGAGCGCTGTACTCTGTCACAACCTGGGCCAGACTGCTCTCGAATTTCTCATAGAGATGGTCCACATCCTCCTCTGTCCACATTCTGCCGTACTTCTCCTCCCACTGCTTCGCGGCGTTTTCCAGCTGCAGAAGCTGCCGGATGTGAGCTCTCTTTTCCAGACCCATGGGCCCGTTGATCTCCTCACGGCTCAGGACGACTCCCGCCTCCCGGAATACCAGGTCAAACACCGCCACCGGCGCTGATGAACCGTAGTCCACGGTAGTTCCCGCCCAGTCAAATACTGCCATTGCGATTTTCTTTTCCATAAACGTGTTCTCCTCTTTGCTTTGTTTTGCGATTATTTGCTTTATTTTGCTGTTTATTCTCAAATAATAAGCTTTTTAAACAGCATTAACAAGCAAATACATGTAAGTATTTAGTAAAGAAACCGTAAAGAAGGACGGCGCCCCACCGCCTGTCCGCGGTAGATGCGCCGTCCTTTTATATCCGGTTTTCCCTGTATTCTGTTTCGTTTTTATTCAATAATCAGGCCCTGTTTTCCGTAGGCCTCCTTTATCTTTTCTGTCACCTTCTCATCTGTCACCAGCCGGTCCACCTGAGTCAGGGGAAAGAGTCTGACACGGGAACATTTTCCGATTTTACCGGAATCCATTACTGCAATGGTCTTTTTCGACTGTTCTGCCAGAAGCTGCAGAATGCCGATCTCCGACATGCGGAAATCTGTAAATCCGTTTTCCCTGTCCACCGCATTGATGGAGAGAAAGGCAAGATCGGGAAAATATCTGGAAAATTCCCGCTCACACTGGGTTCCGCAGGTAGACCGCTCTATGGAGTCCATCTTTCCGCCGATGGCGATTACCTCAATGGAAGGGCTGTCCATGAGAATGCGGATGGCCTCAAAATTGTTGGTAACCACCGTAAACCGCTCTCCCTTTGACACCATCTCCTGGGCCAGTATGGTATTGGTGGTTCCGGAATTGAGGGCGATCACCATATCCGGCCGGATGTACTTCAGGGCCTTCTTCGCCGCCTCTCTCTTTGCGTCAATGTTGACGATCTCTCTTCCCGCAAAATTGGAAAACAGAGACAGAGAATCCGGCAGGCACGCCCCGCCCCGGATGCAGCGGACCAGGCCGCTCTGCTCCATGGATTTCAAATCTCTCCGCACCGTATCCACCGATACCTGCAGAAGCTCCGCCAGTTCCGTCACTTTTACCGTCGCCTGCAGCTGAAGCTGCTGAAGAATCAATTCCGCTCTTTCTGTATACAACATACCTGTATCCCGCCTGTTTCTCATAACTTTTCTTTCCGCCGTTTTCTCAGCTCTTTAAAAAAATCTTTCAGCATCTGAGAGCACTCCTCCCCCATAAGCCCCACTTCCGTCTCCGCCTGGTGGTTGAATCCGTCCTGATGGAGAAGGTCCACCACCGAACCGGCGCAGCCAGCCTTTGGGTTCATGCAGGCCATGACCACCTTCGGAATCCTGGCCTGGACAATGGCTCCCGCGCACATGGGGCAGGGCTCTAAAGTCACGTACATGGTACAGTTTTCCAGTCTCCAGTCCCCCATGCTCCGGCATGCCTTTTTTATGGCGATGATCTCCGCGTGAGCCAGGGTGGAGTGATCGGTGGTCCGCCGGTTGTATCCCCGGCCAATGATCTTTCCCTCATGTTCAATCACGCAGCCGATGGGGACCTCCCCCAAAGCCGCCGCCTTTTTCGCCTGCCGGATGGCTTCTTTCATATATTTTTCTTCCGGTGTCATTTTTCTTCTCTGCATGTCCTTCATTTCTCCCCTGACGGTGGAAATCCCCGTTCTTTGATGTTATTATATAGGAAAAACTGAAAAAGAGAAAGATTGGATGATAAAAATGAAAATTTGCGGATTTCAGAAGACAACCCTGCTGGATTATCCCGGCCATGTAGCCGCCACCATATTTTTAGGCCTGTGCAACTTCCGCTGCCCCTTCTGCCACAACGGAGAGCTGCTGACTGAGGACGCGGAAGAACTGTTTTCCATGGACGAGGTACTGGAAGTGCTGAAAAAAAGAGCCTCCCTGCTGGAAGGCGTGTGTATCACCGGAGGAGAACCTACTCTGTCCTCAGACCTGGAAGTGCTGATCCGGCGGATCAAAGAGCTGGGGCTTCTAATCAAGCTGGACACCAACGGCTACCGGCCGGACGTGATAAAGCACCTGTGCGCCGAACATCTCCTGGACTACATCGCCATGGACATCAAGTCCAGTCCGGAAAATTACGCCATGGTGGCAGGCGTCTCCCACATCAACACCGATACCATCTCCGAG
This sequence comes from Candidatus Lachnoclostridium stercorigallinarum, assembly GCA_019116745.1. Lineage (GTDB taxonomy): Bacteria > Bacillota > Clostridia > Lachnospirales > Lachnospiraceae > Lachnoclostridium_A > Lachnoclostridium_A stercorigallinarum. The sequence continues at coordinate 8,722 of DXBC01000065.1, forward strand.
AGCATCGATTTTCTCCGCTCCTGCGGCGTTCCCTGTGAATTCCGCACCACTGCAGTCAGGGGCCTTCACACGGAAGAAGATTTTGCTGAGATCGGAAAATGGATTTCCGGGGCGGAACGGTATTTCATCCAGAATTATGTAGAGTCAGACCGGGTGCTGTCCCCCGGCTTTTCCGGATTCCGCAAGGAAGAGCTGCTCACCTTTGCGGATATCGTCCGCCCCTGGGTAAAGGAGGTTTCTCTGCGGGGCGTGGATTACTGATTCCTGCAGGCGGATCACTGCCCCAGCCTCACATCCGTATACCAGTAACCAAAGCGGCCGTTGTCCAGCGGCTGCTTTTTTGACAGGACAAAATGGGGAAATCCAAACATGGACGCCATATATTTTTCATTGCTGAAATAATGTCCGGGCACCCCCAGCAGAAACCGGGCCTTCCCGCCGGGATTGTTCAGACGCACCAGGATCAGGCAGCGGTAGTTGTAGTAGCCGTGGAGCAGAAAGCTGTTGTTGCCGTAAGTCCAGTTCTCCCTGGGCAGAAGGCCGATATCCTGGGGCCGGATCTTTAAGATCTCGCAGCCGTTCTCATAGTCAAAGGCGTCGATTTTTGGATACTGCTTCCGGAAAGAATCCCACACGGCCTCCGCGTCCATCACCGGATCTAAAGGGCCGGCATTTTCCGGCTCTTCCTCCGGTTCCCTGGGCAGGGCTACTTCCTGGTCGGGGGCGGGAGCGGCCTGAATTGGGGATGGTTCGGCGGAGGAAACTGTCGGAGACGAGCCTGGACCGACAGGAGAAGCCGCCTGGATTGGGCCGGAATCAGCCGCTGTCGTCTCCGGTGACGTCGGGGCGGATGCCGGCATTTCCGTCTGTATGTTTCCTCCTGACATCCGGAAAAACATTTCCCGGCGCGCCGGCATGGGCTCCGCCCTGCCGGGCGCCGTCCCGGAGCCTGAAGTCCCTGTCCTTTCCCCTTTCAGCCGGTCTGTATCACTTTTTACGGAACCAGCTCCAGACATATATCCCGATACCGGCCGGTCCCGCACAGCAAACCGGGAAATATCCGCCCTTCCGGGACGGACCTGGTTTATGCTGCCAAAATTCCACCTCTCCGGCGACGGGGAGAACAGACCGTTTTCCCTCAGCAGCATTCTCATTCCCCTGTTCTCCTGAGGCGAACCCCCGGAGTCCGGGGCCGACAGTTCTTTCGCCGCCTCCACCGACATCACATTCATGGTTTCCCCCGTCTCATCCCCGGCCGGTCTCTCCAGGCACTGGCCTTCCGGCTCCGCTTCGGTCTCCGGCTCCGCTCCGTCTTTCGGTTCCACCCCGACTTCCTGTTTCCATCCGCTTTCCGATTCTCCAGCAGTCTCCGGCTCTGCTTCCTGTCCGGGACACATCTCCGGCGGCGGTGTCTGAAGAAGCTGAAAGGTGGTCATTTCAGACGCTTCCTCCTCTTTCCCTTTCTGTTTCCGCAGGTTTTCCGAAGTCACTGCCGCCAGCTCCACCTCCGCCGCATAGGCCACCGCATCCCCCGCTTCCCTGGCGATCCCGTCGTCCCAGATAGTGGTGTAGGCCCGCCAGCTGTCCTGAACATCATGAACCGTCAGCCCATAGCAGTTTTCCAGAGCTTTTCCGCTCTCCTCCACATTATCGCTCTTTACTGCCGTACGGAATTCTCCCGCCCCGGACCGGATAAAAATTTTCCCCAAAAGAATTTCTCCCCCATCAGACAACAGGTATACGCCCATGTCATTTCCTCCCACGTATACCTTTTTTACACTGACGCTGATCCTGCACTGGCCGTTTCTGGACTCCAGCTTGGCAAATCCGATATTTTTGCCCTTTACAGTGCCTTCATAGGCGTAAATATATGAAATCAGTCTCCTATAATTAGACAAGCGATCACCCCTTCCGTAAATATTCTATGCCCCGTATCGGGCAGCTTAGAACACAGAAGGGGCAATCGCCTCACTCTACTTCCAAATAATTGTAATCCCGGTCCGCATCTTCCAGGATGGAAACCACATAATCCCGCAGAACAGTTATGTATCCTTTGGAATCCCACAGGGCATAAGCATCGTCTTCATAAGCCAGATCGCGGATCTCCACCGCTTTGCCCTGATAATACATATAATTCACCCAGGCGTAATATTCGCACATCTGCAGCCTCTCCTCCTCGGTGATTTCCTCCATATGCTGCAGAACGCCGTAGGCCTCATTTTTAAATACCTGTTTCAGAAACGGCCGGCTGAACTCGCTGAAATGCAAAAGCTCTTCTTCTGTCCGCCCGTTTTTCCTGGCCCAGCTTTCCACATCCAGCACCTGCGTGCGGTAGGAAAAGCTGCAGTCGTCCCGATAAGTCAGAAGACCGTACCGGCAGTCGGGAGTGGTCATAGAGCCGGTGACAATCTCATACAGATTGTGATCCTCTTCCTCCATCCAATGCTGCACATGAAGGTGGCCGCTGAGAAAGATGTTTACATTCCACTCGCCCAGAATCTCCGCCAGCTGCTCGCTGTGCTCGATGGTGCAGTCCACGGTATAGACTTCACTTTCTTCCAGCAGATTGTGATGGGCCACAGGAATCACATTCATCCCCTCTTCCCAGGCCGCCTCCAGCTGCTCCTCTATCCAGTCGTAGGTTTCCGTGAGAATCAGGCCGCCCACCTTCGCGTTTCCCTCGCGGTACTGGCAGGTGTCCAGCATAAGCAGCCTGGTCATATCATCCAGCTGATAGACATAGCTCAGCGTCGTCTCGTCTTCGCTCAGGGCTTCATCATATCCAAACTCCCGGTAGATTTCCCGGAACTGTTCCGGCGTCGTCCGCTCCACCGGATATTTCTCATCTCCACGGTAGCCGTAAGCTCTCTGATTATTAATATCGTGATTGCCGGGAATAACCACCACAGGAATTCCCCGGGCTTCCACCCGGCGCAGCTTCTCCGCCAGTCCCTGATGGCTGGCCAGCTCCCCGTTGCTGCTCAAATCACCGCAGAGAATCAGAATATCCGGGTTGTGCTCCACAACCTCTTCCAGAAACGCGTCGGTAATCTGGTCAATATAGGTCACCAGGCGCCCGTCTCCGTGGTCCACGTCGTACTGGAACGCCTCCCCGTAATCTGTCAGCTCCGGAGCCAGATAATGGATATCCGACCCCAGCAGAATCTTTTTCTCCGTCTCCGGATCATGCTCCCGCGGCTCTGTCTCCTCCGGTTCCGTCTCTTCCGTTTCAGACGGCTCTGTCTCCTGGGAAACGGTAAATTCCGGGATACTTTCGGAAGACGACTCCTCTTCGGAGGCCGATTCCGTAACATCCGTTTCCCTCACCCTGGAACAGCCGGAAAACACCAGCGATGCCGCCAGAAAAACCGTTAAAAATATTCCAGCTCTCTTCATCAGGGGTTCACCACATCCCATATTTCATCCGGCTCAAATCCCAGCTTCCAGAATGCGATTCCGGCAGCTCCGCTTCCGTCCACCGCCTCTGTCTTCAGCCCCAGAGATCTGGCATCCTCCATCCAGATGTACTGCACGCTTCCATCCTCTCCCTCCAGCTCTCCATAATACTGTCCCACATCATCCAGCCATTTCAGCTCCACCTGGTTTTCTTCTACCCAGTTCTGAGCCGCTTCCATTCCCACTGCCCGCGACGTGGTTTCCCCGTCCTTTACCGTCCATATTCTGGTATAGAAAGGAACCGCGCCGATCACTTTCTCCTTCGGCACCATTTCCATAGTATCCGCCAGTCCGTTTTTCACATAGGAAATGGAAGAAACCGTCCCCATCTCTCCGCCGGCATAGTGCTCGTCATAGGCCATGACAATCACATAATCCGCCACTACGCCCTGCTCCTTCCGATTATAAAATTCCGTATAGGCGCTGGGCACGTAATTGTCCACCGACAGAATGATTCCGTTGGCGCGGCAGTCGATGGAAAGTTCCCGGATAAACTGGATATAATGCACTCCCGCCTTCGGCTTAATGCTCTCAAAATCCAGGTTCAGGCCGTCAATGTCATACTGAAGTACCTCATCTATCAGGCCATCGATCAGTTTTCTTCTGGTGGATGTGGAGGAGAGCAGAACCTCCGTCTGCACATTATCGCTGAAATTGTCCAGCAGGGCCCACACCTGCATTCCTCTGTCATGGGCCTTCTCCACGTACTCTCTGCTGGCCAGAGAGCGGAAATTTCCCTCATTGTCCGTCAGGGAAAACCAGGTAGGCGCCACCACATTCACGCCCTTCACCCCGGCTATCATCTGGTCAAAGTTATTGTTGGCATCCTGGGTCGTCACCTGATGCCATACCAGGCTTACCCGCTCTCCCAGGGACTGACTCTCATATACAGGGGCCTGGAACGTACTCTCAGGCGTCACCGTCTCCCGGTCTGTCAGCTTCCAGTTGTGGACATATCCCATAAATCCCGTGTCTGTGCGGACATAGGACCAGTTGTCCATCTCCTCCAGAATCTTCACACCCGTTCCCGACTCCGTCTCCGTGATTACCGGGCTTTTTACGCCGCCCCTCTGGCGCACCGCCGCATTCCATCTGAGCGTCGCCCTCTGTTCCTCCTCCCACGTGCTGTCAATATAGATCCGGCGGGCTGCCGTCTGATCTTCTCCGCCGTCATGTACGGCAGGATTGTCAAAATACACGGAACGGATATCCGTATATCCGGCCACCAGGCCCGCGGACAGATACACCCCATCATCCTCCACCCGGAGAAGGCGGCCGCCCTCGCCCATGGTGTCCGCGTCCGCGTACACGATCTGATCCGGCAGGGCGTATACCAGAAGCTGCTCCCCGCTGTCCCAGTAAAACCGCTCGTTCAGATTGTCATTGACCCACTGCAGAGGCAGATAAACCTGGTTTTCCTCATAGATTCCCTCAGCCTCCTGCACCTCCTCATTCCATACAATGGAGACGTGATTTCCCTCAGCCGGAAACAGTTCTCCCACATCCGCCGCTTCATGAGACGGCATATACCTTCTCGCCAGCCATACTCCCAGCACCGCAGCCGCAGCCAGAACCAGCAGCAATATGATCCCCAACGTTCTTTTCGCCGTTCTTTTCATTCATTCCTCCTTGGAAACACAGGCTCCGGAACTCGTCCGGAAGACCTCCCTAAGCGCCCAGGCATATGTTCCCACTAAACTCGTGGAAAACCTCGTTAAGTGCTCATATGATACCATGGACACTAAGCTTGTGGAAGACCTCGCTAAGTGTCCGGGCATATATTTGCGCCAAATTCGCGAATGTCCTGCTGCGGTGCATCAAACATTCTTTGATGCAGGGGCGGAAGGGAAAGTTATATTTGCTGTTTTGACAGGAAGCTCCGTGATAAAATCCTATATGTTAACAAAATAACAAATGAAAATTTGTTGGGAACATAAAGGAGGATTCAGTCATGGGAAAATGTGAAGGAAAGGTTGTCATTGTCACGGGAGCTGCGGGAGGAATCAGTTTTCAGACGGCAAGGAAATTTGCGGAAGAAGGGGCAAAGGTGGTTCTGGCCGACTTAAACGAGGAACTCCTCGCCTCCGCTGCTCAGACTCTTCTGGACGAGGGAAGAGACGTTATGTATCTGAAGCACGATGTGACGGACGGAGAGAGCTGGAAGCAGGTGATGGATAAAACGGTGGAGAAATACGGAAAGGTCAATGTTCTGGTAAACGGAGCAGGAATCCTCACGAGAAAATCCGTCCGGGAGGAGACGGTGGATATGTTCCGGAAGGCTCACGAGGTCATGGTGTTCGGAATGTTTCAGGGAATCCAGACGGTCATTCCCTATATGCTGAAGACGGAAGAGCCCTGCGCCATCTTAAACATCGCGTCCGTGGTGGGCTCTTTCGTGGGAACGGGAAGCAGCGTCGCCTATAACACGGCGAAGGGAGCGGTAAACGGAATGACGAAGGCCGTGGCCGTGGACCTGGCCGGCACCAACATCCGGATCAATCAGGTTCACCCGGGAACGATCCTGACACCCATGACGGCGGCAAAGCTGGAGAGCGACGAGACATACCGGGCGGCGAAGGTGGCAAAGATCCCGGTGGGGCGGGTAGGCCTTCCGGAGGAGGTGGCAAACGCCGTTGTGTTCCTGTGCAGCGACGAGGCCAGCTATATCCACGGCGCAAGCCTTGTGATTGACGGCGGCCAGATCCTGGGATATGTAAACGGCCTGAGCGAAAAAGCGGAAAGCATGAGCGGTTCGCTCTGATCCCATGGAAAATGGGCGGAGGAACTGCACTATGTTAACAAAATACCTGTCTGACAAAGAAAATGTAAAGTGGCTGGTCCTGGTTGCCGCTCTTCTCATTTCCGCCCTGCTGCCGGTGGGCGGAGCGTTTACGGTGGAGTTAAAGGAGTTTTTCATCGTCGTCGTGTTTGCGGTGTTAAGCTGCGGCATGGGCATGATGGACAATCTGATGATCGGAATCCTCATTCCCCTGGGATTTTGCATCTTCAATCTGGCTCCCGCAGGAACCATTTACGAGGGCTGGACCGGCACCACCCCCATGGTCACCTTCGGCTCCCTGCTCCTTGCCGTGGTGCTGGAGGAAACGGGACTGTTAAAGAGAATTTCCCTGTTCTGCATTACGAAAACAGGCGGCACCTACAGGGGAGCCTGCTACGGAGTCCTGTTTGCGGGCCTGGTCTGCAGCTTTCTCACCTCCTGCAACGTGATGTTTGTATTTGCGGTGCTGGCCTACGGCGTGGTGAAAACCCTGAACTTAAAGCAGGGCCTTGCGGCGGCGGGAATCATGTTTGCGGCCATGATCGGCACCATTACGGCCCAGAACTGCATCTATTACCCAGCGGCCATCGGGATACTGCTCTCGTCGGCGTCCTCGGAAACCCTGACCGTCAGCGTCAGCTGGTTTCCGAGCATGATCAACACCTTTCCGGCCCTGCTTCTGGACGTTTTCCTTGTGTGGTTCATGCTGAAGTTTGTGATTAAGGCCCCGCAGATTGACGCCAGGGAGGAGCT
>DXBC01000003.1 GCA_019116745.1 Candidatus Lachnoclostridium stercorigallinarum
GTTCCACGCCCACCTGGGGTACCGGCTGGCAGGAACCTTTTACCAGTGCGGGTACAAATTTGGCCGCTGGTACCACATGGTCTGGATGGAGAAAATCATCGGCGATCACAGAGATGTCCCCGCCCCTGTGATCCCCTTTTCTCAATTGGATCTGTCCGGCAGGTTCTAAACCGGTTTGGACAAATCTGGGATAAACGGCAGAAGAGCCGGACGGAATCTTTCCATTCCTCCAGCTCTTTTTTGGGTTCAGGCAGTCTCTTCCTCAGAGCCAATGCTGCCTGCCTCGTTTTCCTCAGACGGCGCCCTCTCCTGCTGCCGCATATTTCCAGAGTCCTCTCTCTGGGGCATACCTCCTCTGTCTGGCGGGTTTTCTCCCTCCGAAGGCTGGTTTTCTCCTTCCGGAGGCGTCTCGCCGTCCTGGGGCGCTTCGCCTCTCATCTGACCTCTGCCGCCTCCCGGCCCTCTGCCTCCGGCGCCTCCCAATCCGCCCTCGCCGATCTGTGTGACGGTACCGTCAATGGTTACTTCCTGACTGGTCTCACCGGTTGTCAGGGTGTACGACGCCCCATCTTCAAGCTCCGGCATGCTCAGAAGCAAACACCCGTAAGATTTCTCAGGCGACCAGGAGAATACTTCATTTCCGGACTGATCCGTCAGCGTGATGGCCGTCCCCGCCTCCAGGGACTCTTCATAATAAACCATCAGCATCGCCTGTTCCGAGTCTTCTGAGAAGGGCTGTGCCATCCCCGCGCTTCCCGCTGCAGCGAATACACCTCCGCTGATATAGGCTGTCCCGTTGTAATCCAGGGAGCCCTCGCCTCCGGTTTCCGGGCCACTGATGTAGGTGGCTCCGCCTGTCACATACACATCTCCATTGGAATCGATTCCGTCTGCGCCTGGGCTGATTGAGATCTCGCCCCCGGCGATCCGGACATAGACATCAGGGTTAGCCTCCATCTTCTGGCGTTCACTGTCCACCGTCTCATCCCCGGTAGAAGCGGCGGCATTGATGCCGTCATCTTCAGAGCTGACCGATATGGAACCGCCGTTGATATCGATCTTCATGCCTTCTATCCCTTCATTGCTCTCCTCCACCGTGATCGTCCCGTCATGGATCGTCAGCCAGGTCTCGCTGTGGATCCCGTCGTCCCCCGCGCTGATCTGAATCTGGCCTCCGTCTATGATCAGATAGCCCTTGTCCGGGTCGCTGTCATTGTTGGCCTTGAGCCCGTCCTCGCCGCTGGTAATCTGAATCTGCCCGTCCTTCATCGTGAGGGAGTCCTTTCCCTTGAGCCCGTCCTTGACGGCAGTCACCTGGATCTGTCCGGAAATAATCTTCAGATCCTCCTTGCTGCGGATCCCATCGCTGTAATTTCCATTGACCGTCAGACTTCCAGAGCCGTTAACGGTCAGATCACCCTTGCAGAAAATGGCGGCGTCCGGCTCGTCGTCATCCGGATTTTCAAACACGTAGGAGCTGCCGTCGGAGACCTGATTTTCCGTCCCCTCCGCCAGGGTCAGAATCAGCTTTTTGCACTGGAGCCCGTAAATGGGCGAGGTGTCGCTGCAGGACACGGCAAATCCGTCCAGAACAAGGCGCACCGTGTCCTCCTCTCCCGCCTCAATGCAGATCTGTCCCTCATAGCTGCCGCGAAGGATGTAGGTTCCCGCCTGAGTGATGCGGATCACGCCGTCCTCAATTGAAACCCCCTGGTCTCCGCCCTGGACGTCCGTCCCGCTGCAGGTTATAGTCTGGGCGGATTCCTCCGACCAGGCGGCGTCCAGATCGTCCTCATCGTACTCTGCCGTAAGACCGCCTGCCCCCGCTTCATCTGCCATCTCCGTTTCAGCCGCCGTCCCAGCCTGCCCGGTTGTCTCCTCCTGTCCGGTCTCCTCTGCAGAACTTTCCTGCGACGTCTCTGAAGACGTATCTACGCTGCCGGCACTGCAGCCTGCCGTCTGGAGCAGCAGTCCTCCCGTCAAAACTGCCGTCAGCCCTTTCTTCCAAGTCTTTCTCTTTCTCATTTCTGTTTTTCACCGATTACCTTTCTGATTTTAATTTTTCGCACCAACCGACGCTTTCATTGTCCCGCAGCAGGATCACAAAAGATCTTCCCGCTCTGCCTTCCATCCGCAGGAAACCGTCAGATTTCCATTTCTGCACCGCACTGCGTCCAGCATTTCTTTCTCCTCCTCCGGACTTTTTAATAAAATGTCGTACTCCAACTCGTACAGACTTCCCATATTGACGGTCTTGACCCTCAGCAGGGAGACCTCTCTGGTGTGCTGAGCAAAAATATCATCAAACAGACCGCTGTAGTTCAAATTTTCAGGGATCGTGATCCTCAGGTCCCTGCGGAGCATCCGCTCTTCTCTCACAGGGAAGGAGTAAAACAGCATCGTAATCGCAGCGACTGAAGCCGTGAGGAACACCGCTGCCCCCAGATAGCCCATCCCGGCAGCCAGCCCGATGGCCATGGCCGCAAACACGCTGGTGATCTCCCTGGCGCTCCCTGGCATAGAGCGGAAGCGCACCAGGCTGAAGGCCCCCATAACCGCAACGCCGGTTCCCAGATTGCCGTTCACCATCATAATGACGACCTGCACAATGACCGGGAGCAGGATCAGTGTCATCAGGAAATTCCGGCTGCTGCTGTTTTTATAGCTGTGGACCGCGGCCAGACAAAGTCCCATCGCCGCCGAGCACAGAGTACAGAGCGCCATATCCTGCATGGTAAGCCCGGTTCCGGTTAAGATAGTCTCAAGCACAGCGCCTTCCTCCTTCCCTCGCCGCAGCCTTCACTGAGACCGTCTCCGGGACCATATATCTCTGGTAGTAGGTCCCGTACTTGGAAAAAGATACCGGAAAAATTTCCATCTGGCTGAATACATGACTGAGCCACAGCGGAACCGCCCCCGCCGTCTTCAGCTCCATCAGCACCAGCCCCTTTTCCAGAATCCTGTCCCCCCAGACGCCTGAGCTGAGATCCAGATCCCAGCTCCTTCCCAGAAGATTCCAGTCAAAGGTCAGGCGGATCTCACGGTCCAGACAGCAGGTGTATGCCTGCCGCTCATAGGCGATATAGGCCATGGGCGCCAGCCCATACCGTTTCATCACATAATCCAGCTCCTGGAAGATCTGGTCACGGCGCCCGGTCTCCTTTCCCAGATAAAAGCAGTCCCTGGCCTCCCGGAGGCTCATCTGGATCCGTCTCTTATAGACCACCTGGTCGTATTTTTTCTTCAGCTCCGGAAACACCTGGGAATCCTGGCCGATCCCGGTGCCGTAGGCCCGAAGCCTCAATTTTTCTTTGTATACCGGCTTCTCCAACGATCTGCGGATCAGCCCGCAGTCCGGAGTGTCAAAATAGATATTGCTGATCTGATACTGTTCGTATTGATCCGGCTGAAACGACCCGCCGACAGCCAGCATCAACCGTCTGAATCCGTCCTCTGTAAGCAGATACTTCTTTTCATAGCGTTTAAAAACTTCCTGCAGCACTGTCATCCCTCCTGTATCATTGCTGATATCAATTTATCAAAACAATGTGTAAGGTTTTTGTAGCGGCTGTGAAAAATCTGCGAACTCTGGCGGAAGGCGCTGCCCGTAAACGCGATGAGTTCAAAAAATGACCCTTACCGGTGTGCATTCGCCGTATTGATTTCACGCAAAATCCAAAAAAAAATTGATAACGCCAGCTTTCGGTGCTATAATACCTATAAGTTAGCTAAAACTAACCAAAAACGCAATTTTGCCGCATATTCAGAGAATCGTCAACGCAAAAATAAGGAGAATAAAGATGGGACTTTTCAAGAACTATGTAAATCAGACAAGAAAGCCGGAGGGCTTTCTCGGGAGAATGATGATAAAAGGGATGAACTCCGGTCATGCAAAAATGGCGGATTGGGGATTGGATCATTTGAAAATAGTTATGCCGGAAGAAATCGTTGACATTGGCTGCGGAGGCGGAAGAAACGCAGGCGAATTGTTGAAGAAGTATCCGAAAGCCAGAGTGACCGCTGTCGATTATTCACCTTTGGCTGTAAAACAGACGGCAGAATATAATAAAAGTGCGGTTGCAGCAGGCAGATGCGTGGTGATGCAGGGAGATATGTCGGCGTTGAATCTTGATGAAGGAAGATACAGTCTTGCCACAGCGTTTGAAACCATTTACTTCTGGCCGGGGCTTGAAAAATGCTTCGCTGAGGTTGCAAGGATTTTGAAACCCAATGGGTACTTTATGATTGTTAATGAATCGGATGGTCTGGATGCCGCAAGCCAG
>DXBC01000004.1 GCA_019116745.1 Candidatus Lachnoclostridium stercorigallinarum
GCGATCAGTCTGGGAGCTTCGGAACGGACGGCATTTATCCGGGTGATTTTGCCGATGATGGGGCCAGGAGTATTTTCCGGGGCCATTATGAGCTGGATTACCATTATCTGTGAATTGAGCGCTTCCATTATCCTGTATACCACAAAGACGAGAACTCTGGCGGTGGCGGTTTACTCAGAGGTGGTGAAAACCAACTATGGAAATGCGGCCGTGTATGCGACGATTCTGACTCTGACATCGGTAATCTCCCTGGCTCTGTTTTTCAAACTCAGCGGGAAACAGGAAATCAGTTTCTGAAATGGAGGAGAAAATAAATGAAAGTGATTGCTCATACGGGATGTATGAATACGAAAATGAACAGTATGGAGTCTGTCTTGGCAGGAATCAGGGAAAAGGCGGATTACATTGAAGTGGATGTTCGATTTCTGGAAAATCGTCCGGTGCTGACCCATGACCGTCCTCTGGAAGGGGAGAAATATGTGCCGCTGGAGGAGGCGGTTCTCGCTGTCCGGGACGGAGGAAGCTGCCGGCTGGCCCTGGACTTGAAAGAATGGGACCGGATCGGGGAGCTGGCTGTATTGCTGAAAGCCTGCGGGATGGAGAAACGGGCAGTATATCTGGGAAATTTTATGGAAGATATGGAGAAGATGACGGCCCTTGGCGGGGGAGTTCCCTGTTTTCCCAATGTATATCCGGAACAGGTGCATGGTCTGGATGAAAAAGGGCTTGAAGTTCTGGCGGAGAAGATACGGGTCCTGGGAGTCCGCACTGTGGGCATGAATTTTAAGGCGGTGACTCCGGAAGTGGTAAAGGCCTTTCATCAGCAGGGGATCAGCCTGTCTGTCTGGACGGTGGATGAAGAAGAGGATATTCGGCGCATGGCGGATATGGGAGCAGATTTTATTACTTCAGACCGGCCGGACCGGGTGAAGGCCTGCAGGGAAACGTGAAAACAAAAAAGGAGCAGCGATGTTGAGAGCAGCCGGAATCGACTGCTCTTTTGTCGTGTGTTCCGTCGGAGGATGACAGAGGAATTTTTCGCCGGCGGCGGGTCGCGGGAGCGGCACTTTCCTTTCGGCCGCAGTGCGATACTCGCGGAGCGTTTTGATTTAACAGGTAACGAAGTTTCCTGTTAAATCAAAAACCACCCGCTGTAAGCGGGTGGCAGAAAATTACCAGCTGGCGTCTGTGTTCACCGGAATTCGCTTTTTTCCCAGCCGGCTGAAGAAGTGATAGTAGATGAAGAAAGCGGCTGAAGTAGCGGTCCAGGACAGGGGATAGCTGATCAGGATGGTGATCATGGTGCGGTGAAGCGGCACTGCGATCATTACCCAGGCCACCCGCAGCACGCAGACTCCCAGGCAGGTAAGAACCATGGGAATCCAGCAGTCCCCGATTCCTCTTAAGGAGCCGGAATAAATTTCAATTAAAATGTAGGTGAGGAACATGGGAACCATAAAGTGCAGGATTTCCATGCCGCTCTCGATTACCGCCGCGTCAGAAGAGAAGAGGCGGAAAATGTGAATTCCGAAGAAGTACAGCAGCAGGGAGAGGATGATGGTGGTGACAAAGGTCATGCCCAGACATACATTGACTCCCTTTTTTACACGCTTCGGCTTATTGGCGCCGTAATTCTGGCCTACGAAGGTGGTGATGGAGATGCCGAAAGCACTCATGATCATCCAGAAAAGGCTGTCAATCTTGGAATAGGCCGTGTAGGCGGCGATTGTAGTAGTTCCGAGAGTGTTGACGCTGGACTGGATAATAATGTTGGAAATATTGTACATGACGGACTGAAGGCCGGCAGGCAGACCGATTTCTACGATTCGCTTCACTAAAACCTTGTCCATGCGCAGCTTTTTCAGGTGCAGTTTGTAAGATTCCGACGTTCTCGTGAGCACCAGGATCACCAGAATGGCGCTCACTGCCTGGGAGATGATAGTGGCCCAGGCTGCTCCGGCCACTTCCATGTTGAATTTTACAACAAAGAGCAGGTCCAGGACGATGTTGGTAAAACAGCCGGCGATCAGAAACAGAAGAGGCCGTCTGGAGTCTCCGATGGCCCGCAGAATTCCCGCTCCCATATTGTAAATCAGGTTGGGAATAATGCCGATAAAATAAATCCTCAGGTAGGTGGTGGCATAGGCCATAACAGATTCCGGCGTGCCCATGGCGCGCAGTGCGAAAGGCGCTCCCAGAAGGCCTGCCGCCATCATCACTGCGCCTACGGCGATGGAAAAGGCGATGGCAGTATGTACGGACTGGCTGACCATATCATCCTGCTTGCCTCCGAAAAACTGGGAAATGGTGACGGTGGCTCCGGAGGCCAGACCGGTAAAGAAGCCCACGAACAGATTTACCAGAGTTCCCGTGGTCCCTCCTACGGCAGCCAGCGCCTCCGTTCCCACAAACTGGCCCACCACGACGGCGTCCACCGTGTTGTAAAGCTGCTGAAAAAATGTCCCGAACAAAATCGGGAAAAAGAAAAGAAGAAGCTGCTGCCAGATAACTCCTTCTGTGATGCTGTGCCGCTGTGCGGCATGTTCTGCGTTCTTTTGTCTGCTCATAACTCAACCCCGAATGTATTTTAGATTATTGATAGAATACTGTTTTTCATTATATTTACTTTTCTGCTTTTTGTAAAGCATCATTAATAGCTTTTAACAAAGCCTGAGAAGTATATCTGGCTTCGCTGGCGTAGGAAATGTTTTCGGTGGACTGGGAAGCACAGATCTGCTCTGCCAGATCGTCCAGAGCCGGCTGCATGAGAGGGTACATGGTGGTCACGGATTCGCTCAGGGGGACGAGATCGATGGCATTGATGTGGTCTGCGTCTACGGAAACCTGAACGTTGACCTGTTCATTTCCCAGGCGGATGGAGGAAGTGTAGACTCCCGGTATGTAGATGGACTCTGCGCTGCCGGACGAGGCGGGGGTGTCCCCTCTTCCCGGACGGAACATGAACAAAAACAGAGAGACAAGCAGGATCCCCAGAATGAGAAACACCGCGGTGTAAATAATTTCTTTCATCCGAAGCACGACAATTTTTGTTTTGGAGCTCATAGAGGAACCTCCGATTTTGGTTTGTTACAAACTATGAAACGGGGAAAGAGTTTATGAAAAAGTGGAAAAAAGAATTGTAAAAGGCAGATGGGTGTGATATAATAACAGAACAAATGTTCGATAAAGGAGACGAGTGGATGGCACTTCAGTTTATCATGGGAGGCTCCGGGGCGGGAAAGACCCGGTTTCTATATGAAAACCTGATTCGGGAGGCGGAAGCCAGGCCGGATCAGCAGTTTCTGGTGATTGTTCCGGAACAGTTCACCATGCAGGCGCAGAAGGAGATTGTGACGCTGCACCCCCGCAGGGGGACGATGAATATTGACGTTGTCAGTTTTGAGCGCCTGGCTTACCGGGTGTTTGAGGAGCTGGCTGTGGTAAATCCTGCAGTGCTGGACGATATGGGCAAATCCATGATACTGCGGAAGGTGACGGCCTTAAAGGGAAGGGAGATGGGCGTATTCCGGGGGCATTTGGGACAGACCGGATTTATCGGCCAGCTCAAGTCCATGCTGTCGGAGCTCTATCAGTACGGAGTTTCCCCGGAACGGCTGGAGGAGATGGAGAGCCAGGCCCCAAACCCTCTTCTGAGAGCGAAACTGAAGGATCTGGCGGCGGTGTACAGGGGATTTCAGGAATATATTGAGGAGAAATTCATCACTGCGGAGGAGATTCTGGGAGAGCTGTGCCGCGTGTTTCCCCGGTCGGAAAAGATGAGGGACAGCATTGTGGTGCTGGATGGTTACACCGGATTTACGCCGGTGCAGTACCGTCTGCTGGAGCAGATGATGATCTGCTGCCGGGATGTGAAAGTGGCAGTGACTGTGGAGAAGGCGGCGAAGCCCTATGAGAGGAGCGGCATTCAGAATCTCTTTTATATGAGCAAGGAGATCGTATGCCGCCTGAGCGCCCTGGCGGAGAAAAATCACGTGAGGCGGGAGCGGGACTGCTGGGTGGAAAAGCGGCCTTATCCCAGATTTTCCGGGGCGGAGCTGGATTTTCTGGAACGGAAGCTGTACCGGTATTCCAGAGATTCCTGGGAAGGGGTTCCGGAGGACGTGCTCTTGTACCGGGCGTTAAATCCCAGGGAGGAGATCGCCTTTGTGTCCAACCGCATTGAAATCCTGGTAAGGGAGAAAGGCCTGCGTTACCGGGATGTGGCTGTGGTCACCGGAGATCTGGAGAGCTACGGCCGGGAGGCTGCGGTACAGTTTGAGGAAAATGGGATTCCGTTCTTTCTGGATGAGAAAAAGAGCATTCTGGAGCATCCTCTTGTGGAATTGATCCGGGCTGCGCTGGAGACAGTGGTTCGGGATTTTTCCTATGAAAGTATGTTCCGCTATCTGAAGTGCGGGCTGGCGGTGCCGCCGGAAGAGAGAGAGCTGTGCGACCGCATGGAAAATTACTGCCTGGCTCTTGGAGTTCGCGGCTGGAAGCGGTGGAGCAGTCCGTGGGAGCAGGTGTACCGCAGCGGAAAACATATTAATATGGAAGAACTGAATGCGTTCCGGGAGAAAGCGGCGGCCCCGCTTCTTCGTCTGAGGGAGGGGCTGAAGCAGGAAAATGCCACCGTCCGGACCATGACGGCGGCTCTGACGGATTTCCTCACAGAGACAGGGGCAGAGGAGAAAGTACTTGCCTGGAGTGAGCGATTCCGGGAGCAGGGGGAGTACCAGCTGGCGGATGAGTACAGCCAGGTTTACGGCCTGGTGATGGACTTGTTTGACCGTCTGGTGGCCCTGCTGGGGGATGAAGAGAGCAGCATCCGGGAGTACAGTGAAATACTGGATGCCGGTTTTGGGGAAATCCAGGTGGGAGTGATTCCGGCTACCGTGGACCGGGTGGTGGTTGGTGACATTACCAGAACCAGGCTGGACCATATTCAGGTACTGTTTTTTGTGGGGGTAAACGACGGAATCGTGCCGGCGAAGAGAGAAAAAGGAGGGATTCTTTCGGAGACAGACCGGGAGTTTCTGGAGAAAAATGATCTGGAGCTGGCCCCCACCGCCAGAAAAGAGAGCTTTCTTCAGCGGTTTTATCTGTATCTGGCCCTGACGAAGCCGGAGAGAAAACTGATTCTGTCCTTTGCATCCATGAACCAGGCGGGAAAGGGACTGAGGCCGTCCAGTCTGGTGCGAGAGCTGATGAAGCTGTTTCCCTGCCTCCGGCTCCGGGAGGCCGGAGAGGAGATCCGCATTGCGTCCAGACAGGAGGGAAAAAAGGCCCTGGCGGAAAGATTGAGAGAGTGGGATGGCCGGAAAGATTCTGAGCTTCTGGAGCTGTACCGCAGCTTCTGGAACCGGGAGGAGGACCGTGCATGGCTGAAAGAGCTGGTGGAAGCTGCGTTTTATTCCTATGAGGATAGGGGAATCGGACGGGCTGCTGCCAGAGAGCTGTACGGGAAGATTTTAAGCGGCAGCGTTACCAGACTGGAGCAGTATGAGGCCTGTGCCTACGCCCATTTCCTCTCCTACGGTCTGGAACTGTCGGAGCGGCAGGAGTATGAACTGAAGTCCGCTGACATGGGAAATCTGTTTCACTCTGCCATAGATACGGCGTTTCAGCGGGCGATGAAAAGCGGGCGGCGTCTCCAGGATATGGACGACGCGGAGCGGGATGCCCTGGCGGATGAAGCTGCGGAGACGGCAGTTTCCGACTACGGCGGAGAGATTATGAAAAGTTCTGCCAGAAATATCTATCTGGGGAAAAAGGTGGGAAGGATTACCAGGAGAACGCTGTGGGCTTTGGCTGAGCAGCTGAAAAAGGGAAAATTTACTCCGGCAGGATTTGAAGTGTCCTTTTCTGCCATTGACAACCTGAAAGCCATGAAGATCTCTCTGACGGAAGATGAGGCCCTTCATCTCCGGGGGCGGATTGACCGCATGGATCTCTGCGAGGATGAGCAGCACGTCTATGTAAAGATCATTGATTACAAATCCGGGAAGACTTCTTTTGATCTGGCGGCTCTGTACTACGGGCTGCAGCTTCAGCTGGTGGTGTATCTGGATGCGGCTATGGAGCTGATGGAGAAGAGAAATCCCGGGAAGGAGATCGTGCCTGCAGGCGTGTTTTATTACCACATTGATGATCCGGTGGTGGACGGCGAGGATGTTTTCGGAAAGGAAGACGCAGATCGGCTAGTACTGCAAAAGCTGCGGATGGATGGCCTGGTCAATGATGATTCGGAAGTGATTTCCCTCATGGACCGGAAGATGGAAGGGCCTTCCGATGTGATTCCTGTGGCGATGAGCTGCGGAAAGGTTCAAAAAGTCGGGTCTTCCGTGGCGGACGGGGAACGGTTCAAGGCTCTTCGCGGCTTTGTGAGAAAGACGATGAAACAGGCAGGAACCGATATTCTTTGCGGAAATACGGCAGTTTCTCCTTACAAGCAGGGAAACCAGACAGCCTGCGATTACTGCCCGTACCACAGTGTATGCGGCTTTGATCGGCACCTGCCGGGATATGAATACCGGAAGATGAGAAAGCTCAAAACGGAGGAGATCTGGAAGAAAATCGAGGGAAAAGACGGGGAGGGGAGAGACTGAATGGGAATCACATGGACGGAAAAACAGGAGAAGGTCATTACATCCAGAAACAGAAATCTGCTGGTTTCCGCGGCGGCCGGCAGCGGCAAGACGGCGGTGCTGGTGGAGCGGATTGTGAGGATGATTACGGAGGGAGAAGAGCCTCTGGATATCGACCGGCTTCTGGTGATGACCTTTACCAACGCGGCGGCGGCGGAGATGCGGGAGCGGGTGGCTGCTGCCATAGAAAAACGTCTGAAGGATCATCCGGACGATGAGCACCTTCAGGTTCAGGCCACCCTGGTGCAGCAGGCGCAGATTACCACCATCGACAGCTTCTGCCTCAATGTGATCCGCAGCCACTTTGACTCCCTGGATATCGATCCGGCTTTCCGCATCGGCGACGAGGGAGAACTGATCCTGCTGCGGGGAGAGGTGATGGAAAGACTGCTGGAGGACAGCTACGGAGAGGGAAGAAAGGAATTTACGGATTTTGTAGAGACTTATTCATCGGGAAAAGGAGATTACGGCATCAGCGATGTGATCATGCAGGTGTATACGTTTTCCCAGAGCCATCCGTGGCCGGAACAGTGGTTTGAGAACTGCCGGAAAGAGCTGGACAGTCTGGGGGAGAAAAATGACATCCCCGCCTGGGAATCCAGTCCCTGGATGGAGTTTTTGATGGCAGATATCCGCAACCAGCTGGAGGAACTGTGCTGGCAGCTGGAAGAAGCGGTGCAGATCTGCGGAGAGCCCGATGGACCGGATACCTATCTTCCGGTTATGGAGGCAAATCTGGAGATGGTCCGCGGGCTTTTTCAGGCAGAGGATTACAGAAGTTTAAAAAGACTTCTTGAAGAGGTGAATTTTGGGCGGCTGAAAGCGGCGAGGAAAGAAACGACCTCCCAGGAGAAGAAAAAATATGCGACCGATCTGAGGGACAGAGCCAAAAAAGCGGTGCAGAAAATCAGGGACAGTTATTTTGTCCAGTCGGAGAAAGATCTGACGGAGGCCATGGAAAAGTCGTCCCCGGCAGTGCGGGAGGTACTGCGCCTGGCGGAAGAATTTTCCAGGCGCTACCAGGAGGCAAAGCATGAGAAGAACATTGTGGATTTCAATGATCTGGAACACTTTGCCCTGACAGTCCTCTCCGAAGACGGAGAGCCGTCCGAGACGGCAAAAATGCTTTCCCAACGCTTTGAGGAGATTCTGGTTGACGAGTATCAGGACAGCAACGAGGTGCAGGAAACGCTGATCCGCCTGATTTCCAGAGAAAGGCTGGGTACCCCCAATGTTTTTATGGTGGGAGATGTGAAGCAGAGTATTTACCGGTTCCGTCTGGCAAAACCGGAGCTGTTTCTGGAAAAATACGATTCTTACGGGGAGGGAGACGGGCTTTATCAGAAGATCGAGCTGCATCAGAACTTCCGAAGCCGCGAGAGCGTTCTGGCTAGCGTCAATCAGGTGTTTTTTCAGATTATGACGAAAGCCCTGGGGGGAATTTCCTATACGGAAGAAACTGCCCTGAATCCGGGCGCTGTGTTTGAGGATATTCCGGATGAACTGAAGGGAGAGCGGCCGGGAAAGACGGAGCTCCTTCTTCTGGATATAAAGGAGGAGATCCTGGAAGAAATTGATGAAGAACATGCCGATTACACGGCAAAAGAGATGGAAGCACGGATGGTGGCCGGGAGAATCCGCAGAATGACGGATCCGGAGAACGGCCTGATTGTCTGGGACAAGGAAGAGGGAAAATACAGGCGGGCCAGTTTCGGAGATATGGTGATCCTTCTGCGCAATACATCGGGATGGGCGGAAGTGTTTGTCAATGTGCTGATGAACGAGGGGATTCCGGTCTATGCCGACTCCAAAACGGGATATTTTGACACCCTGGAGGTGGAGACGGTGATGGCTCTTCTCTCTGTGCTGGACAATCCCATGCAGGATATTCCTCTGGCGTCAGTGATGAAGTCTCCCATGGTAGGCCTGACAGACCGGGAGCTGGCGGAAGTGGCCGCTTTCCATAAAAAGACGGCGGAAAAAGGTCAGGATGGAGGGCTTTACGGGGCCTGGAGACTGTATCTGAAAGAAAATCCGAAAACTGATCAGGTTCTGCGGGAAAAACTCCTGAAATTTGACTGTCTGGTGGAAGAGCT
>DXBC01000066.1 GCA_019116745.1 Candidatus Lachnoclostridium stercorigallinarum
GATGCCGCCGCCCAGACGGGAAAGGGAATTTCTCAGGCCCACCAGACGAACTGCCCGATACTTCAGCTGGGCCAGCTCCACCTGAAGTTTTCCCTCCCTGGTGGTTGCATGGCGGGCAAAAATATCCAGAATCACCATGGTCCGGTCCATGACCTTTGTCTCCAGGGCATCCTCAAGATTTTTAAGCTGAGCCGGGGAAAGCTCGTCGTCGCAGACGATGCCTGTGGCATCCGTCTCCCAGATCAGCTCTCTCAGCTCGTCGATCTTTCCTTTTCCCAGATACGTTCCGGGATGGATTTTCTCCCGGTTCTGAATCAGCCGTCCCGCCACCACGCCGCCGGCGGTCTTTACCAGCTCCTCCAGCTCATCCAGGGAACTCTCCGTGTCATCCCCATCGGCCACGCTCACCGCCGTCAGGATCACTCTCTCCTCTACTTCTTTGATCTCTATCAGTTCTGCCATAAAACCTACCTTGTCTCCAGAAAACGAATTTCCCGTTCTATTGCCTCATCCGTTCCATAGGACGCTGTGTACTGCTGAAACAGCTCCAGCGCTCCGGCGAAATCCCCGGAATGCTCCAGGGCCGCCGCCCGGTTTCTCAGCAGGAGGCCGTATTCCTCGCTGCCGGACTGGGCCAGGGCCAGTCCCTGTTCAAAATAATCCGCGGCCAGCTCCGCCTGACCGCCGTCCAGACAGGCCAGTCCCAGAGCATTATAAGTGCCCGCCGTGGCCGCCCCGGCTGTCAGCACCCGGTCAAAGGCCGTCTGAGCCTTTTCCTCGTCTCCGGCTCCCAGCCAGGCGCCTCCCAGGGCCGTCATGGCCTCGTCCATCACCGGGGAAACTTCTCCCCGCTCCTGCTCCAGGCCGGCGGCCGCCTGAGCATCTGCTTCCGCCTCCGCCGTCATTCCCTGAGCGGAGTATGCCATGCTTCTCAGATAGTAATAATCCGGCTCTTCTCCGTCCACCTGGAGAAGAACATCATAAGTGTGGGCCGCTGCCGGATAATCTTCCGCCTTATATTCTGCCTCGCCCCTGTATTTTAATACATCCACCTCGAACTCTCCCACCCGTCCGTCGGAATGGGCAATGGCCTCCTCGAAGGAAGCGATGGCTCCCTCGTAGTCCCCCTGGTCCATTTTTTCGATTCCCTCCAGCCGGTACTGGTCTCTGGCGGAATCCTCTCCCTGACAGCCGGCAATCAGGGCGGCGCCCAAAAGCGCCGCCGCAGACCGCCTTAAAAGCCGGCGGCCGGAACCATTTTCCATCCTCCCCTGAATACTCATGCCCTCTCCTTTCATGGCCGTGTGGGTTTTCTTGCCGCCGGCCTCCGTTTTCCGTCTGCCGGCCTCAGCTTTTCCCCGTGCTTCCGTGGCCGCCCCGATCCTCATTTCCCAGCTTCTCCGTCTCCTCAAAGGTGACTGCCGGCTGATGCTCCATGATCCGGAACTGGCAGATCCTGTCGTTTACGTGAATCACCGTATCCCGCAGGGCGTAGGCCGGGAAAAACCACTGATCATTGTCGCCGCAGTAAGTCTCGTCGATCACTCCCATGCTGTTGGTCTGAATAATGCCGAAATTTTTAAAGGTGCTGCTTCTGGGCACCACATGGGCCTCGTAGCCTGCCGGCAGTTCCATGGCCACCCCCAGGGGAATCAGAGCAAATTCTCCCTTTTTCAGCTCCACCTCTTTCGCCGCCCGCAGATCAATCCAGTCGGATTTTCCGTCCACATACCTCAGCCGTTCAATTTCATCGGTAAAATATTTGATTCTGATGTTCATTTTAGTCTGTTTTCTCCTTCTGAAGTGCAGCCGGGGAAGAGGAAAACCATATCCCTGCGGCCGCCTGACATTCGTTCCCCGCTGCCTGAAACGGTTTTTCAGCTGCAGTGAAGCACTGCCTCGCCTCTGAGAAGGCTGGGCTGCACGTCGATCACCCGCTGATTGGAGCTTCCCTTCCAGTGAAGATTGGCGTCCTTCAGCTCTTCCACAAACTCTCCGTCCACAACCACATCCACCTTCCGGATCAGAGGCAGACCGCAGATGGTCTCCCAGTCATATCCGGTATACAGCCAGATGGTCTTGTTGGGGAATCTCTCGGAAATTTCGTCAATCAGCTCTCCGATTTCCTTCCGGTTGTCCGGATGGAGAGGATCTCCTCCGCTTAAGGTAACGCCGGAAACGTAGGGTTTTTCCAGCTCCGCAAACAGCTCCTCCTTTGCCGCCCCGTCAAAGGGAATCCCGCCCCGGATGTCCCAGGTCACCGGATTGTGGCAGCCCCTGCAGTTGTGATTGCAGCCTGCCACCCAGAGCACGACCCGCAGGCCGTCCCCGTTTAACATATCATCTTTCGTTATATTGTGATAGCGCATATTCTGTGCTCCTTATCTCGTCTTTTTCTCTGTCCATGGCAGTATACCATATGCGGGAGGGTTTGTCACGGGGAGAATGTCACAGAGTTTCACTTCTCTGAAACCAGCCGAAGCGATCCCGGCCCGAAGGACCGCTCTGCCTGTCATTTTCCCGCCGGCAGCACCATGGTTACTCCTTCTTCCTTTGCCCCCAGATTCAGAGTGCCTCCGTGGGCAGTTACGATCTGCTTTACCACTTTCAGCCCCATCACGTGGACAGCGGCAGGAATTCCCTCATTGATGAAACGGCGTACCTCCTCAGAAATCCCCGGCCCGCTGTCCAGAAACACCAGAACCAGCTTTCCGTCTTCCCCCGCGGAGGCGCGCACCAGACAGTCTTTTCCCCCGTGGCGGAATGAATTTTCCATAATATTAAAAAAAGCTCTCAGCAGCAGGTCTTCGTCCCCCATCATCCGAAACCTCTCCGCTTCCGGGGAAATGTCCAGAGTGATCCTCTCTTCCCTCTCCGGCCATCCTTCCATGCACTGAACCGCTGCCTGGCGCAGCAGGGCCGCCGGAGACAGGCAGGTTTTCCGCAGCGGCTGCATCTCATACTCCAGTTTTGTGGTCAGATTCAGATCCTCAATAAGCCGGCGGATCCGCAGACTCTGATTCTTAATAATCGCCGCCTTGCTCCGGCTGTCCGGATCCAGGCTCTCCCGTTCTTCCAACAGTTCCCCATATCCCATGATCAGGGCGAGGGGAGTTCGGATATCATGGGAGACGCCGCGAATCCACTCCGCCCTGGCTTCATCCCGTTTTTTCAGAGCCTCTCTCTGGCTGGCCAGCAGACGGGAGGTGCGGTTTAAGCTGACCGCCTCTTCCTTAAAATCCCCCCGCTCCGGCAGATGGACCTCCCCTCCGCCGGACAGGGTTTCCACAGACGTCACCATCAGCCTCATTCTCCGGTATGCCCGAAAACCGGTCCACAGAATAAGCCCCAGGGCTGCGGCGGCCAGAAAGGCAAATTCCAGGATGCACAGCAGCAGGTAGGCCTCCATTCCTCTCATGGACATGGTAATATTGTCCTTCCACAGACTGTCTTTCGGATAGGCCAGCACCAGCAGGCGATGATCGCAGTTCCACACAAACACGGGATAGCCGTCCAGGTACCATTTGGAAAATCCGCCGATCTCCCCGGCGGAATAGTCTTTTTTCAGGTTTTCTGGCGCCTGAAAGCTCCACAGCAGACGGCCGTCCTGATCCAGAAGCAGGGCAAAGGAAGCCCCCTCCTCCCGGACTATCTGTCCGATCTCTTCCCCGTTTACCGGAATCCCCTGTTCATCCACTGTCAGCGCTTCCGCCGCCTTTCGCACCGCCATGCTGCCTGCGCTCTCTCCTCCCGCTTCCAGCCACAGAGTCACCCCTGCCACCAGTCCCGCCTGAATCCCCAGAAACAGGATAGCCGCAACAGTCGCCGTACAGATGTATTTTGCATAAATTTTCAAAAGACTTTTCATTGATTCAACCGATACCCCAACCCTTTCACCGTGATCAGCCACCGGGGAGCGGAGGGATTCTCCTCGATCTTTTCCCGCAGCTTTCGGATGTGTACCATGAGCGTGTTCTCAAAGCCGTAGTAGTTTTCTCCCCACACCGTCTCTGAGATCACATCCAGAGTCAGAATCCTTCCCCTGTTCTCCAGAAACAGCTTTAACAGCTGATACTCCTTGTTGGTCAGACTCAGCTCCCGAAGCTCTCCTTTTTCCCGAAACCGTACCAGTCCGGCGTCCAGATCCACCTCCCGGTCTCCCACCTGAAAAATCCTGGGCTGCCGCTCTTTCCGGCAGGTGCGCCTTAAAATCGCTCCGATTCTCAGCACCAGTTCCTTCGGGAGAAAAGGCTTCGTCATGTAATCGTCCGCTCCCAGCCTCAGTCCTTTCAGCTTGTCTCCGCTCTGATCTCTGGCTGACAGAAACAGAACAGGAATATCCTGCGTCTGCCGCAGCCTGGCAAAAAAGGAAAAACCGTCCTCCCCGGGGAAATTCACATCCAGGACCAGCAGGTCAAAGGACTCCTGTTTCAGCCGTTTTTCCACCTCTTCGCAGGAGAGAACGTAGCTCACATGGCTATAGCCTTCCGCCGCCAGTATGGTCTCAATCATCCGGCACAGCTCCTCATTGTCGTCCGCCACCAGGATTCGTCCGCCTTTTTCCTCCATTCTGCCGCCTCCCTTCTTCTGTTCCATATTATACAACAGTTCCTGTAGATTTTCCGGGACAGAGGAAAGGTTTAAAGAAAATTTAAGGTTGGACTCAGCTTCCCTTAAGGCCGGCTGTCCATAATGACAGATAAGGAGGTAAGCCATATGAAACCTGTAAATATAATAGAAACAAAAGCTCTCACCAAATGCTATCACGGCATCCCTGCGGTGAACAAAATCTCCCTTCAGGTGCCGGAGGGCTCCGTCTACGGCTTTCTGGGGCCTAACGGGGCCGGGAAAAGCACGGCCATGAAACTGCTGCTGGGTCTGGCCAAAAAGGACAGCGGCTCCATTCGCCTGTTCGGGGAGGAACTCACCCCGTCCAGCAGGATCTCCATTCTGAAGCAGACCGGTTCCCTGATCGAGTCCCCGTCCTACTACGGAAACCTCACCGGTTATGAAAACCTTCAGATCACCTGTATGCTGAAAGGCCTTCCGGAGTCTGAGATTCTGAAAGCTCTGAAAACGGTGCGCATGGAGGGACAGATGAACAAAAAGGCGGCTCAGTACTCTCTGGGGATGAAACAGCGCCTGGCCATTGCCAACGCCCTTTTAGGTTCTCCCCGGCTGCTGCTTCTGGATGAGCCCACCAACGGACTGGATCCGGCCGGCATCCATGAAATGCGGGAGCTGATCCGCAGCCTGCCAAAGGCGGCAGGAATGACTGTCCTGATCTCCAGTCATCTTCTGCCGGAGATGGAACAGATGGCCGATCACGTGGGCATTCTCTCCCGGGGTTCCCTCGTATTTCAGGGACCCCTGTCCGCCCTGCAGAAAAAAGCGGGACAGCGGCTGATTATCCGCACCGGCGATGACCGGCGGGTTCTGGAACTTTTTTCCGGCGGGAATGGGCCTGGTGGAATACCAGCGTCTTCGCCTGACTCCGGGCCGGGTTCGTCCATCCCCGGGCTTCCCCCGTCCATCTCTGCCCTGCGCCCGGCTCTCACCGAAAAGGGGCTGGCCTTTCCTCTTCTCTCCGACCGGGAAACGGGACTGCTGACCGCCTGCCTGGTGAACATGGAAATCCCCATCTACCGGGTTCAGGAGGAGGTTCAGAGCCTGGAAACCATCTATCTGGATATGGTAAAGGAGGCGGGACTGTGACGACCTATCTGTTCGTGGAGTTAAAAAAACTGAAGCGGCGCCATACGGCGGCGGCCTTTCTCCTGACGCTGGCTTTTCTGGCCGCCTACACATTCTGGTGCCTGGCGGATATGGATATGGAACGGCTCAACGACGTCACCGCCATGGTAGAGATGAATGTTCTGATCATCAACACCGTATTTTCCCCGGTGCTCATCGCCTTTCTGGCCAGCCGTCTGGCAGACATGGAGCTGGCAGGAAATACGTTAAAGTGGCTGTGCATCCTGCAGCCGCCCGCCTCCATCTACTGGGGAAAAGCTGCTGTGGGACTGATCGCCACGGCACTATTTTCCGGGGCCCAGAGTCTTCTGTACTTCGCCGCCTGCGCCCCGTTTCCCGGCCAGAATCCCGGCTGCTTTCTTCAGCTCTTTGTCACTCTGACGGCGGTATGCTCCGCCCTCTTTGCCCTGCAGCTGAATCTGTCAATGAGGTCATCCAGCCAGCTGGGGCCTTTGTTCCTGGCCATCGGAGCTGCCTTTGCGGGGCTGTTTTCCTGGTTTCTGCCGGGCTTTCCCCTCCGGTACCTGATTCCCTGGGGATATTTTTCCGTTCTCTGCAACCTGAACATGACCTACACGGAGAGCACCCGGTACACCCTCTACGAGTGGAAGAATTATCCCGTTTTCTGGCTGGGAATGATCATTCTGTTTTCCGTTGTCACATTCCGCCGGGGCTGCCGCCGGTTTCAGGCTGGCGCCGGACAGATTTAGGAGGTGTCTGCGATGATTGTCAGTATTCGCTGTGAAACTATGAAATGCCGGGGAACTCTGCTGTGGCCGGCGCTTTTTCTCATTCCCCTGATCCCTGTGATTCTGGGGACCGGAAACTATCTGGGCAATCTGGATATGCTCCGGTCCGGCTGGTACTCCTTATGGACCCAGATCAGCCTGTTTTACTCCAACTTCTTTTTCGCTCCCCTGATCGGCGTGTACTGCGCGTTTTTCTGGCGGTATGAAAATTTCCACTCCTGCCGGAACGCCCTGTTTACGTCCCCGGTCTCCTACGGGACCATTTACATGGGAAAATACCTGATGGTCTGTGCCGTCACCCTGTTCAGCCAGCTGTGGCTCACTCTCCTTTATCTGGCTGCCGGCATCCTGGCCGGTCTCCCCGGCCTTCCCCCCTGTGACATTGTTCTCTGGATCCTTCGGGGCACTGCCGGAGGTTTTGTTGTCGCCGCCATTCAGTTCATACTGGCTTCCGTATTCCGCAGTTTTGCCTTTCCTGTGGTCCTGGGAGTTCTGGGCGGCTTTACCGGTCTCCTGGCCGCAAACCGGACATGGGGTATCTTCTGGCCCTATTCCCTTATGCTCCTGGGTATGAACGCCAACCGCACGGAAGATATGCTGGGCGGCAGTCTTCCCCTGTTTCTTGCCGTCACCTTCGCCTGCCTGGTTCTGATCAACCTGGCGGGAGTGAGAATTCTGAAAAAGACGGCTGTCCTTTAAAGGAGCAAAAGCCGGTGAACGGATCCGTCTCTGAGAGACAATTCGTTCACCGGCTTTTTACTGCTTATGAATTACCAGTTTTTCTGTTTTATTCGGTTTTCCCCTTACAGCTCTTCGCCGTTGCTGGCAATCACTTTCTTGTAGTACTCGAAGGAATCCTTCTTCATCCTCTTCAGGGTGCCGGTTCCGTCATTGTGGCGGTCCACATAAACGAAGCCGTAGCGCTTTCTCATCTCACCGGTTCCGGCAGAAACGATGTCGATGGGGCCCCACCACAGATAGCCGATGATATCGCAGCCGTCGGCGATAGCTTCCTTCATCTCTCTCACGTGGTCCGCCAGATACTCGCAGCGCTCCGGATCGTGGATCTTTCCGTTCTCATCCGGCTGCTCGTCCAGGCCGATGCCGTTTTCCACCGGGAACAGGGGCAGCTCATAGCGGTCTGCCAGCATGTTGCACACATAGCGGAAGCCCTTCGGGTCAATGGGCCAGCTCCAGGGTGCGGGAGAGCACTTTTTCAGGAAGGGATTCTTTACGCCCAGGGCTCCGCCGGTATCTCCGCTCATCTCCGCTTCCACGCTGTACACGGCGCTGCGGTAATAGCTGAAGCCGATGTAATCGTTGGTATAGGCGGCCAGCAGCTCCTCATCGCCCGGCTCCATCTCCGGCGCGCAGTCTCCCTCTCTCCAGATCCGGTAGATGTAAGCCGGATAATGGCCTCTGCACATTACATCCGTAAAGAACAGGGCGCGGCGCTCAAACTCCATGGTTCCCATGGCATTGTCAGGATTGCAGTCCAGGGGATAGGTGGCCAGATGGGAGAAACTGCACATAACGCCCATCTTCGCCTCGGGATCCAGCTCTCTGCAGGCCTTCACCGCCAGGGAGTTGGCCACAAACATATTGTGGCAGGCCTGATAGATGTCCTTGTCCGTCAGTCCGTCCATGGGCAGGGAATCCTTCTCCGGATGATTTCCGATCACTCCTGCCGCCGCGAAGGACAGTCTGAAGGCGTTGTTGATCTCGTTGAAGGACATCCAGTATTTCACTTTGCCCTTATAGCGCTCGATCACCGTTCTGGCGAATTTCTCGAAAAATCCGATCAGCTTCCGGTTTGTCCAGCCGCCGTACTCTGTCACCAGATACAGGGGAGTCTCATAGTGGCTCAGGGTGATCACCGGCTCCATTCCGTCCGCAATAATCTCATCAATCAGACGGTCATAAAATTCCAGTCCCTTCTCATTGGGAGTGTCCTCGTCGCCTCTCGGGAAAATTCTGGCCCAGGAAATGCTGGTACGGAATGCCTTAAAGCCCATTTCCTTCATGTAAGCCAGATCTTCTTTGTAGCGGTGGTAAAAATCAATGGCGTCATGGCTTAAATACACCTTGTCCTCTTTCAGCGCCATCTTCCACTTTCCGGTCTCCTCATCCCAGGCCAGACCGGGAGTCTTGGCGTCGCTGCCGATACCCACCATCACGTCCGTCAGGTTGGGCAGCTTGCCGTCCTCCAGCCACGCGCCTTCGCACTGGTTGGCGGCCACGGCGCCTCCCCACAGAAAGCCTTCCGGGAATTTCACACTGTTCTTGTTGTCCATGTTGATTCCTCCTTTTCGTTGCGGTACACTCCGTCGTGTTTCATATCTATCATTGTAAACCAAAACGAAAGAAAAAGCCATTCAAGAAAAGCTCCCAAAATAAGAAACTTTTTTTGAACGGCTTTCTCTGCCCTGTCAAAATGGAAGGCTTTTAGCCTCTTTCCGGCTGTTTTCCTCCAGCAGGAAGGAAACCGCCAGGAAAAAATCAAATATTCCCTCCCGCCCGCCGCACCAGCTCGCTGCCAGCAGGCGGCGGATGCTCTTTCTGTTGTACTCCATGGGACGTTCCAGCTCAAAAAGCTGAATGGACGTTTCTTCTGCCCTTTGAAACCGGCAGAGAAAGAGAAGACCGCCGGACACGGTGTTTACGGAAACCTCGCTGCCTTCTTCCCACCCGGCCATGGCGCGGAAATCCGCCGTTCCCCGTCCGGCCTTTCCTCCCGGCAGCAGCCTGTCCGGCCTCTGATAGCGCTCCAGAGCGCGGCGGATCTTTTCTTTTTTCCGCTCTCCCCGCCACTCCGCCAGCAGACGGCTCACCGGCTCCTCCTCTCTCCCGCGGATTACCGCCGGAAGGAGCAGAAATTCCCGGTGGAGAATGGCAATCTCCCGCTCCGTGGTGAGAAGCAGCTCTTCTCTCCCCTCTGTCTGCTCCGCCTCAAACAGATAGACCGGCTCCGTCCGGAAAGATTTCACCCCGCAGCCCAAGTATTCCTGAATACAGGCCTTAAGACCTGCCGTAAGCCCCGGGCTCTGGTTGCTCACCAGAAGGACGTCCACCCCTTTTTTCTCCCGTTCCAGGCTTCCCGACAGATAGGCGGTTAGAAAAAACAGCTCCGTTTTCGGCAGTTCTCTTCCAAAAACGCGGCGGCAGCACAGTTCCATCAGATGGGTTTCCAGAGGGCAGGCGATCATCAGCTCCTTGTCGTAGTAATTGGTGGCGTACTTTCCGGTGTCCAGACGCCGCTTCAGACGCCGAAGATGGGTAAGCAGCTGATCTCTGTCAGAAAAAACCGGCTCCTCCGAAGCCATCTCCAGCCGCTCCCTGATTTCTCCCTCCAGCTTCTCCAGCCAGACCTCCTCCACAGCGACGGGCTCTGACTGCAGGGAGGCTCCCTCTTCCTCCTGTCCTTTTCCGGAAAATACCGACGCCATGGACAGAAGCTCCCGGAAACCGGCCAGCTCCGCCTGAGAAAAGAGAAATCCCCAGTGCTCTTCCTTCTCCCCTTCCTGATCCAGGGAAAAGCCCAGACGGTTCCGCAGAAGACAGACCGCCAGATAACGGCAGGCCTTTCCAAAGTCTTCTCCGGAAATTCTCATATTTCTTTCCGCCAGATCCTTTCCCAGCCCTTTCCGGATCAGGGAGAGCTCCTCTTCATAGCGGTCCCATTCCGTTTCCGGTCCCGGCAGCCGGCAGAGAATCCCCGGCATACAGAAGGTGGCGCAGCGGAAGCGCCGGTCCAGCTCGCTTCCCAGCACCCGCACTCCCCTCGTCCCGGAGACCTCCAGGGAGATTCCTCCCTGTCTCCCCATCCACCGCTTCATGGTCTTTACCTCGGAAAACACCGTGGATTTAGAGAGAAAAAATGTCTCCGCCAGCTGATCCATGGTGACAAAATCCTGCTGAAACAGCAGATACAGGGCCAGCGCGGACGTGCGCCCCCGCATGTTGTAATGATTCTCATTTTTCTCCAGATCACTGATCATATCCCGGCGCAGATGATCGGAAAGGCTCTCCAGGCGATATCCTTTTTTCTGGCTGGAGTGAATCCGGCAGTCCTCCCCCAGTTCTTCCCCCAGCCTGCGGATCTCCTGCTGAACCGTTTTCTTGCTCACTCCCAGAACGGAGGCCAGCTCTTCCCCGGTGACCCAGCCGTGCCTTAAAATCAGCGTCACCAGAATATCCATCTCCTGTTTTCCAAAATATCTTCTCACCGGTTTTCTCCTCTCTTCCCATGTACCCGAAACTGCAGCCGCCAGCCCTCAAATGTTGCCCTTTCCGCCATATTTTGGGATTTTCCATTGATTCCCGGACCATTCCGGAGTACAATAGCCCACAGATTGAATGAAAGAAAGGAACGATTTCACCATGCAGATCATCGTAAACAGTGTGCTCACCCTGTTTCTCCTGATTTTCCTGGGCTGCTTTCTGGGGAAAAAGAACATCGTCAGCACCGACTATGCCTCCGGCCTGTCCAATTTCATTGTAAAAGTGACCATGCCGGCCACCGTTTTCAACGCCATGCAGATGGAGTATGACCCGGAGCTTCTGCACCGGGGCGTGGAAATTCTGCTGTTTTCCCTGGTATTTTATGCCGTCTCCATCCTCATCGGCTTTATCGCCGTGCGGGTATTTTCCGTTCCCAAAAAAGAGCGGGGGGTGTGGCTGTTTGTGTCCTCCTTCTCCAACAACGGCTTTATGGGGCTGCCTCTGGCCCTGAGCCTTTACGGAAACGAGGGCGTTTTCCTCATGTCCATCATGAACATGATCGCCAATCTGCTGATCTTTTCCGTGGGTGTGAAAATGCTCACAGACGGCTACTCCATCACGGAAAAGCTGAGCCTGAAGAAAATGCTCCTCACCAACATCAACATCGCCGTGGTTCTGGGCCTGATCTTTTATATCAACCAGTGGTCTCTGCCCACGGTGCTGGCCGATTCCATCAGCTATCTGGCTTCCATCACCTCCGGCCTGTCCATGATCGTGGTGGGACTTTCCATGGCCAAGCTGAACTTCCGGGAAATGTTCTCCGGGGCCAGAAATTATGTACTTACCGCCCTGCGCCTGATCTTCCTGCCTCTGCTGACCCTGGTGTTCCTGCGGACAGCGGGACAGAATCTGGATCCGGTGATCGCCGGCACCCTTCTGCTCTCCGCAGGCCTGCCCAGCCCGTCGGCGGCCTCCATTATCACGGAGCAGTACCACACCAACACAGACCTGGGAGCAAAGATGATTTTTCTCACCACCCTGTTCTGTCTGGCGACCATTCCCCTCCTCATGGGCGTTGGCCTGGGATGATCATCCCAAACGGCCGCTGTCCCCGCTTTTCATACATACCCGTACGGCGCAGCCGGGATCCCGATGACAGGATATCCCGGCTGCGCCGCTTCTCTCCGGAGCTTTTACGCCCCTTTCTACATACTCTTTCTCTCGGCGATCTCCGCCATTTTCGCGTCGTTTAAGCGGGTATCTCCCTTCACTCTAGAATAGCTGAGATAGCCGTTCATCCGGTCGATCTTTGTCAGGTTCCGGCTGCCGCATTTGGGGCAGACATCCATTTCCAGCTCCTCATGGCCGCAGTCGTCGCAGTAGGCCAGGGAAAGGTTTACTCCCTCGTAAAATCCCATGGCCATGGCCCGGCGCACCAGAGTCTTGATGGCCTCTGTGTTGTAGCTGATGGGATATTTCACATACTGGATCTTTCCTCCGTTGCACAGCTCCCAGAACCGGTACTCCAGATCCTGCTTCTCGATGGGAGTGATGTCCTCCGTCACGTGGCAGTGGAAGCCGTTGCTCACATACTCCCGGTCGGAGACATTTTCAATGATTCCGTATTTTTTCCGGAACTGCTTCACCTGCAGACCGCACAGGTTCTCCGCCGGAGTGGCGTAGATGGCGTAGAGGTTTCCGTCCTCCTTTTTAAACTCATCCACTCTCCTGTTGATGTATTCCAGGGTCTCCAGGGCAAAGGCTCCGTCCTCGGCGATGGATTTTCCGTTGTACAGCCGCTGCAGCTCGTTGAGAGCCGTGATGCCGAAGGAGGCCGTAGCCGTCTTTAACAGAGGCTTGATCTTGTCGTGAAGTCCCAGATGGCCGCCGTAGAAACCGCCCTCGCAGTAAGCCAGGGGGTTGGTGGACGCCCGCATCTCTCCCAGGTAGGCGTAGGTGCGGATGTGGAGCCGGCGGATCAGGTTCAGATAGTAGTCCAGCACCTCAAAGAAGTCCCGGCTCTCCTGTCTGGCCTTTGCCAGAATCATGGGCAGATGAAGGCTGACCACGCCCACATTGAAACGGCCCACAAACACCGGCTGGTCCTTGTCGTCTGCCGGATACATGCCGCCTCTCTCATACCAGGGAGAAAGGAAGGCGCGGCAGCCCATGGGGGAGATGATCTTTCCGTACTGACGGTACATTCCTGCCACATAGCCCTTTCCGGTCAGGGAGAGCCAGTCGGGATACATGGTCTTTCTGGAGCACTCGATTCCCGCCTCAAATACGTCCTCCAGTTCTCCGCCGGGTCCGTGAAGGTTCTCGTCATAGAGGAAGACGATTTTCGGGAACAGCACCGGCTTTTTGTGACCGTCCTTTCCCTGTCCCTTTCTGCGGACGTTTAACATGGTAATGGTGGCCATTTTGGCGAAGCGGCTGGTGCCGGTTCCCGCCGTCATGGTGATAAAGGGATAATCTCCCCGGCTGGAGGACACGGAGTTAAACTTGTACTCCCAACCCTGGAAGCCCTGCTCCATATCTCTCTGCACGTCGGCCCAGGCGATCTCCTCCGCCTTTTCCCGGTTCAGGCCCAGTTCCTCGTATTTTTCCGTATATTTTTCAAAGGATTTTTCCGCATAGGGAGCCAGAATCTCCTCCACGCTGGGCACCGTAAATCCGCCGTACTGCTGGCTGGCGGCGCTGAGCACAATGTCTCCGATGACGTCGAAGGCCACGTCCAGGGTCTTCGGTTCATTGTACCACAGATTTCCCATCTCAAAGCCGCCGGTAAGCACCTCTTTCACGTTGAACAGGCAGCAGTTCATGGTATCTCTCCTGGCGGACATATCGTGAATATAGATATATCCATCCCGGCAGGCCTGCAGTTCTTCCACCGTCATGAAAAACTTCTGATACAGGGACTTGTTCAGCTCATTGAAAATCAGGCTGCGCTTGGTGGAAACCAGGGCGCTGTCCGTGTTGGAGTTTTCCTTGTCGCCGATGTACATGATGGACTGGCTCTTCTTGTAGACCTCATCCAGCATCTGCACGAAATCCTGCTTGTAATTGCGGTAATCTCTATAGCTCTTCGCCACGGCGGGATTCACCTTTTCCAGGGCTCCCTCCACCAGATTGTGCATCTGGGCGATGGGGATCTCCGGAATGTCCAGCTCCTCCGCCTTCTCCTCCACAAAACGGCAGATAAACTGAAGCTCCGCTTCCGTAAAGGTGATCATGGCCCGCTCCGCGGATTTGTTGACCGCCACCACCACCTTCTGTACGTTGAAATCCTCTTTTGTTCCGTCTTTTTTTATCACTTTCATTTCACTGCTGTTCAATGTATTTCTCCTCCTGTGTGTTCTCTCTGTGTCTCTCCGTCCGGACTGAACTCTTCCCCGGAGACGTCCAGGGCTCTTTCCGCCTCTTCCCCGACGGTATCCCGGGCATTTTCCGACTCTTCCGCCGCAGCCTCCAGGGCGGCCGCGGCCTCTGCTGCGGCCTGTCCCTCTTCTTCGCCGTGATACTGGAGTTCGTCCTCCGCCTCCTGCCTGAATTCCTCGATCTGCTCCGGAGCCGGCTCCGGCAGATCCTCTGTGGATCCGATTCCGAAGCGGCGCAGGAATTCCTCCGTGGTGGCAAACAGGGCAGGACGCCCCGGCGCATCCAGACGCCCGGCCTCATATACCAGATTGTACTCCACCAGCCGGTTGACGGCGTGATCCGATTTGACTCCCCGGATTTTCTCAATCTCCATCTTGGTCACCGGCTGCTTGTAGGCGATAATGGAGAGCGTTTCCAGCACCACATCCGTCAGCACCTGCTTTTTGGGCGACGATGCCACCCGGATCAGATTTTCATAAAACCGGGCTTTGGTGCACATCTGTACGCTGTCCTCCAGCCAGACGATCTGCATTCCCCGGTTTTCCCTCTCATACCGCTCTCTCAGCCGCTCCGCCACCTGGCGGGCCGTATCTTCGCTCTGATCGATGGCGGCGGCAAGCTGGCGGATCTCCACCGATGAGCCCATGGTAAAAAGCACTGCCTCCACAATAGCTTCCCAGTCGCTCTCCGGATAGCTTCCCCCGCCGTTCTCCTCTTCATCCGTCCCGGATCTAACTTTCTTTTCCTCTTCCATCTTCCTGTTCTCCGCTCCTACTCCAGTTCTCCGATTCCGTCCAGATCCAGATCCTCTTCCTCTCCTTCTGCCTCCAGAGTCTCGATTTCCATATCGTCAAACAGATTCTCCTGGGTCAGATGGATTTTTCCGATTTTCATCAGCTCCAGCACCGCCAGGAAGGTGACCACGATCTCCAGCTTGTCCCCCTGGCGCTCCAGTATGGAGCGGAAACTGAACTTTCTGTGCTTTCTGGCATAATCCATGACAGAGGTGATCTTCTGCTCCAGGCTCACCGGCTCCCGTTTAATGGTTCCAAACCGGCTGCGGATGGGATCCACCTTGTCCTCCCGGCGCTTCATCACCGCCTCAAAAATGCCCTGGAGCTTTGCCAGCGTCAGGCCGTCCAGCAGTCTGTCCAGATCCACCGGCGGCTCATAGCGGGCCACCTCCCTGGGGATGGTGGGAGCTTTGTAAAACACCTTCTCCGCGTCCAGCTCTCTGTCCTTCAGCTCAAAGGCCATATACTTGTACATCTTATACTCCAGAAGCCGGGCCACCAGCTCCGCTCTCGGATCCTCCTCTTCCCCCTCTTTGGTCTCCTCGGCAGGAAGAAGCATCCGGGATTTGATGTCCAGCAGAGTGGCCGCCATCACCAGAAATTCGCTGACCACATTTAAATCTTCCTTCTCCATCCGGCTCACATAATCCAGATACTGATCCGTGATTTCCGCAATGGGAATGTCGTAAATGCTCACCTTGTTTTTCTCAATCAGGTGAAGCAGCAGGTCCAGGGGCCCCTCAAACTGTTCCAATTTATAAGAAATGCTCATATTCTTATATCCTTTCCCCGCGGCGCCAGCCGCGAAGCCCATTCAGTATAGCAGACTTTTTCCATTCTGTAAACATTCCATTTATCAAAATATAGGTTTATTTTTCAGATGAACCACTACCAGTTGTGGTTTATTGTTAAACCGAATCGGAATGGAGTGGGTTCCCAGACCGCGGCTCACGATCATCCTCCTGCCGTCCTTCTCAAAATCTCCCGCGCAGCAGGGGAGGAAAAACTGATACTGAGGCGTCATCACCCCGCCCAGAAGGGGCAGGCGGATGGTTCCCCCGTGAAAATGGCCGGACAGGGTCAGATCCGCCCCCCACTGGCTGTAGGCGTCAAAAAACAGGGGGGAATGGGCCAGCAGAATCTGAAACCGCTCCCGGTCCGCCGGCCCCGCCATGCGCTCCACATCCCTGCAGTCCAGCTTCGCCGGATGAAATTTCTGATAATATTTTTTCGGCAGATCAATGGCGGTAATGGCCAGGTCATCCACCTTTGCCGTGGAATCCGAAAGG
Organism: Candidatus Lachnoclostridium stercorigallinarum; assembly: GCA_019116745.1. Classification (GTDB taxonomy): domain Bacteria; phylum Bacillota; class Clostridia; order Lachnospirales; family Lachnospiraceae; genus Lachnoclostridium_A; species Lachnoclostridium_A stercorigallinarum. Next base: position 16,189 of record DXBC01000066.1, read on the forward strand.
CAGGTCACCCCGGTTCTCTCCAGGGCATCCATATAGCGGCGGTACTGATCCCCGTAAATTTCCGGTTTGTCCCGCATTCTGGTTTCGTGATTTCCGTTTCCGTAATAGACGGGATACCGGGCCGCCAGGGCCTTTGTCAGCCTCAGGGCCGGACCGGTCTCACAGGTGTCCTTCGTCACCATCATATCTCCGCCGATAAGCACAAAATCCGGCCGGATCTCCCTGATCGCCTCCAGAAGCCTGTGATTTTCCGGCCCGAACTCCTGATTATGTAAATCGGACAGAAAGACAAAGGTTCTGTTTTGCCGGATCTTCTCCGACGAAACCTCAAATGTCTCCGCCGAAAAGTGACGTTTTTCATACTCAGAACGGAGCAGCCCGCCGGCTGCCGCCAGACAGGCTGCTCCAAACAATATTTTTTTCATGGCAGATTTCCTCTACTGAATATAGGGCGCCAGCTCCAGCCGGATAAAATATCCCTGCTTGTGGCTGCACACCGGACATTTCACAGGAGCCGTTTTTCCCCTGTATATGTGCCCGCAGTTCAAGCACATCCACCCGGTGTCGATTTCTGACGCAAAGAGCTGGTTCTTTTCCATCAGATCCGCAAAAAGCTGGAATCGGTCGCCGTGAACCTTTTCAATTTCAGCTATCATCTCAAAGCTGGCTCCAATCTGCTCAAACCCTTCTTCCCTGGCGGTTTTCGCAAAATTCCGGTACACATCGCCGTACTCCTCGTACTCGTTGTGCCGGGCGGCCTTTAAAAGGCCCAGGGTTCCCGGGCAGATATCCACCGGATATCCTCCGTCCACGTGAATGGTCTGTCCTGCCAGCTCTTCCAGATAATTGTAAAAAATTTCCCCATGCTCCTTTTCCTGGTCTGCGGTGAACTGAAACACTGCCTCGATCACCGGCAGCCCCTCCTTTTTGGCCACAGATGCCGCAAAGGTATAGCGGTTCCTGGCCTGGCTCTCCCCGGCAAAGGCCCTCATGAGATTTTTCGCCGTCTCGCTGTTTTTTAAATCCGGCATAGCATTACCTCCTGTCTGTTTTCCTGTCTGGGAATTCCCTGTTAGGATTTCCGGTTTCTGGAAAATTATGCAGGAGACGCGGCCGCCGGATCTTCGGAAGCATCTTTCCTTATTATAGCGAACCGGCCCGGACTTGAGAAGAGGGGAATTAAAAAAGCTGCCCCTTTGTCCGGCTGATGACGCCAAACGGCCGCCGCCTCACGGACATCCCATCTTCCGTGAAGCGGCGGCCATATAAAATTTTTTTATTCCCGATGTTTTTCTCACATCCACGCAAACCTCCGTGCCCGCTAACGCGGACACCACGAACCATGAAAGCCCTCGGACCGCTCCGTGCTGCGCACTCATGCGATCCGACCTGCATTCGCAATCCGGCCTACCGGGCTTTCACAGTAAAAATCTTACGTCTGCAGAAACTCCTTCATGATCTCTCCCCGGATCTCCAGGAATTCTGCGGAAGTCCTGTCCCTGGGGAAGGGCAGATCCACCGGAACGATCCGTTTCACCACGCCGGGATTTTTCCCCATGATCACTACCCGGTTGCTCAGATAAATGGCCTCGTCGATCTCGTGGGTGACAATGATCATGGTGGTCTTGTCCTGCTCCCGGATCCGCAGCACCTCGTTCTGCATATTCATCCTGGTAAACGCGTCCAGGGCGCCGAAGGGCTCGTCCAGAAGGAGAAGCTGAGGCCTGGTGGCCAGGGCTCTGGCAATGCTGACCCTCTGCTGCATGCCGCCGGAGAGCTGGTTTGGCACGGCGTTCATAAATTCCGACAGCCCCACCAGATTGGTGTAGTACTCCACCATCTCCTTTTTCTTTTCCTTTGGAACGGAGTCCGGAATCACAAATTCAATATTCTGCCGTACTGTAAGCCAGGGAAAAAGTCTGGCCTCCTGGAAAATCATGCTGCATTTGGGGGAAGGGCCGTTCACCGGCTCGCCGTCCAGGAGTATCTCACCGGAGCTGATGGATTCCAGAGTGATAATCAGCTTTAAAAGCGTACTCTTTCCGCAGCCGCTGGCTCCCACAATGGCCACCAGCTCTCCGTCCTTTACGCTTAGATTCACACCGGAGAGTACCTCCAGCTTCTGTCCTTTGATATAGAAATTTTTGTGCAGGTCCCGGATTTCCAGAATATTTCCATTTTCTGCCATAACGTTCCTCCTCACTTACTGTCCACAATTCCTCTGGTTTTCGCCAGGTAATAGTTCTCCAGACGGGTCAGACCCTTGTCGATCACCAGACCGATAAAGCCGATGACCAGCACGCACATATACATGACTCTGGCGTTGGCCGTCTCCCGGGAAAGAGTGATCAGATAACCGATTCCCGTAGAGGACGCGATCATCTCAGCGGCCACCACGCTCATCCAGGCGCTGCTCATTCCCAGACGCAGGCCGGTCAGGATAGCCGGAATGGAGGAAGGTACAATGATCTTAAATATGGTCTTCGGCGTAGGAATCCGGTAGGTGTAAGCCACCTCCAGCAGTTTTCCGTCCACAGTCTGGATCCCATGCATGGTGTTTAAAAGCACCGGCCAGAAAGAGCCGAAAGCAATGATCACCACTTTGGAGAAAAATCCAATGCCTGCAAGGAGGATCACAATGGGCACCAGGGCAATGGTGGGGATGGGTCTGAGAACGCTGACGATCCCGCTTAATGCCGCATTCACCGGTTTGAACAGTCCCATGAGAAATCCCACAATCACGCCGGCCACAGCTCCGATCAGGTATCCGCAGGCCACCCGGCCGAAACTGACGCTCAGGTTTTTCCAGAGCCGCCCGGATTCAATATACGAAATAAAGGTCTTGATAATAGTCAGCGGCGCCGGCACCAGAGATGCTTTTAAAATCCCGTGGGTAGATGCATACTGCCAGAAAAGCAGCACCAGAATGGGAAATACAATGGCAATGCACAGCAGCAGCCTTTTTTCTCCCGCGCTGTTTTTTGATTTACGATTAAACATCTGCAGACTTCCTTTCCAAATAATGCCAGTATACAGGAAGACGGGCAACCGCCTTTCAAGGATTGCCCGTCCCGTGAGGCTTACCGCAGTCCGGCAAGCTCCAGATAACTCAGATCCAGAACATCATCCATGGTGATATCCGGATTGGACAGCAGCTCGTTGTCCTTCATAAACTGAAGAACTTCTTCCAGAACTCTCAGATCCTGCTCTGTCAGATCTGCCCCGAAATTGGAGCCGCCATACATAGTAGAAAACCACTCTTCTTCTCTCTGGGTGATTTCAGCCAGAGTGGAGAATGCTTCTTTCTGATTCTCCTCGCTCTCAGCCATCCAGTCATCCACATTCTGAACCGCCCGCAGGATCTTTGCCGTAATCTCCGGATACTGCTCACAGAACTCGTTACGTCCCACAAACGCGCTGATCTGGCAGGTCTGGCTGGCCGTTCCGTCCGCCAGCACGTGAACCTCGCCGGCATCGATGAGAGAAGAGAATTTGGCCATCTGATCGGCAGCACCCTGTACTTCGCCGGAAGCAAGCAGGGTCACTGTATCGTTAGTGTTCACCAGTTCAATGTCATACTCGGAAAGTCCCATGGACTCCAGATAAGACAGAAGCAGATAGTGGGCGCTAGTACCCACGGAAACGGCGATTTTCGCTCCTTTTAAGCTCTCCGCATCGGTGATGTCCATGTTTACCACAAGCGGATACATGGTCTCCGTGTCGCAGTTGCGGCCGATAATTTTGTAGCCGTAATCCGCAGAGATTCCGGAAATGGCAGCCTGCTCACCGAACTCCGCAAAATCCAGGTCGCCGGAAGCGAAAGCCTCGGAGATAGCCGGGCCGTTCTGGAAATAATCCATGGTGAAGGTGACGTTGCTCCCCTCAAATTCTTCCTCCAGAAAACCCAGATTGTAAGCCAGATTCAGCGGAAACTGGCTGTTGATGTCTCCCAGGTGAATCTCCAGGGGCTCTCCGTCGTACACATACTCATCCAGAGACACAGCCTCCGCCGTCTCTCCGGCGCTCTCCGTCTCTCCGGAATCTGCTGCTCCAGTACTCTCCGCAACGGTAGTCTCAGACACCGTCTCACTTTCTCCGGCTGAAGAACAGCCGATCATTGATGCCGCCATGCACAGTGACAGTCCAAGGGCTAATGCTTTTTTCATAATACTTCCTCCTGATTTATTTTTCTCTTTTATAGTGACCTTGTTCCAGCCGGCTGCAGATATTACAGCTTCAGCAGCCTGGCCGCATTATTGTAAAAGAAATCCGGAAGCACGGATTCTTTTATCCCGCAGTTTTCATAAAATCTGGCCGTGTCCACCACATTGAGGATGGGATAGGCCGTCCCAAACAGCATCTGATGCTTCATCAGAGTGTTGGCGGACTGCACATAATCCTGGCTCCCCGCCCCGGTCAGGCCGTACATGTCCGGGACAATGTAAATGTTGGGGGAGTTGAATCCCATGGCCATCACTTCCAGATGCCAGGGCCAGCCGCCGTGTCCCACCACGATATTCAGCTCCGGAAAATCGTGGAGCACCGTTCCCAGCTGACGCACCGTATCCGGGTCCACCACGGGCAGCAGCTTGGCGCTGTAGCTGACAAAAAGGGCCAGTCCCTCTCTCTGCAGCTTTTCATACATAGGGTAGGCCACCGGGTCGTCAAACCGGTAGGGCTTGGGCTGAAAAGTGGGCTCGGCGCTCACTCCCCGGATATCCCACGTCTCCCGGTAGCGGTCGATCTCCCGCAGCGCCTCTTCTCCGTCAGTGGGATCGATGTAGGGGAAAATAATAAAGCGCCCCGGATATCTCTCTGTGAGATCGAAGAAATCGTCCCCCGTCGCCCCCAGCTCCTTGCGGCAGGGCACCACGGAAATCTCAATCTCCGCCTGGTCCATCTCCCCCACAAACGCCTCCAGGCTTCCCGTTCTCTGAGACTCTGACACCGTCATGTCAAAGGCATCCGCCAGCCTGGCAAAATGGGCCTGATCGTTCTCAAACATTTTCATGTAGTTTCCGAAAGGAGGCCGTACCCTGAAATCGATTTTCTTATACATGGTTCCTCTTGTCTCCTCTGTGAAAATTTTGTAAAATTATCTAAAAGCAGTATATAATAGGGGAAATGGAAATAATATGAGATTTCTCATATTTTTATGATTTTTCGAGGTAAGAAATGAAAAATACGGAAAGCCGGAAGGCTATTGACAAAATTTTAAAAGACAGCGGATTTCTCTCCCACTTTTCCTTTGACATTCGTCCCTATCTGCGAGTGGTAGACTATAAAAAAGGAGAGTACATCACCAGGGATACGGATCCGCTCACCAGAGTCCTGTATCTGGAACGGGGAACCGCCAAGCTCTACGGCATCCACAAAAACGGCCGCCAGTCTCTGATCAATTACTTCACTCCCCCGGCCTTTTTCGGCGTGCCGGAGCTGTTTGAAGAAAACAAACGGCCCTTTCCCATTGTGGCACAGACGGAATGCCGCTTTATCGAGGTGGATACCAGCGGATGCCGGGACAGGCTTTTAAAAGATGCCCTTTTTCTGCGGTTCTGCTGCAGCATGGCTCTGAAGCAGAACGTGACCCAGAACCGGAAATACATGAACCTGGCCGCCTATCCCAGCAAAAACAATTTTGCCGCCTGTATTCTCCTGCTGCAAAGCGGCGGCGTCCTGTCCTTAAAATACACGGAACTGGCAGAATACCTAACCATCTCCTACCGCCATCTCATGCAGCTCATCGCAGAGATGTGCAGGGAGGGAATTCTGGAGAGAACCCCCAAAGGGCTGCGGATCCTGGACCAGAACCAGCTGCAGTCCCTGGCAGACGAAATCGAAGAAAGGACTGCCGCAGATCCGGACAGTCCTTTCTGAGGGATTTATTCCTCATAATCCAGCCGCTCGATCTTAAAGATCACCGGCCTGGTGCCGTCGGAGCAGCAGGTGATCATGATGTTTTCCCGGTTCATCCATCCTTTCATAATGGAGCCGCCCTGGAGGCCGGCGTAGATGTATCTGGAAAACGCGTCCCAGGCCTCGGAACAGTGGGGCATTCGGGGGCCTCCCGCCACAGTGTCGGGATCTCCCTCTGTTTTTACCAGAGTATTTATGCCCATATGCCAGAAATCATCCCGGCCGCCGTCCCGCTCAAATATAAATTCATCGCCCACATGATAGCAGGGACAGGCCCCGGCCGCCGGATCTGCGCAGTACTGCTGCTGCAGCTCCGGATACAGTTTTTTGTCGATTACCGTCAGTTTTACTCTGTGCTTCATAAAAAATACTTCTCCTTTCCCGTATCCGGAACAGTCACTTCTGTCCGGATACCCCTGAATAATATTGCTTCAAAAGTGAGGTGATTTCCATCTTAACGCCAAGATATTATTTTGCAGATGATTTCCGCCCGTTCTATCCCTATTTTTTATCTCAGCCCCACACGGAACGGGTCTTCCAGAAGGGGGATTACCTGTGGCGGCCGGGGCAGCCTCATGACCGCATCCATTACTTTATCTCAGGAAACGCGGTTCACTTTGCCGAACACGAGACAGGAAGGCGCAGAATCATCAGCTTTCACGGTCCGGGAACCGTATTCCCCGGTTACCACACCGCCGATTTCCGCATCGAGCTTTCCCTGACCACAGCCGCCCTCTCTCCAATTCATGTGCTGGAGTTTACCATCCCTCAGTTTCAGGCCATGTTTGAGGCCAGCCCCGCTCTCAGCGAGTGCGTAATAAACTGGTATGCCAGATATGTCAACCGCTTCCTCTTTGAAACCATCCATCAGGAGTTCAATTCTTCCCAGGTGAAGCTGTGCAACCTCCTGTATCTGCTCACTGCCAATCAGCCCTCTGGCTCCTGTCAGCCCTCTAGCTCTGGCCTGACCTCTGGCTGCGGTCTACCCTCCGACTACGGTCGGCCCTCTTGCTCCGGGCGGCCCTCTGACTCCGGTCAGCCCTCCGACTCCGGACTGACCATCGGGATGACCCAGGAAGACCTGGCGGACATTCTCGGCATAAGCCGAGTGCAGATTACCAGAGAGCTGACGAAGCTGAGAAACCTGGGCATTCTCTCCACCGCCCGGGGAAAGCTGACGGTGACGGACCTGGCTGCCCTCACCGCCCTCTGTATGGGAGAAACCGTATAGGGGCGTGGGCACCGCGACACCCGCCGGACGTTTTCTTGCCCCGGCGTCTGCGATACTCTTTTATTTTAGCCGGCCTGTCTTTTTCTGTCTGCTTCCTGTGAAGCACAAATCGGACAGGAGAGAAGTTTTCTTCCCGGCCTGCCGGCCGCCCGGGCCTACGGCGCAGAAAAGCCGCAGACCGGAATTTTCTCCCGGCCTGCGGCTTTTCTGTGCGGGGGCTGTCTGCTTTCCGACAGCCCATTTTTAATATGAACCTGTTTATTTTCCGGCTTACGCTTCCGGATTTCTCGCTTCCACCGCCAGGCGCTTCGCCTCCGCGGCCAGCTCTTTTACCCGGTCAAACTTTCCTTCCCGGATCAGATCTCCCTTTACCATCCAGCTCCCGCCGCAGCAGAGAATCTTGTCGCAGGCTAAATACTCCTTCAGGTTTTTGGCGCTGATTCCGCCGGTGGGCATGAATTTCACCGTGGTATAGGGCGCCGCCATGGCCTTGATCATGGCCAGGCCTCCGGCCTGCTCCGCCGGAAAGAATTTCAACACCTTCAGGCCCCGCTTCACTCCCTGGGCCACCTCGGAAGGGGTCATACAGCCGGGGAAGACGGGAATCCCTTTCTCCAGGCAGTAATCCACAATCTCCGGATCAAATCCGGGACTTACGATAAATCTGGCTCCCGCAGCTATGGCCCGGTCCACCTGCTCTGTTGTCAGCACCGTTCCCGCTCCCAACAGCATATCCGGGTACTCTCTGCTCATCTGCCGGATGGACTCCTCCGCCGCCTCCGTGCGGAAAGTCACCTCCGCGCAGGGCAGTCCTCCTTCCGTCAGGGCCTTCGCCAGGGGCAGGGCGTCCTTCGGATCGTCCAGCACCACCACGGGAACGACTGCGCAGTCATAAAACAGCTCTTCTATGGTTTTCACAGAAAAAACCTCCTTTCCAGTTTCGTCCTGTATCATTGTCTCCTGCGGTTTCACCGCTTAATATCAAAATTTTTGTCAAAGCCCATATCCACCAGACCCCAGATGGTTTCCGGATTGTCGATGAGATTGGCATCTCCCCGGATGGTATGCTTGATGGCGCTGCTGGCCACCGCGAAATTCAGCATTTTCTCCGGCTCATAGCCGTTCATCATTCCGTACAGAAGTCCGCCTGCAAAAGCGTCCCCTGCTCCCACCCGGTCCAGGATATTAAAGGTCAGCGTTCCGCTCTCATAGGTCTTTCCTTCGTACCACATATAAGCCTTCAGGCTGTTTTCGCTGCCGCTGTAGGCATAGCGGACGTGACGGGCAATACATTTTAAGTTGGGATACTGCTTCACAAACGCCTGGAATACGGCGTCCTGCTGTTCAAAATCCGGCTGAAGGGGCACTCCGTCCTTTACGTCCCCTTTGGCGTGATCTTCCTCATCCTTCCACAGATGATAGGGCTCAATTCCAAACAGCACGTCAATGTAGGGCAGGCACTGCGTGCAGAAGTCTCTGGCC
>DXBC01000067.1 GCA_019116745.1 Candidatus Lachnoclostridium stercorigallinarum
GTTCAGGGCAGAAAGCGCCTTCACGGCTGCCGGTTCGCGGTGGCGGGAGACCGGATTGTGGCAGGCACCTATCTCATGGCGGCCATGGCGGGCCGGGGAGATGTGGTGCTGGACGGGGTGAAGCCCTCCCACCTGAAGGAGGTGCTGCAGGTTCTGGAGGAGGCGGGAGCCGACCTCAGAATTTCCGAAAATTCCGTGGCTGTGACCATGAAAGGGCGTCCCAGCCCCATTTCCGTGAGAACCGGTCCCTATCCCGGTTTTCCCACGGATCTGCAGTCCCCTCTCATGGGGCTTCTCTGCAGCGCTTCCGGCGACAGCCGGATCCGGGAAACAGTTTTTGAGGGGCGGTATGAGACGGCGGCGGAGCTGAACAAACTGGGGGCCTCGGTGGAGGTCCTGGCCGGGGAGGCACTGGTACACGGCCGTCCTTTCCTGCCCGGAGGTCATGCCTGCGCCAGAGATCTGAGAGGCGGGGCGGCTCTGGTGATTGCCGGGCTGGGGGCGGCGGGAGAAACGAGAATCAGCGACTGTTTTCACATAGAGAGGGGGTACGAGGACATCTGCCGGGATCTACGGCTGGCAGGTGCGGATATCCAATGGCGGAGTCAAGAGGCAAAGGAAAAAGAAAACTGAAAAAATGGCTGCTTATTCCGGCGGTGATTTTTCTTCTGCTGATTGCAGTGGGATTTTCTGTGAGGATTACGGAGGTCACCGTCACGGGAAACAGCCGCTGCAGCAGCGAGGAGATCACCAGGATTCTGTTTCCTACGGCAAAGGAGAGAAATCTGGTTTACTGTTATCTGAATGACCGTCTGGGAGACCACAAAAAGATTCCCTATGTGGAGGACTATGACCTGGAGTTTGTCAGTCCCACCCATGTGGAAGTGATCGTCTATGAGAAGAGCATTGTGGGCTATCTGCGGTATATGAGCAGCTATATGTACTTTGACAAGGACGGAATCATCGTGGACAGCACCAATGAAAAGCTGGAGGGAGTTCCGGAGGTGACGGGGCTGGAGTTCGGCCACATTGCTCTCTACGCCCCCCTTCCCGTGGAGGACAGCCAGGTGTTCGACGAGATCCTGAGCCTGACCCAGGCTCTCTACGACTATGAGATTCAGGTGGATGAGATTCATTTCGGCGCCAGAAACCAGGTGACCTTAAAGATCGGGGAGATTGACGTGGAGCTGGGCAGCAGCGATTCCATCAACGGGAAGGTGGCGGTTCTCCATGATACTCTGCCGGTGCTGGAGGGACAGGCAGGCACCCTGTACCTGGATTCCTACGATGAGGCCAACACCAGCAGGACCTATACCTTTAAGAAGAGGTCTTAGAGACAGAAAAATGAAAATTTTGAGGAGTTTTTCAGCAATTAGGAGTTGATATTTTTTCAAAAATCAAATATAGTATTAGGAGAACCGCGGAAATTGCGGAAGATAGTTGACATAAAACAGAAAGACCAGAAGATAGAAGGGAAAAAGGGTTAAAGGAGGAAACAATCTTGTTGGAGATTAAGATAAATGAAACAGAGAATTCAGCCAGAATTATTGTGATCGGCGTGGGCGGAGCAGGAAACAACGCGGTGAACCGCATGATCGACGAGAACATTGCCGGAGTGGAGTTTATCGGCGTCAATACGGACAAGCAGGCTCTTCAGCTGTGCAAGGCGCCTACGGCCATGCAGATCGGCGAGAAGCTGACAAAGGGACTGGGAGCCGGCGCAAAGCCTGAGATCGGCGAGAAAGCGGCGGAGGAGAGTTCCGAGGAGCTGGCGCAGGCCATGAAGGGAGCGGACATGGTGTTCGTTACCTGCGGTATGGGAGGAGGCACCGGTACGGGAGCAGCTCCCGTGGTTGCCAAGCTGGCGAAGGATATGGGCATCCTCACCGTAGGCGTGGTGACAAAGCCGTTCCGCTTTGAGGCAAAGACCCGTATGACCAACGCTCTCCAGGGCATTGAGCACTTAAAGGAGAATGTGGATACTCTGATCGTAATCCCCAACGACAAGCTGCTGGAGATCGTGGACAGAAGAACCACCATGCCCGATGCCTTAAAGAAAGCGGACGAGGTGCTGCAGCAGGCAGTACAGGGCATTACGGACCTGATCAATGTTCCCGGTCTGATCAACCTGGATTTCGCAGACGTACAGACAGTTATGACCGGAAAGGGCATCGCCCATATCGGTATCGGCCACGCAAAGGGCGACGAGAAGGCGAAAGAGGCAGTAGAGCAGGCAGTATCCAGCCCGCTGCTTGAGACCACCATCGAGGGCGCAAGCCATGTGATCATCAATATTTCCGGCGATATCAGCCTGATTGAGGCCAACGAGGCAGCCAGCTACGTGCAGGAGCTGGCAGGCGATGAGGCCAATATTATCTTCGGTGCCATGTATGACGAGAATGCTCAGGATGAGTGCACCATTACGGTGATCGCTACAGGGCTGACGGACAAGGGAGCCAATACTCCCGTGGCCAGAGCCATGAAGGATTTCAGCAATCCCTATAAGAAGCAGCCGGCAAAACAGGCGGTTCCCGCTTCCGAGGCGGCAGCTACGGCCAGCCAGGCCCGTCCTGCAGGCGGCTATACAGCTCCCACCTACACCGTTCCGGGATACAGAACAGGAGAAGGCGCCGGTTCTTACAGCGCTCCTCAGCAGGGAACCCGCCCCGCAGGCACGGCAGCTCCCCAGCAGGGAAGCCGTCCCGCTCCCGCATACCGTCCCAATCAGGGAGTTCAGATCAATGTTCCGGACTTCTTAAAGAAGGGCAGAGAGGGAAGAGGAGACAACAGGAGATAATGTCTCTCATCATCGAATAACAAAAAGCCGGGGCCGGTAGGTTCCCGGCTGTGAGTGTGTGCTGCAGCGCAGATGTGCGCTGCGGCTTTTTTCTTTTCCGGAAACTCTCTGTTTCTGCCTGTTCCAGGACTCATTTTTGTGTTCTGTCATGATATTCGTCATATTTTCCCGATTTTTCCCGACCAAAAACAGGAATATCGCCTGCCCGTTTGACAAATTCCGCCGCCCCTTTCCGCTATAATAGACCCTATGGACCGGAGGTGAGGCTTTCTGCAGTGATGGGTACCGTGTACATAGATGTGCTGTTTCTGATCAATCTGTCCATGGATTTTCTCGTGCTTTTGCTGGTGCGGACCTGCCTGAGGCGCTATGGACCTCTCTGGCGTCTGCTTTTGGCGGCGGCCGCAGGCGCTCTGTGGGCCTGTCTGACACTGGTGTGGGCGGCGGCCGGCCCGGAGGGGATGACTCTGTTTCTGTACAGAGGTATGGCCGGCCTTCCCGGGGCGGTCTGTACGGCTGCCGTCATGGCCTGGATTGCCTTTGGGCGGGGACCGGGTAGGGAGTTTCAGACGTCGCTTAAAAGGCTGATTCAGGACACGGCGGGGATTTTTCTGGCCGCCGCCCTTTTAAGCGGCGTATGGGAAGGCCTGGGCGGCCTGCTCATGTCCGGAGGAGGAGACGGAGGCGTGCCGGGGGGTGACAGCCTGTCCCTGGCAGCTTTTTTATTTCTGGGAGCCGGGGCTTTTTTTGCAGGCCGCTTTCTGTGGCTGACGGCGGCGGAGAGCGCCAGGAAGAGAAAATATCTCTGCCATGTAAGGCTTTTTTACAGGGGAAGAAAAACGGAGACGGAGGCCCTGCTGGATACGGGAAACCGTCTCTTTTCCCCGGACGGGAAACGGCCGGTTCATGTGCTGGAGTACGGGGTGTGCAGAGAGATCTGCGAGAAAGTGGACAGAGTATGCTATATCCCATACCGATCCGTGGGACGGCAGGACGGGGTGATACCCGGAATTACAATGGACTACATGGAGATTGTGAGGGGGGAGGAGCAGACGAGAGTGGAGCATCCCCTGGTGGGGATTGTAAGGCAGCAGCTGTCCCCGGACGGCAGCTACCGCATGCTCCTGAATGAAAAATCGGAGAATTAGAGGAGGATAAGATGATCATAAAGGTTTCTGTGCCTGGGCGCTTTCAGTTTAAGGCGGTTCCCAGCTTTAAGACCATGTTTTTACAAAAGCAGGGAGAGATCCATTATATCG